>NZ_JAWDIC010000004.1:300000-595842 GCF_032464895.1 Phycicoccus sp. M110.8
GCTCGGGCGGCAGCGTGCTGCCGACCTCGGACGCGGGGTCACCGAGCGGGCCACCGGCCGTGATGTCCTCCTCGGCGGCGGTGCCGTAGCCCGGGGTCTCCAGGGGCGTGGTGGCCGGGCTCGCGGTCGTCCCCGTCGTCTCGACACCGGCCGTCGGGAAGCCGTCTCCCGTCCCGACCGCGCCGGTGGCCGCCGGGGCGCCGAAGCCCGCGGTGGAGTGGGTGGGGGAGTAGCCGTTCGACGCGCCGCCGGACGAGTCGTCGCGCTTCTCGTCAACGGTCGCCCGGGTGAGCCGACCGCCGACGACGCCGAGGATGGCGGCAGCCGCGAGGAACGTGCCGGGGCGGCGGCGGGCGAAGCCGCGGACCTCCTCGAGCACGCTGGCCGGGTCGCGGTCCTCGAGCCAGCGCGAGGCGTTGTGCGCGTGGCCGGCGGCCTCGCGAACGAGGCCGGTGGCCATGCCGTCCTGCTCCGAGTTGTCGGCCATGGAGTGCAGCTCGTCGGCGATCCCTCTGAGGGACTGGGAGATCCGTGACTGTTGCTGGCTCGCCTGGTCGGTGAGCTCGCTCCTGGACTGGGACAGCAGGTTCCGAGCCTGGTCGCGGGCCTCCCGCGCGACCTGCGTGGCCTGGTCCGTGGCGGTCGAGGCGACGTCCTTCGCGGCCTCCTTGCCCTGGCCGCCGACGTCGCGCGCGGCCTGGGTGGTCGACGACTGGGTTTCGCTCATCGCCGGATCCTCTCTGTGTGGTGGATGTCGCACTGGTGGACGGCGCAGAACGGTGCGCGCCGTGGCCTTGCGAGTACCCCGGCGGGGGCCGGTCAAACCTCCGGCCCGCCCACGACGGCAAGGCTGTCCCCCCGGCACGCACACGGTCCTCGCGCTGAGTCGTGCGCTGACAAGGAATGGCCGGCTGAGGGCTGGGTACGGGTCGGCCATGACAGCCCACATCTGCAACCAGTCCAGGCCGGCCCGGCCTGGTCGCCCCCTCGACCTCGGGGTGGCCTGTGCGGCCCCGACCCGTCCCAAGACGAGCGAGGTGCGCTCATGAGGCTCTCCGATCTGGCGGACCTCGCCGAGCTCGGCAAGGCGGCCGGCCCCTTTGCCAGTGTCACCCTCGACGCCACCGCGGTCGACCGTGCCTCTGGCGGTGACGTCGAGCAGCGCTGGGCGGTGCTCGAGCGCGAGCTGCGCGAGAACGGCGCGCCCGACGAGGTCGTCGAGATCGTGGCCGCGCAGGCCGTCGCCCCCACGGGCGAGGGCGGCGAGGTGACGAGGGTCCTTGTGGCCGGGCCGGACGGCCTGGTCGTCGACCGGCTCCTGCCCGGGCGCCCCGCTCGAGAGGAGGCGGCATACGGACCAGTTCCGCACCTCATGCAGCTGCTGCGCGCCGCGGCTCGCTTCGTCCCGTATGCCGTCGTCCGCCTCGACCGCTCGGGCGCCGACATCGACGTGGTGGGCGGGCTCGGCACCGGTGCCCGGACCGAGGTCGTCGAGGGCGGCCACGAGGTCTTGCACAAGGTCCCGGGAGGAGGCTGGTCCCAGCGACGGTACGAGGCCCGGGTCGAGGACTCCTGGGAGCGCAACGCCGAGGCCGTGGCCCGCGAGATCGACTCCGTCGTGCGCCGCCACGCCCCCGACGTCGTGGTGGTCGCGGGGGACGAGCGTGCCTGGGGCGAGCTGCGATCCCGGGTCGGGCACGCGGCGTCGGAGGTGCTCGTGCGGATCGACTCCGGCGGCAGGGCGGAGGGCACGTCCGAGGACGCGGAGCACGAGGCCGTGGTGCAGGCCCTGGACGAGGCGCGCGCCAGGCGTCGCCAGGAGGTGCTGGGCGAGCTGGCACAGGAGCTCAGCCGCCAGCAGCGCGCCGTCGAGGGTCTGGACGCGGCCGTCGACGCGCTGCGCCGCGGGCAGGTGGAGCAGCTGGTGCTGCGGGACGAACCGTCGTCGGCCATCATCCTCTGGTCGGGCGCCGTGCCGCTCGGCCTCGGCACCACGCGCGAGGACGCCGTCGCCGCGGGCCAGTCCAAGCCGGTGGAGGTGCGGGCCGACGCGGCCCTCGCGTGGGCCGTCGTGGGGCAGGACGCGAGAGTCCTGCTGGTCGAGGACGACGACCCGCACGTCCGCGACGACGTCGCCGCCGTGCTGCGCTGGAGCGACCAGTCGACGCCGCACGACCGCGTCCCGAGCATGCCCGGACACGGCGAGACGCCGGGGGGCAGCGAGAACCCGGAGTAGCCCGGGACCTCTGTGCGGTGGGGCTCGAGGTCAGTCGAGGCGGCGGCTGACCTCGAGCCGGGCCGCGTCGACGAGCGCCGCGAAGCCGCCATCGCCTGCCGCGCGCTCGGTCATGGCGTCCGAGGCGGCAATCGAGTCCACCTGGTCCAGCAGGCGCAGCACCATGCTGGTCTCCGCCTCGTCCAGCTCCTCGAGCCGCGTCCCCAGCTCGTCCCGTTCCTCGGCCTCGGCGTGCGCGAGCAGCGCCTCCGCCCAGGCGTCGAAACCGCGCTCGAACGCCGTGCCCCCCGGGTCGAGCCGCTCCAGCCGCTCCATGGCGTCCGTGGCCTCGCGTTCCTCGGACACACGAGCCCCCACCTCCCCGTCCTCGGTGCTGCCTCGGCCGAGGACGGGGTGGAGGCTGTTCTGCTCGACCACCTCGTGCGCGGCGACGTAGCGGAGCAGTGCGCTGAGTGCCTCGCCTCGGGCCGGATGGGCGTCCCGGACCGCCTCGACCAGGTCGCGCAGGTGCCGGTGCTGGGCGGCGACGACGGCGCGGACCTCCTGGGGGCCACCGTGCCGGGGGCCGATCTCGTCGCCCACGGGCCTGCCGACCGGCTCCTCATGGGGCGTAGGGCGGGTGCCCTCTGTCATCGGTTCCGTCATCGTCCTGCCTCTCGTGGGCTGTGTGTCGTCTCCGACCCCGGGACGTACCCGGACCACCGTGCGCGGAAACGAGGGCGGCGCCACGATCCGGGCTGCGGTGGGGGAATGGGCGGCCTGCGGCCGGGTAGGGGAGGCACAGCCGGGCGCGAACGCGCCGGGCTTGAGCCAAGGAGGACCGCATGACCAGCCGCGCGACCAACGTCACGGGTGTCGACGAAGCCGAGAGGACCCACGTCCAGCGCGCCGCGCAGGTGGTGGGCGCAGCGTTCCTGCTCGTGGGCATCCTGGGCTTCATCCCCGGCATCACCACGAACTACGACCAGATGTCCTTCGCCAGCCACGACTCCGAGGCCATGTTGCTCGGCGTCTTCCAGGTGTCCGTCCTGCACAACATCGTCCACCTCCTCTTCGGGATCGCCGGCCTGGCGATGGCGCGGGCCGTGACGAGCGCCCGCCGCTTCCTCGTCGGGGGCGGCGTCATCTACCTCGTCCTGTGGCTCTACGGCCTGTTCATCGACAAGGAGTCGGCAGCCAACTTCGTGCCGCTCAACACCGCCGACAACTGGCTGCACTTCCTCCTTGGCCTGGGCATGATCGCGCTGGGACTGGCGCTCACCCGCCGACCGGCGGACACCCGCGTCCAGGGCGTCTGAGGCCGTCGATCACGATGCCTGACGACACCACCATCGCGCCCCACCCGTTGGCGGCGGACACCGTCGCCGACGGGGCGGGGTCTCTGCTCTTCATCGGCAACGCCACCACCCTGATCCGGCTCGGGCCGTTCACGATCCTCACGGACCCGACCTTCGTGCACCGGCACGAGTCGGTGGACCTCGGTCCCGGCCTCAGCAGCAAGCGCCTCACCGACCCGGCGATGGAGATCGACGAGCTCCCACCGGTCGACCTGGTGCTGCTCTCGCACTTCCACGGCGACCACTTCGACCAGGTCGCGCAGGAGCGCCTGGACAAGGACCTCCCCGTGGTGACCACGCCCCAGGCCAGGAAGGAGCTGGAGTCCCTGGGGTTCCGGCAAGTCACCGGGCTGGAGACGTGGGACACGGTGACGGTCCCCAAGAACGGCGTCGAGCTGCGCATCACCTCCTGCCCCGGTCGGCACGGCCCCGGGCTGGTCGACCTCGTCCTGCCGGACGTGATGGGCAGCGTGCTCGAGGTCGTCGGTGACGACGAGGCACCCCGGGTCTACGTCAGCGGCGACACCCTCGTCTTCGACGGCCTGGACGAGATCGCCCGCCGGTACCCGCAGCTGGACGTCGGCGTGCTGCACCTCGGCGGCACTAGGGTGCTCGGGATCCTCGTGACCATGGACGCCGAGCAGGGGGTCGAGGCCGTCCGTCGCCTCCAGCCAGACCTCGTGCTGCCGGTGCACTACGACGACTTCGACGTGTTCACCTCGCCGCTGTCGGACTTCCTGCGCGCAGCCGAGGTGGCCGGGTTCGGCGACCGGGTCGTGACGGTGCCCCGCGGCGCCCGCCAGGACCTGCGCCCCGGGGCTGCGCGCCGAACGCCGTAGACCGCGGCTCCGCGCCGAGTGCCGACGCCGTCAGGCGTAGGGGACGCCGTCGACCGCCGCCTGCAGCACGCGTCGAGCCATGCCGGTCAGCGTCACCCCTGCGGCGCTCGCCAGCTCCACCAGCCGGACGTACGCCTCGTCGGTCGGCACGTCCTCCCGGAAGGCGATGACGCCCTTGGCCTGCTCGACTGCGGTGCGACCAGCGAGGGCGAGACGCTTGCGGCGCCCCAGCTCGACCCCGTCGACGTCCTGTGGTGCCACGATGACGAGGCTCGCCACGTCGGCGAAGGCCCGGCCGGCCGGCACCAGCTCCGCCTCGTCGCCCTGTGGCGTGGCGGCGTGGAACACGTTCAGCGCGCCGTACGGCTCGCCTCCCCAGGTCACCGGGAAGGCGTGCACCGCCGTGAACCCGGCACCGACGATCGCCTCGCCCACGTCGCCCCAGCGGCTCGTGATGTCCGCCGCCGATCTGCACGAGACGACGGCACCGTCGCGCGCAGCCTCGTGGCAGGGTCCACCCCGGTGCTGGATCTGGTAGAGCTCCACCTCACCCGCCCCGTGCGAGGTGGCGGCCAGCAGCTCCAGCCCGTCGGCCTCGTCGGTGAGCACCAGGCCACCAGCGGCACCGCCCAGGGCCTGTACGGCGTCGAGGAGGAGCGCGGCGAGGAGGTCAGTGGTGTCGTGGGCGCCCACGAGGGCGGAGGTCGCGCGTGTCAGGGCCTCGGTCATGGAGCTACCGGTCATGGGGAGCTTCCTTCGCTGCTGTCGGTGGTGCGGAAGTCGAGCGTGCGGTCGAGAACGCGGTGGGCCGTCGTGGCCAGTGGCTCGCCGCTGGCGAAGGCGTGGGCCTTCAACAGGGTGGCCGCGTCGCCGGCTCCGAGTCGCAGCTGCGCCATGACCATGCCGGTTGCCTGGTGGATCGCGGAGCGATCGGCCCACGGGCCGGTGCCCCCCACAATCTGGAGCTCGTCGGCCGGGTCGTGCTCCACCGCGGCGCCGCCGACGAGGTCCGCGACGAGCTGGCCGTCGGCCGTGTCGAGCGCGAGGGCCGCACCGGGCTCGAGGTGGTAGGTGAGCACACCCACCACCTCACCGCCCGACCGCATGGGGAACGCCTCGACCAGGACCGGTCCGAGCTCGTCCCGGACCGCGCCGGAGAGCTCGGGCCACCGGGGGTCCTCCACGTGGTCGAGCAGGGCGCGGACATGGACGCCGTCAGTGAAGGCCAGTCTCCCGGGCCCCTGCGAGAGGACGTCCTGGAGGTCCTCGAGCCGGGCGGCAACGTCGTCGGTGGCGCAGAGGGTGATTCGTTCGGCGCTCGCGTAGGCCACCGTCAGGGCGACTCCCGGGGCCCGGCTCAGCGCGGCGGCCGCGAGACACAGCCTCCGCGGCATACCCAGGTCCGCGTGGTGGTTGGAGAGCTCGGTCGCCAACGTGCGCAGGAGGGCAGCCACGTGCTTCGGGTTCACGACGACGCCCTTGTCACGGCGCACCGGACGACTTTCCGGCCGGTCGAACCCACCCGGCTTCCTGTGGCGCCACGAGACATGCCATGCCGGTACCCGTTTGTGCGCAGCGCAATCACCGGTCCGGCCACGTCCCAGACGATAGCTGTCGCGGGTGGGGTGCCGACGCATGGCCACGGGCCGTGTCGTGGCTGCGGGGACCGGCGTACGGCACCGTGCACGTGCCTCAGCCAGAGGCGCGGGCGACGTCGCCTCGCACACCGCTGGGCGCGACCCGCCGGCGTGAGGGTACGCGCCACGCCCGCGCCAGCGCCTGGCCCAGCGCGCGCCGGTGTCGGCCGGAGCGCAGCGAGAGGACGGCCGCTCGCCCGGTCGTGCGTGCGCACATCCACCAGGGGTCGCGGAGCCAGGACGTGAGCAGCTGCGAGCGCAGGATGTCCGAGCTCCGATCGGCGCGGTCCGCGCGCTCCTGCGGGTGGTGGTGTGCGACGACGTCGTCGACGTAGGCCAGCTCCCACCCGGACGCCATGAGGTCTAGGGCGAGGAGCTGCTCCTCACCCGGGAAGCGCACGACCGGGTCGAAGCCCCCCGCATCCAGGAACGCCGTCCCGCGCACCACGGCACCGCACGCGACGAAACCGACGATGCGCGGGTACGGCGTGCCCGTGATCGTCCCGAGCGGTGCACGGGCCATCTCGGCGCAGGTGGGGTCGAGGGCCTCGTCCGGCCCGACGAGGAGCCGTGCCATGACCACGGCCACGCGGGGGTGGGCGTCGAGCACGGCCGCCGCCCGCGCCAGCGCGCCGTCGGCCCACCAGGAGTCGTCGTCGCTGAACGCGACGTACGGCGTCCCCGCGCGGCCTGCCCCGACGTTCCTCGCGCAGGCACCGGCGTTCTCCGCGAGCCGCACGACGTCGACGCCCGGGAAGCTGCGGCGCACCGCGTCCTCCGTGCCGTCGCACGAGGCGTTGTCCACCACGACCAGCGGGCTCGGTGGCTCCATCGCGCGCAGGTGCGCGAGCGCACTGAGGGTGTCGGCGCGACGGTTGCGGGTGGCCATGACCACGGTCACAGCAGGCGAGGGAGGCGGTGGTGTCGGCATCTCCTGTCAGTACCCCGGACGCGGTGCGCCCACGCGGGGGTGCTGCGTGCCATCGCGTATGCCGGGGCCGGCCTCCCGGTCCCGCCTCCCGGTCGCTGCGGTTCGCGTCCGTCGAGGGACGGCTCGTGGGCAGCTCGTGGGCAGCTCGCTGGTGACCCGGCGCATGAGCACGACGGGAACGGGTACGGGCCGGGAGGCCGCGCGAGAGGAGCACACCATGACCACCGACTCCGTCGGGGACTGGCAGGGCAGGCGCGTCGTCGTCACCGGCGGCGCCGGGTTCCTGGGCAGCCACCTGTGCGAGACGTTGCTGCGGGCGGGGGCGCACGTCATCGCCCTCGACGACTTCTGCACCGGCTCGGCGACGAACGTCTCGCACCTGCTGGGCACGCCACGGTTCCGGCTGGTGCGCTGCGACGTGACGGACTTCGTGCACGTGCCCGGACCCGTGGACGTCGTGCTGCACTTCGCGTCGCCGGCCTCACCGGTCGACTACCTCAAGCTGCCGCTGGAGACGCTCAAGGTGGGCTCGCTCGGCACCTGGCACGCCCTCGGACTGGCCAAGGAGAAGGACGCCCGGTTCGTGCTGGCCTCCACGTCCGAGGTGTACGGCGACCCGCAGGTGCACCCGCAGCCCGAGGACTACTGGGGGCACGTCAACCCCATCGGCCCGCGAGGCGTCTACGACGAGGGCAAGAGGTTCGGGGAGGCCCTCGCCACGGCATACCGGACGGCGGAGGGGGTGGACGCCGGCATCGTGCGGATCTTCAACACCTACGGCCCCCGCATGCGGCCCCACGACGGCCGGGCGATCCCCACCTTCATCCGCCAGGCGCTCGCCGACGAGCCCTTGACCGTGGCGGGGGACGGGCTCCAGACGCGCTCGGTCTGCTTCGTGGGCGACCTCGTGCGCGGCATCCTGGCCTTCGCCGCCACCGACGAGCCCGGGCCCGTCAACCTCGGCAACCCCGACGAGATGACGGTGCTGGACATCGCTCGGGACGTCATCGCCGCCACCGGGTCGGGCTCGACGGTCGTGCACGTCGAACGGCCCGTCGACGACCCCCACGTCCGACGCCCGGACACGACGCGCGCCCGCACCCTGCTCGGCTGGGAGCCGCGCGTCCCGTGGCAGGAGGGGCTGGCGCTCACGGTGGACTGGTTCCGGGCGCAGGAGGCGCAGGACGGGGCGGCGCGCGAGGCGGTCTGACCGTCGCTCCCGGCTGGACCGCTCGCGTCAGCCGGACGTCCCGACCGGCCGCGCCGCCAGCAGGGTCCGGGCGGCCTCCAGGACCTCCGGCACGGTGGTGCGAGCGAGGCGGGGATCCAGGTCGTCGGCGTGCGGATCACCGGCAGGGTCGCCCGGACGCGGGTGCCACAGCACCCGGTGCAGGTGGCCGTCGATGCGCGGGCCCCAGTGGGCCGGGTCGACGGGGCCGCAGAGGACGACCGACGGTGTCGCAGAAGCCGTCGCCAAGTGGGCGGGACCGGTGTCTCCGCTCAGCACCAGCGCGGCGGTGGCCACCCGGCGGAAGAGCCCGGGGAGGTCGTCCACACCGCTGCAGTCCTCCACGCCGGCGTGGGCGGCCACACGGGCACACAGGGCCGCTTCCGCCGGCGAACCGGTCACCACGACGGGATGGCCGTCCTCCGCAAGCGCTGCGGCCACTTCCGCCCAGCGTTCCGCGGGCCAGCGCCGCGACCCGGCCGCGGCGCCGGGGTGCACGACGACGTGGTCGCGGCGCGCTCCGTCCGACGGCAGCCGCAGGTCCTCGACGGAGCAGGGGACACCGCCCCAGGCGGCCAGCCGCACCCACCGGTCGACCTCGTGCTCGTCCGGCAGCCACGGCGGTCCGTCGACGTGGTCGGCCTCCGGGCAGGCGAAGCCGAGCAGCCGGCGCGGTCCGAGCGCCTCCAGGAGGCGGTGGCTCTCGGGGCCCCGCCCGTGCAGGTCGACAGCCAGGTCGGGGGGTGGACCGGCCCACGTCAGGGGCGCCAGGCCGGAAGAGGGCAGGACCTCGTCGACGAGGCCGAGGTCGGTGAACCAGGGCCCGAGCCGAGCCGGCGCGGCGAGCACCAGGTGCGCGTCGGGATGCCGTCGGCGCAGGCCCCGCAGGACCGGCACGCCGGTGAGCAGGTCGCCGAGACCGAGGGCCCGCAGCACCAGCACACGCGTCACGGCCAGGAGGGCTCCATCGACGGGGCGACGACGAGCTCGCGCAGCTCGCAGCCTGCCGGTTGGGACAGCGCGACTAGCACCGCCCGGGCCACGTCCGCCGGGTCGTTGAGCTGGGCGTCGGGGCCCGGCTTGTACTGCTCGGTGCGACCGTCGAAGAACGCCGTGCGCATGCCGCCGGGGATGAGCAGGGTGACGCCCACCTTCCCGGCAAGCTCGGTGGCCAGCGCGCGGGTGAACCCGACGACCCCGAACTTCGAGGCGCAGTATGCCGTGGCGTCGCCGACCGCCTTGAGGCCCAGCGTCGAGCCCACCGTCACGATCCGGCCGTGGCGCTCGAGCAGGTGCGGCAGGCAGGCCCTGACCACCGCGGCCGTGCCCAGCAGGTTCACGGCGATGACGCGCTCCCAGTCCTTGCGCGACACCTGCTCCAGGGGTCCGCAGGCGTCGACGCCCGCTGCGGTCACGACCGCGTCGGGCGGTCCGGCGAGCTCGAGGAGCTCCTCGAGTGCGGCTTCGGTCGCGGCACCGTCGGACAGGTCCACGGTGACGTGCGGGACGTCGACCCGCGGGGCCGCGAGGTCGAGCACGGCCGGGTGGCCGCCGGCTGCCAGCACGGCGTCGACGACTGCTGCGCCGAGTCCGCTCGCACCGCCGGTGACGACGACCGTCCCGGGCCCGCCCGACCCGGAGGCCGTGTCGGTGCTGCCGCTGTCGGGGAACAGGTTCTGTGCGTCCATGGGGACACCTCTCTGGTCGGTTCGGTTCGGGTCGGTGGTGGTCAGCGCAGACGCTGCAGCAGCGCGGTGGTCGAGCGGCCGGACAGGTAGGGGAGGAGGACCACCCGGCCGCCCCAGCTGCGCACCAGCGGTGCTTCCGGGAGGTCGGTGCCCTCGTAGTCCCCGCCCTTGGCCCACACGTCGGGCCGGAGCCGGCCCAGGGCCTCGTCGGGGGTGTCCTCGTCGAAGACGACGACGGCGTCGACGCAGGCGAGGCCGCTCAGCAGGCGCACCCGGTCCTCCTGCGGGTGCACCGGCCGGTCCGGGCCCTTCAGGCGACGCACCGAGGCGTCGCCGTTGAGCAGGACCACGAGGCCGTCGCCCAGCCCGCGCGCCGCCTCGAGGTACTGGACGTGGCCCGCGTGCAGGCCGTCGAAGCAGCCGCCTGCCGCGACGAGGGTGCCGCCCGACTCGCGGATCTGGGTGGCGATCTCTCCGGCGGCGTCTGCGCGGGGGGTGCGGCCAGCAGATGCCCTGGTGGTGCGGTCGGTGGATGCGGAGGTGCCGGCAGGGGCCGTGCCTCCGTCGGCGCCCGCCCTCGTGGTCGGGTCCGCGTCTGCGGCTGTGCGCCGGCGGTAGCCGCCCGCCCCACCCTCGGCGACGAAGCGGGTGGCCGCCGCGACCGCGCCGGTCACCGCCTCCCCGGCGGTCCGCCCGCGACCCAGAGCGACGGCGGCCGCGGCCGCGAACCGGTCACCCGCACCGCACGAGTCGCCCTCGACGTGCCCGGCCGGGACGTGCAGCGGCTCACCCGAGCCGGACGCGAACCAGGCCCCTTGGGATCCGTCGGTGACGGCGACCCCGGCGGCGTCCCAGTCGCGCACGAGCCGAGCGGCGAGCTCGTCGCCCGGGACGCTGTCCGCCGCGCCGCACGAGCGACGCGCCTCTGCCACGTTGGGCGTGACCAGCGTCGCCCCCGGAACCGGTGCGGGACCCGAGGGATGGGGGTCCCACACGATCGGCCGGTGCCGGGCGCGCGCAGCCAGCAACGGTCGCAGCAGCTCGTGGTCGCTGGTCCCGCGGCCGTAGCAGGCGACCAGGACCACGTCCGCGCCCTCGATCAGGTCTGCGACGCCGTCGGGCAGCCCGGCGAGCGGGTGGGCCGGGCCTCCGCGGTCGTAGCGCACCACGACCTGGCCGCCGGCCATCACCCGGGTCTTCTCACGGGTCGTCCCTGCGGCTGGGAGGGGGACGACCTCGGCGCCGGCGGCTTCGAGGGCCCGGCGCCACAGGCGACCGGCAGGGTCGTCCGACCACGGAGCCACGACGGTGACCTGGGCGCCCTCGTCGAGGCACATCAGCGCTGCCAGGCCCGCACCGCCCGGACCCACCCGCTCCTGCTCGACGTCCACCACCGGCACCGGCGCGTCCGGGGCCAGCCGGGTGGCGGAGCCGTCGAGGTCCCTGTCGAGGACGACGTCTCCGACGACGACCAGGTGGGGGCGGCGGCTCACCGGCGCACCGCCGCGCCGGCCGATAGCAGTGTGCTCGGCTGCGCTGCCGCCGGCGCCTCCGCGGCGGGTCGCGACAGCGCCTCGTCGAACACCGCGCACAACCCGTGCACCGCCATGAGGTGGGCCTCCTGCACCGCGGCGGTCGACGGCGCGTCCACGGCCACCACGGCGTCGCAGAGCGCGGCGAGGGGGTTGGGCGCCGGCCCGGTCAGGCCCCACACGAGCACCCCGAGGTCGCGGGCGCGCTTGGCGGCGTGCAGGACGTTGCTGCTGGACCCACTGGTCGAGAGGAGGATGAGCACGTCCCCGGGGCGCCCGTGCGCCTCGACCTGACGGGCGAACACCTCGTCGGGGCCGTAGTCGTTGAGGATGGCCGTCAACGAGGACGTCTCCGCGGTGAGGGCGAGCGCCGAGAAGGGGCGCCGGTCCTCCCGGAACCGTCCGACGAGCTCGGCGGTGAGGTGCTGGGCCTCCGCCGCGCTGCCGCCGTTGCCGGCGACCAGCACCCGGGACCCCGCCGACAGCGCCGTCGCGAGGTCCTCACCCCACCGGCGCACCACGTCGCCCTGGGCGCACAGCGAGTCCATCGCCCGGCCCACCTCACGCACGTGCGTCTCGAGCCACTCGCAGCCCGCGGACACCCGTCCGGGTGCGGGGGCCGACGTCGCGTGCTTCGTCGCCACCACCCGCTCGTATGCCGTGAGCGTCTGGGCGGCCACCGTGGACCAGTCGAAGCGCTCGACCGCCCGTCGGCGTGCGGCCCGGCCCATCTCGCCGGCCCGGTCCGGATCCTCCAGCAGCTCACTCACAGCGCGGGCGATGGCGCTCGGGTCGCGAGGTGGCACGAGCACGCCCGTGACCCCGTCCTCGACGGAGTCGAGCAGGCCGCCGACGGCGGCGCCCACCAAGGGTCGTCCACTGGCGGCGGCCTCGAGCGGGGTGATCCCGAACGGCTCGTACCAGGGCACGGCCAGCACCACGTCCGCCGACCGGTAGACCGCCGGCATGGCGTCGTGCTCCACCTGGCCCCAGAGCAGCAGCCGGTCCGCCACGCCGGCGTCCCGGGCCACGGCGCGCAGGCGCTCGGCCTCGGGGTCCTGGTCGAGGCGGTCCCGGGGCGGGCCGCCCGCCACCACGAGCTCGACCCCGGGGAGGTGGGCAAGCGCCCTCACTGCGTCATCGAAACCCTTGCGCGGCACCATCCGCCCGACGAGCAGGAGGCGGGGCCGGGCGGCCGCAGCGCGTGGCCCGGCGGGGGTGAACCGGCGGGTGTCGACGCCGCACGGGACGACCACCACCCCAAACCCATCGATGCCCATCGCCCCCAGCTCGGCCACCTCGTCGCGGCACGTCGCCACGACGAGGTCCGACTCCCGAGCCACCCGGGTCTCGAGCCCCACCCGCTCCGGCGGGCTGGTGTCGGCCGCTCCCTGGTGGCGGCGCTTCACCGTGCCCAGCGCGTGGAACGTCTGCACGACCGGCACCGAGCTGCCGCGGGAGGCGGTCAGGGCCGCCAGTCCGGACATCCAGAAGTGCGCGTGCACGACGTCGGGGCGTTCGTGGAGGCGCCAGTCCTGCCCCAGCCACCGACCCAGCTCGTCCATGTGCGGCAGCAGCTCGTCCTTGGGCAGGGGTCTGGCCGGACCCGCCGGCACGTGGACGACCGTCACCCCGGGTGCGAACGGCACCCGCTCCGGGAGGTCCGGGTCGTCGCGGCGGGTGTAGACGCGGATTTCGTGACCCAGGCTCCCGAGGGTCCGGGCGAGGGCTGCCACGTGCACGTTCTGGCCACCTGCGTCGGCCTCACCGAGGGCTGCGAGCGGGCTCGCGTGCTCGGACACCATGTCGATCCTCATGCGGTTGCCTCCTCCAGAAGGGAGTCCCAGTCGGCGAGGAAACGGTCCAGGCCGAAACGTCTCAGGGCGTGCTCGCGTGCCGCAGTGCCGACCCGGTCGGCCTCGTCCGGGTCGTCCAACCAGCGCCGGGCGACCTGGCGCAGGAGGCTGGGGTCGTTGGTGACGACTCCCGTCCCCGGGGGCACGGCCTCCGGGGCCTCGGTGGTCGACAGGGCGAGCACCGGCATACCCAGCGTCATGGCCTCGACCAGCGAGAGCCCGAGGCTCGTCCAGCGGTAGGGGTGCAGGTAGACCCGGTGGCGCCCCAGCTGTTCGTGCAGCTCGGTCTGGCTGACGTCGTGGCAGGTCTCGGGGGACAGGCCGCGCAACCCACGTTCCCGCGCCGTCGTCCCGAGCTCGTCGGTGCCCATGCCGTAGGCGTGCAGCGGCAGGTCCGCAGCGAGATCCAGCACGAGGTCGGTACCTGCGACCCGGGTGCGCCGGACGGGCTCGTTGACCACGACCGCAAGGCTTGCGTCCTCGCCGGTCCAGCGGTGGCCGGGGTCGGGTATGCCGTGCTCGACGACCCGCACGGGCTGCGCGCCGTTGTCCCAGCACAGGGCGTTGAAGTGGGTCACGTGCACGACGGTGCTCCCGAGCAGCCGCTCGTCCTCCAGGGAGGGGTGCCGCGTGGAGACGGCGTGCCCGGTCGGCGCGTTGTGCTCGAGGTACACGACGGGGACGTCGCGGCCCGGCCGCAGGCCCGTCCACTCCTCGACCAGGTCGGCCTCGTGGGGCCGCTGGAGGACGACCACGTCGATGTCCGCGTCGCGGAGCCCTTCGGGCGCGACCTCGCGCGCACCGGCCGGCCAGTCCCAGGTCTGGGCCCGGCCGCGACCGTCGGGTCCACGGTCGGGAAGCACCGGGAGCAGGTACTGGTGCCGACCCGAGACGAACGACGTCGTCCACGACCCGTGCACGTGCCAGAGGAGGATGTTCACGCGCGGGCCTCCTCGCTGCGATGTGCGGGCAGGGGCTGCCGCTCGCCGGGCGGAGGGCCGACGAGGCTCTCGACCGCATCGACCACGTCCTGGGGCCGGATGCCACCCAGGCAGGGGTGCCCGGCCACCGGGCACTGCCGCGCGCGGGTGCCGCGGCAGGCCGCCTGCTGGTCGCCCAGGACGACGGTGGGGACGCCCCACGGTGCCCATCGGTCGGCGGGCACGACGGGGGAGAAGAGGCTGACGACGGGGGTTCCCACGGCGGCGGCGAGGTGTGCCGGTCCGGTGTTGGGGGCCACGACGCACGCGGCGCCGGCCAGCACACCCGCCAGCCCCGGGAACGTGGTCTGCCCGGCGAGGTCCGTGTCGGCGAACGAGCCTGCGATCGCGGAACCGGCGTCGGCCGGCGGGCCCGTGACGACGACGTCCCACCCGGCCCCCCGCAGCGCCACGACCACCTCACCCGCCAGGGTGGGCAGCGGGCTCCGGCTCGGCACCGAGGCGGAGGGGTGGACCACGACGTAGGGGCGGGACGCGGCGTGCACCGGGACGGGCCGGATGCGCAGCCGGTCGTCCTCGCCCGGGGCCGGCGGAAAGCCCGCCGCCGTGGCCAGCGCGCGGGCCGCCTCGACCTCGTGGCCGCCGCCGGTGCCCGGGTCGTCGCCGCCCGCCACGCGGCGGTGCCGGACGTCCAGCAGCGAACCCGGGTACGCGTCACTGGTCCCCGACACCCTGGCGACGCCGGCCCACTTGAGCAGCAACGCCATCGGCAGCGGGCTCTGGTGGTACGACGTGAACACCAGCGCCTCGTCGTAGTGGCGGCTGCGCAGCTCGTGCAGCAGCCTGTCCAGCACGCCGGGGACGACCGCGGCCGGGGTGTAGCCGCACCAGGGGGCGTCCACGACGAGCACCTCGTCGACGCCGGGCAGGAGCTGGGCGGCCGGGGAGCCTGCGGGGGAGACGAGCAGGTCGAGGCGTGACGCACGGGCTGCGACCTGGCGCAGGGCCGGGCCCGTGAGCAGGACGTCGCCGAGTCCGTCCAGCCGGACGGCCAGGACACGGGGCGCGCGCTCAGGCACGGTCCACCCCCAGGAGCCGGTCGACCGCCTCCCGCAGGTCGGTCGCCACCTCGGGCGCGTCACGGACCTCCTCCGGTCGTGTGGCGCCCGTGGGGACCAGGACCGACCGGGCCCCGGCCGCGCGGGCTGCGAGGACGTCGCTGCCGATGTCGCCGATGACCACGCACTCCTCGGGGCGCACGCCGAGGCGGCCGGCCGCCGCCTGCACCATCCCCGGCGCGGGCTTGCGACAGGCGCACTGCTCGTCCGGGCCGTGCGGGCACACCTGCCAGGTGTCGAACGGGCCCAGCAGCCGGTCGACCCGCCGGTTCACGGCCGCCACGTCCTCGGGCCGCAGCAGCCCGCGCGCCACCCCGGACTGGTTGGTGACCACTCCGATGCGTATGCCGTGCCGGCGCAGCGTGCGCACGGCATACGTGGCGCTGGCGACGGGCTCGACGCGATCGGGGTCGCCGTTGTACGGGACGTCGTGGACGAGGGTGCCGTCCCGGTCGAAGAGGACGGCGCGCGCCGCTGGGGGCCACGGCGCGGCGCCGCGGTGCCGCCACCAGCCGCCCACGCGGTGGCGCACGGCGGCGAAGGGGATCACGGCGCTCGTCCAGAGCATCGTCGACACCTCGGCCCGGGTCCTCGGTCCCGGCGCGATCCGGCGCCAGGCGAAGTCGGCCCACAGGGCGACCGTGCTGGCCGCCGCACCCGCGGCGAGCGCACCGGCTCGGCCACCCGCCGGGCGTCCTCGGCCCGCCACGGCGACCGTTCCCGCGGCGGCGGCGGTGGCCGCCGCTGCGACGGTCGCGACGTGCCAGGGAAGACGTCCGCGACCGGCCTCGGCGGCGTGCCGCCAGCCGGGACCGTGCAGCCGCCGCATGAGGGCGTCGTCGGCGTTGCCGCGCTGGACCCGGACGCTCACACGGGGGTCCTCGGCACGGACCGCGTGGGTGACCAGACGAGACCCGGTGGTGAGCCGCCACCCTGCCCCGCGCACGCGCAGGGCCAGGTCGGCGTCCTCGCGGTACGCGCGCGGGAAGCGCTCGTCGAAGCCGTGCACCCCGAGCAGCGCCTCGCGGCGGTACGCCATGTCGGCCGTCGCCCACCGGGCGTCCTGCAGGCCGGCGGTCGAGCGTTCCCAGTCCGTGGGCTTGCGGTCAGGCGGCAGCGGCACCCGCAGCCGTCCCTGGACGGCGCCGACGTCCGGCTCGGCCTCACCGAGGTCGGCGGCGAGCCGGGTGCTCCAGTCGAGCGGCAGCTCGACGTCGTCGTCGAGGAACGCCACCCAGGGCGCCTCCACCACGCGCCAGCCGAGGTTGCGCGCGGCTGCCGGCCCGCGGCCGAAGCCCCGCAGGACCCGCACCCCCGCCAGCCCCGCGGGCACGACGGCCGACAGGTCGCTCACGTCGTCCGCGCCGGGGGCAGTGCGCCGGTCGTCCACCACGACGACCTCGGCGGGTGCCGGACCCTCCTGGGCTGCGAGCGACTCGAGCAGCGTGTGCAGGCTCTGTCGGCCGACGGTCGGGACGACGACGGCGTATGCCGGGAGAGCCCGGTGTGCGTGCGTCACCGGGTGTTCCCGGTGGCCAGGCCGGTGCGCCGCACGAGGTGCGGGCCGAGCACGAGGGCGTCGACGGGGGCGGAGCCGAAGAGCTCCAGCGCCTCGCGCGGGGTGTCGACCATGGGGCGGCCGGCGGTGTTGAGGCTCGTGTTCACGACGACGGGCAGGCCCGTGCGCTGCTCGAAGGCGCGCAGCAGGGCGGCGACGTGCGGCGTGGTGTCGTCGTCGACGGTCTGGATGCGGGCCGTGCCGTCGACGTGGACGACGGCAGGAATCCGGTCCCGCCACTGCTCCGCGACGCGGTGGACGAAGAGCATGTACGGACTGGGGACCGGCCCCTGGTCGAAGAGCTCGCTCGCGCGCTCGGCGAGCACCATGGGCGCGACCGGCCGGAACTGCTCGCGGCCCTTGACGTCGTTGAGCCGCTCGAGGTTCGTGGCGAAGCCGGGGTGGGCCATGAGCGAGCGGTGGCCCAGCGCGCGCGGGCCGTACTCGCTGCGTCCGTCGAACCACGCCACGACGCCGTTGGCGGCCAGCACGTCGGCGACCTCGCCGGCGAGGTCGGCAGGCGTCGTGAAGGGCAGGGCGGCACGTCGCAGCTCCGCGGCGAGGTCCTCGTGGGAGAAACCGCGCCCGAGGGCGGCGGTGTGCATGGGCGTGGCGAGGGTACCGTCGTCGGCGGCGACCTGCAGGGCGGCGCCGAGGGCCGTCCCGGCGTCGCCCGCGGCCGGCTGCACCCAGACCTGCTGGAAGGGCGTCTCGCGCCAGATGCGGCTGTTCGCCACGCAGTTCAGGGCGATGCCGCCGGCCATGGCCAGGGCGGTGTCACCCGTGCGGTCGTGCAGCCACCGGGCCAGCTCGACGAGGACCTCCTCGAGGCGCGCCTGCACCGAGCAGGCCAGGTCGGCATACTCCTCCGGCCAGTCCGTCTCGCCCCCGGCGCGACGCGGCGCCATCTCCTCCCAGTCCGGGACGGGGGCCTCGAACCCGCCGTCGGGTGTGGTGCGGACGAGGTCGCGCAGCCGCTCGAGGTGGCGCGGCCGGCCGTACGACGCGAGCGCCATGACCTTGTACTCGTCGCTGGAGCGCAGGAAACCCAGGTGCTCGGTCAGCGACTCGTAGAGCAGCCCCAGCGAGTGGGGGAGCTGCTGCTGGGCGAGGACCTCCAGGCGACCGTGCTCGTACCGGCCTGCCAGGTGCGAGGCCTGCTCGCCGCGCCCGTCGAGCACGAGGACGCTGCAGGGACGTCCGTCGCCGGGCAGGGGAGCGGCCAGCGCCGCCGAGGCGGCGTGTGCCACGTGGTGCGGTACGAACCGCACCTGCTCGCGGTGCAGCCCGGGCAGCGCCTCGGCGAGAAAGCCGGGTGCAGCCTCGGCATACATGAGCCGGATGTGGTCCCACGGGTCGTGCAGCCCCATGTCGGCGGCCGGCTTGGCCAGGGCCGGGTCGAAGGAGTACGCGACCGCGTCGAGGTCGGCGGGCCCCAGGCCGGCCTGGTCGAGGCACCACCGCATCGACTGCTCGGGCAGCTCCCAGGCCGCGAAGGGCACGGGACGCTTGCCGTGCTTGCGCCGCGAGAAGCGTTCCTCCTCGGCGGCGGCGACCACCGCGCCGTCGACCACCAGCGCGGCGGCCGGGTCGTGGAAGAGGGCGTTGACGCCAAGTACTCGCATTGCCGGGTCTTACCCGGGAGAAGCGCTTCTACTCTCCCGGGGGAGAAGCGCTTCTGTCCCCAGCAGGAACGCAGGCGGTCACAGGCCCTCTGCCGCGCCGAACCGCACGGCGCGGCCGAGGTCGCGCCGACGGGCCTCGTCGACGGCGGCAAGGAGGGCCGGGAGCTCCTCGGCCTCCTCCATGCCGGCGTGGTCCAGGACGGCGGCCTGCAGCTGGCCGAGCGCCAGCTCGAACTCGTCGGACTCGGCATCCAGGCCCTTGCACCGCGCGAGCGCGGACTCCGCCCGCAGCTCCTCGGAGAGGCGTGCCCGGGCGATGTCGAGCTCGCCGATCTCGGCCGTCACGGGGCGCAGGAACTCCTCCTCGAGGGCCTCGTGCACGCACAGCAGGTGGGCCAGGTCCGCGAACGCCACGGCCCGCGCGGCTCCCGAGACCGCGCGCACCTGCCCGAAGGACTGCCGGATCAGCTCGTGCTGCTCCACCAGCACGCGGACGACATCGTCCTCGTGCAGTCCGGAGAGGACGATGGTCTCGCGGGCGGTGGTGGTCATCGAGTCCTCCTTGTGGTGCGAGTGGCGCCTGCGCGCCGGAGGTCTGGGGCTGGCCCTGCCGTAGGCGCGCCCGCTCGGGGCGCTGGCCGGGAGTACCCTCCGCCTGCCGGGGCGAAACGGGGCCGGCTTTCGCTACAGGGCCGCAGCGGCGACCGACAGGTCTGCCACGAGGGCCGTGTAGTCCTGCTCGCGAGTCC
Source organism: Phycicoccus sp. M110.8 (assembly GCF_032464895.1). Lineage (NCBI taxonomy): Bacteria > Bacillati > Actinomycetota > Actinomycetes > Micrococcales > Intrasporangiaceae > Phycicoccus > Phycicoccus sp. M110.8. Next base: position 319,276 of record NZ_JAWDIC010000004.1, read on the forward strand.
GCGACCGGAGCACCGCCGAGGGGTGCACGGTGGTCACGACTGCCTCCGGCGGCTCGGGGAGGGGCAGCCGTTCGAGCGGCCAGGGCATCACCATGCCCCTGACCGCACCCACCCGGAGCGAGGGCCCGTGCACCGCCTGTCCCGCCGTCGCCCCCAGCAGGACGACGACCTGCGGCGCCACGCGCTCCAGCTCGGCGAGCAGCCAGGGCCCGCAGGCCGCAACCTGCCAGCGCGCAGGGGACTCGTGGATCCTGCGCTTGCCGCGCGTCGTGAACCGGAAGTGCTTGACCGCGTTGGTGCGGTAGACGACCTCGCGGGCGATGCCCGCCTCGTCGAGGGCGCGGTCAAGGAGGTGCCCTGCAGGGCCGACGAAGGGCTCGCCTGCGCGGTCCTCCTGATCACCCGGCTGCTCGCCGACGACGACGAGGGGCGCGTCGACCGCGCCGGCTCCCGGCACCGGTTGCGTCGCGTGCTCCCAGAGGTCACAGCCGCGACAGTCGTGGAGGGCGTCCCGCAGGGCGGGGAGTCCACCGTGCGCGGGCACCCACGGTGCTGCGCCCGCGTCGTCACGCGGCACGCGGCACCGACCTGTCGGGCCGGTGCGCCTGCCGACGCGCGCCCAGTGCAGGCACCGTCAGGCGTACCACCGCGGGCACTCGCTGGGTGTGCCGCCGGCAGCACAGACCTGCGCCACCTCCGCGAAGGAGAGGAACTGGCGGTTCGTCGGCAGGTCGGCAAGCTGCCAGAGGAGCTGCCCGGACCCGTGCTGGTGCACGAGCGCGGCGAGCAGCTGGTCGCCGCGAGCCGGTAGGAAGTCCGTCCCCAGCGCCCGCTCGAGTGAGGCCGCGAGGTCGGTCGTCGGAAGGGGACGCGTTCTCGTGGGATCCACCTGGATGGTCATGCTGCTGCTCCTGCCCGCCCCGCGGAGCCCCCGCGGGGCCACCGATCTCAACGGTGTCATGCCCACTTCCGCGGGCTCGCAAACCCATGGCCAGGCATGGACTTGGTATGGCTCCGGTCAGCTCCAGCACGAACCGGTCGGCGGCGAGCCGCTGCTGGGAGAAGCGCTTCGAGTTGTGGGGGGAAGAACTTCGTGTTTGGGTCGGAGCAGGCAGAACGGTCCAACCACGGCGCCGGGTCCCTGCCCGAAGGAGAGCGCCGTGGACACCACGTCGCCGTACCCCCTCTCCCTGCCCCCCTCACCTGACAGCGGGGAGCGCTCGGCCCACGTCCGGGCCGAGGACCTCCTCGTCGAGATGTCCGTGACCCGATCGCTCGCCCGCCGGCGCAGCCTTGAGACCGAGGTGCTGGCCCTCACCTGGGACCTCGCAGACCAGGCCGCCCGTCGGTACCACGGGCGGGGTGTCGACGACGAGGACCTCCAGCAGGTCGCCCGCCTCGCGCTGCTCAAGGCCATCCGTCGCTACCGACCCGGCCTGGGTGCCTGCTTCCCAGCCTTCGCCGTGCCCACGATCACCGGCGAGGTCAAGCGGCACTTCCGCGACTGCGGCTGGGCGGTGCGTCCACCCCGACGCCTGCAGGAGCGGCGGGTCACCCTCGCCCGGCAGGAGGAGACCCTCCGGCAGGAGCTGCAGCGTGAGCCGACGCTCGCCGAGCTCGCGGGTCGGGCCGGCCTCAGCTGTGACGACGTGCGGGAGGTCATGGCCGCCGCCAGCGGCTACAGCACCACGTCACTCGACGGCTCCGCGGCGGGAGGCGACTCACGGGTCGAGGTGCCCGACCCCCATGACCCCTGCGCCGCCCTCGAGGAGCGCGAGGCCCTGCGCTGGGCCATGCGCAGCCTGACGGAGCAGGAGCTGGAGGTGCTGCGGCTGCGGTTCGCCGAGGACCTCACCCAGTCCCAGATCGGCCACCGCATCGGCGTCAGCCAGATGCAGGTCTCGCGCCTGCTGGCGGGCATCCTGGGCCGGCTCCGTGCGGCCATGACGACAGAGGAAGCCGTTGCCTGACACCACACCCCAGACGGAGGACCGGGTGCTGCCCCACGCCGACGAACGCCGGGGACCGGCACCGCTGCCGGTCGCCGGCGAGCTGCCCGTGACGCCACCTGCCCCGGCGGGAGAGCGCGCGCCGCAGGCGGAGGAAGTGGCGCGGCCGACCGCCGACCCGTCGCAGCGGGCCGAGGAGGTGGCAAAGCTGGCGTCCGGCTCGGGCCGCAGCGTCGCCGTCGCCGAGTCCCTCACCGCGGGCGCCCTCAGCAGCGCGCTCGGCGCGGCCCCGGACTCCTCGGCCTGGTTCCGCGGCGGTGTCGTCGCCTACGCCAGCGAGGTGAAGCACACGCTGTTGCAGGTGCCCGAGGGCCCCGTCGTGAGCGAGCAGGCAGCGGTCGCGATGGCGGAGACGACGGCGGACCTGCTGGGTGCGGACGTCGCGCTCGGGGTCACCGGCGCTGGTGGACCCGACCCGCAGGACGGGCAGCCGGCCGGGACCGTGTGGCTGGCGGTCTGCGTGGGGCAGCACACGACTACGGAGTGCCGGAGGTTCCCCGGGGGCCCGGAAGACGTCGTGCAGCAGACCGTGCTGCGCGGGCTGGCCCTCCTGCAGCAGGCGCTCGCCACCGCCGCGGGCTAGCCCGGCCGGCCTCGCGGCCGGTCGCTGGCAACCCTCGGTCGCGTGCGGCCTGACGCAGCGTGGGTCTGCTCAGCCGGCGGCCGCGGTCCCGGACGCGGGCTGCCCGGTCCGACGCGGCTCGGGCAGCTCACCGGTCTGCTCGACCTGGGCGGCCACCTCGCGCAGCTTGCGGTTGAGGCGTTGGCTGGTGGCCCGCAGCAGGTCGAAGGCCTCCTCGGACGTGACCAGCCGACGGGCCATGATGATGCCGATCGCTGTGCCGATCTGGCGGCTGCTCGACAGGGCTGCCTCGAAGTTCGAGGAGTCCTGGACGCGCAGCGCGTGCTCGACCGACAGGGAGGCGAAGGGGGCCAGTACGGAGGCGACGTCCACCGCCTCGTCGCCGAAGGCGTCCGCGTCCCGGGTGTAGAAGTTGAGCGCCGCGAGGTCGCTGCCCGTGACCGTGAGCCGGACGGAGAGCATGCTGTGCACGCCGGTGCGCTCCACGCAGCTGGGCCCGAACACCGGCCATCGGTCGTCGCCCTCGAGGTCCCCGGTGAGCTCGACGCCCTCGCTGGCGGCGTCCAGGCAGGGTCCCTCGCCCACGGCGTACTGCAGGGCGTCCACCTGCTCGGGCAGCGGGTCGCTGGCTGCCAACGTGCGCGGCGGGTGCTGGGCGCGGATGAGGGTGAGCCCGCAGTGCTCGGTGCCCGGAAGTATGCGTGCACCGAAGCGCACCACCCTGCCCGGTTCGATGGCACCGCTGGTCGCTGAGGTGAGGACCGCCCCGATCTCGGCGAAGTGCGCGCCGAGCGAGGCGGCTGCTGCTGAGCCCATCTCTCTGGTCACTGGCCACCCGTCCTGTGGTCGAATGCCGAGGCGTCCTGCCGGTGCGGAGTGCCTCGGCCTGGGACTGCCCACGGTAGTCGCCTACGGACGTTTGGTGCAGGTCGTGACGGTCTGCCCCCGGTCAGCAGCTGCCTGGGAACGGGCGGACGGACGGGCGTCCTCGCTGGTCGGCAGGGGAGTCAGCCGGTCAGGCGTCCTCGAGACGGCTGTTCGCTTCGTGAGACGCGGATGCCAACCGCCGCACCGCCTCGTGCTCCGAGACACGGTGCGCCGCCATGATGAGGCCGACGGCACGCCCGAGCTCGCGCTCCTCGTCGAGCCGGTCGCGCAGCGCGTCGGCGTTCTCGCGCCGCTCCACCGCGGTCAGGGCCACCGAGGCGAACCCGGCGAGCAGGGCGGCCTGGTCGGCGACGGCCTCGGTGAACACGCCCACCTCGTCACTGAACAGGTTGAGCGCGGACCGGCTGCGGCCCTCGGTGAGCAGCTGGTACCCCAGCATGCCGCGCACCGGCGTCCGGTCGAGCACGAGCTCGGCGAGTCGTGGCCAGGTGCTGCGGCCGGCGATGTCGGGGTCCCGCTGCACCGAGTCCTGCTCGATGCTGTCCAGGCACGGACCCTCGCCCGCCTCGGTCTCGAGGCGGTCCATGAGCCGGGCGACGTCGTCGTTCGCCGCCCGCGTCACGAGGGACTCATCGGGCCGCAGGCTGGCCAGGCTCACGTGGTCGGCTCCCGGCACGGTGCGGGCGACCAGCGCGACGATCTCGTCGAGCACGGCGGCGGAGTCGTCGCCGCGGTAGACCCGTTCCGCCACGGCCCGGAAGGCGCGGGTGGCGTCGGGTGGGAAGGGGAGGGACATGGTGACACTTCCGTCGGGTGCGAGCGTCCTCGGTGCCTGGTCTCGACCCGGCCGCTCGACCCCCCATTCGACACGACCGGCTGCTCCAGCGCCACCCGGCCACCTGGTCGCGAGAAGCGTTCCCCCGAGAAGCGTTTCTCCGGCGAGAAGCGTTTCTCCGACGACAAGCGGGGTAAGCGGCTCTCGGGTGCCGCCGCCGGGGCGGCATGAGGAGGAGTGCGCGCATGACGGTTCGACGGACGACCACGGCCCTGGTGCTGGTCTCGGCCCTGGCCACCGGTGCCTGTGCCGGGGTCGGCTCGAAGGGCAACGACTCCGGCGGGAGCTCGGGCGGCGCCGCCGAAGGCAAGCCCTCGGGGAGCCTGAACATCATGGGGTTCGGCGGGGAGGACGAGGTGGCGCAGGCGCGCATCACCGCCTTCCAGCAGGCGTACCCCCAGGTGAAGGTGACCCACAACAAGGGCGACTTCGACGCCCAGCAGTTCCTCACGGCGCTGTCGAGCGGCAACCCGCCCGACCTCGTCTACATGGACCGCAACCTGATCGGCACGTATGCCGCGAAGGGCGTCGTCGAGCCGCTCACCGACTGCGTCAAGCAGCAGTCGATCGACACGAGCCAGTACCGCCCGGCGGCCATGCGGTCGGTGACGTACAAGAACACCGTCTACGGCATCCCGGAGTTCTACATCGTCCAGGTCAACCTCGTCGACGCGAAGTCGCTGCAGCAGGCCGGCGTGGACCCCTCCGCGATCCAGACCAAGGACTGGGGGGCGCTGGAGAAGACCGCGACGCAGCTCTACAAGCACTCGGGCAACAAGATCCAGCGGGTCGGTTACGACCCCAAGCTCCCCGACTCGTTCCCGCTGTGGGCGCTCATCAACGGCGCCCAGCTGGTCAAGGAGGACGGCTCGCCGAACCTCGACGACCCCAAGGCCGTCGAGGCGCTCGACTACGGCGTGAAGCTGGTCAAGGACCAGGGTGGCTGGACGAGCTTCAAGGCGTTCCGCGACTCCTTCGACATCTTCGGCGACACCAACCCGCTCACCAAGGGCACGATCACCGCGTTCCCCATGGAGAACTGGTACGTCAACGTGCTGCGCGACTCCATCCCCGCCGGGCTGAAGCTGGCGGCCACGCAGATCACCGACCGCTCCGGCAACCCGGTCAGCACGCTGGGGGGCTCCACCTGGGCCATCCCGAAGGGCGCCAAGAACCCGACGGCCGCGTGCGCCTGGATGAAGACGATGACGTCGACCGAGACGTGGATGAAGGCCGCCGACGCGCGGATCGCCAAGGTGCAGAAGGACAAGAGCTTCTTCACCGGCCTGTTCACCGCGAACACCAAGGCGGACGAGCAGATCCGTGCCAAGTACCTCAAGGCCGCGCCCGACCCGGGCTTCGACCAGGCCATCAAGGAGTTCTACGCGACGCTGGACAAGGCGAGCGCGCTCAACCCGTCTCCGGCGGGCGCCGAGATCGACGCCGCGTGGAAGAGCGCGGTGGCCCGCGCCCTCGGCGGCCAGCCCGCCCAGCAGGCCCTGGGCCAGGCCCAGAAGGAGGCGCAGGCGGCCTTCGACAAGGCCAGCCGTGGCTGAGCTGGTCACGCCGCGACCCCCGCTCGAGGAGCCCGCGCCGGGTCCTTCCGCCTCATCGCGGAAGGGCCCGGCGCGGGCGCGCTCCCCGCGCGGCCGCGGCACGGTGCAGGGCCGTGAGACGCGCGCAGCGCTGGCGTTCATCTCGCCCTGGATCCTCGGCTTCCTCGTCTTCACCGCGGGTCCGATGCTGGTCAGCCTGGTGCTGTCCTTCACCGACTACTCGCTCGTGGGCCAGACCCACTCGGTCGGCGTCGACAACTACCGCCAGCTCTGGGAAGACCCCCGCGTCCGCCAGTCGCTGGCCAACACCTTCGTGTATGCCGCGCTGTTCGTGCCGATCGGCACGGTCGTGGCGCTCGGGCTGGCCATGCTGCTGGCCGGGGTGGGCCGCGCCAGCGGCTTCTTCCGGACCGCGTTCTACCTGCCGGAGATGACCCCGGCAGTTGCCGCGGCGGCGCTGTTCCTGTTGCTGCTCAACGGCCAGACGGGCTTGGTCAACACGGTGCTCGGGTGGTTCGGCATCGACGGGCCCAACTGGACGACCGACCCGGCGTGGCTCAAGCCGTCGCTCGCGGTGGTCAGCCTGTGGTCGATGGGCGGCACCATAGTCATCTACCTGGCCGCGCTGAAGAACGTGCCGCGCCAGCTGCACGAGGCGGCCATGCTCGACGGCGCCGGGCCGATCCGCCGGTTCTTCAACGTGACGCTGCCGATGATCTCGGGTGCGGTGTTCTTCACCGTCATCACGAACACCATCGCGGCGCTGCAGATGTTCGACCAGGCGTACACGATGTTCTACGGCCCGCAGCAGAAGGCGACGGCCTCCGACGCCTCGCTCGTCTACATGGTCTACCTGTTCCAGAACGCGTTCCAGTTCTTCAAGATGGGCTTCGCGTCGGCCATGGCGTGGCTGCTGTTCGTCATCATCATGCTGATCACCGTCGTGCAGCTGCGGGTCGGCAACAGGGTCGTCTACTACGAAGGGGACACCCGGTGACCACGCGCGTCCATCCACTGCTGCGGGCGGCATACGTCGTCCTGCTGCTGGCCGCCACGGCCTGCTTCGTCTACCCCCTGGTGTGGCTCGTCAGCGCGTCGCTGAAGCCGAAGTCGGAGGTGTTCGACAACCGGCTCGTCCCGCGGCACGTTCAGTGGTCGAACTTCGTCCAGGTGTGGGACGCCGGCCCGGTCCTGCGGTGGCTGTCGAACTCCGTGGTCGTGGGAGTCATGGCTGCGACGACGGTGACGCTGTCGAGCGCGCTGGTCGCGTTCGGGTTCGCCTACTTCAGGTTCCGCGGGCGCGGGCTGCTCTTCGGGCTCGTGCTCTCGACCATGATGCTGCCCGGCGCGGTGACGATGATCCCGGTGTACCTCATCTGGAACAAGCTCGGCTTCGTCGACACCCAGGTGCCGCTGTGGGGCCAGAACCTGTTCGGGACCGCGTTCTACATCTTCCTGCTGCGGCAGTTCTTCCTGGGCGTCCCGCGCGAGCTGTTCGAGGCCGCGCGCGTCGACGGCTGCTCGTACTTCGGCCTGTTCCGCCGGATCGCCCTGCCGCTGTGCCGCCCCGCGCTCGTCATCGTCTTCGTCTTCGAGCTCAAGGCGAGCTGGTCGGACCTCATGCGACCGCTCATCTACCTGCAGACGCCGGACTACTTCACGATGCCACGCGGCCTGAAGCAGATCGTCGACGCGTACGCCCTGAGCGGCGAGTACCACTGGGAGATCGCCATGGCCGCGACGCTCATCGCGACCGTCCCGATGATCGTGGTGTTCGCGTTCGCCCAGCGGTACATCCTCGACGGCCTCGCCACGTCGGCGAGGCAGGGCTAGCAACCGAACCCGTGCCGCGGGGCCGGGTCACCCGGCGCGGACGTCGTCCGCAGGGACGAGCCTGACGCCGCTGGCCGGTCGGGTCGGCATGCGGTGGTGCGACACGCGGAGGTCCTGCCGGGGCAGCCGCCACCGCCGTGTGGAGAGGAGCACGGCGGTCACCGCGACCAGGCCGAGCGTGACGTCCTCGCCGGGGCACCGGTGGCCCGTGGCCACCACGCCGCCGCCCTGCGGCACGAGGGCGTCGCGCTCCCAGCCGCCTGCCTCGGGCAGGAACCGAGCCGGGTCGAACGCCAGTGGTGCCTGCCAGTACCGGGCGTCGCGGTTGGTCCCGACGACGTCGAGCAGCAGCCGTGTCCCCGCAGGCAGCACGTGCCCGCGGTGCACGACCTCCCGGCGCGTGAGCCCGGCCAGCAACGGCACGAAGGGCGTCAGCCGGCGCACCTCGTGGGCGAAGGCGACCGCCTCGGGGCCGGCCGGCGGACCCCCGGTGGGTGGCTCCCCGGGGACCGCCGAGCCCAGCGACCTGTCGCGGGCCTCGGTGCGTAGCCGGGCGGCCCAGTCCGCGTGCTGCGCCAGGGCCAGAGCGGCGAACGCGGCGAAGCGCGAGACCGCCACCGTCGGCCGCAGGAGGTTCTGCAGCTCCACACCGGCGACCGCCTCGGGCAGGAGGTCGCCCGAGGGTTCGGTCCAGTGGGCGACGAGCTCGAGGATGCTGCCGGGGTCCGCCCGCACCCGACCCCACCGCACGTCCCGGACGATCCCGCCGGCCCACGAGTCGGTGTGGGCGCGGTCCCACCGGGCACGCAGGTGCGCCGGCCCGGGCACCGCGAAGCCGTCGACGACGGCGGCCAGCCGTCGCGCGACCCGATCGGCCTCTCGCGTGTCCAGGCGGACCCCCGCCCACTCCAGCACGGTGCGTCCGAAGACGCGGACCGCGGCGTCCTCCACGAGGACCCGGTGGCCGGGCGCCCAGCGTGCCGACTCGGCGCCCCAGGCCCGCGCGGTGCGCGCGACGAGGTCGCCGGACGCGCGCGGGCTGGGTCGCCCGTACGAACAGGGCCTTGCGGTGGAGGTGCTCGTCGTCGTCGAGCCCGTGCACTGCGCCCCTGCCGAAGAGCGGGTTCGCCACGACACCCGGGGTGGCACGGTGGCGGCGCACGCGGTCGGTGTCGGTGAAGAGCCGCACCCCTTCGGGCCCGCGCAGGAGCAGGGCCGGCGACCCCATGCGCCGCAGCGGGACGGCGTCTGGGTCGTCCCCGCCGTGGCGCCGGCGCGCCCGGGCAGCGAAGTCGTAGCCGTGGAAGAGGAGTGAAGCGGTCGAGTCGGTCGCCGGGAAGCCGGGGCGTCGTCGACCCGCACCTGCAGGGGGTGAGGACGCGGGGACGGTCGTGTTGGCTGCCATGTGTGCGGGACTACCCGTTGGGGGACAACCCAACCCGCGAAACGGGGCACCGTTTTGCCCGTGCCGCGAGCGGGTACTTCTCCGGCATGGCCGACCGCGTGTGGCTCGTGCTGGGGTGGCTGGAGTATGCGGTGCTGCTCGCCACCCTCGCGTACTTCCTGCTCTGGCGGGAACGATGACGCGGCTGCGCGGCGCAGCGCCGGCGGTGCTGACCGGAGCGCTCCTGGCGACAACGCTCGGTGGGTGTGGGACCACGGTCGCCTCCTACCGTGAGTCGGCGTCGACCGCGGTGCAGACGCAGCTGGGCGGCGCGCGGACCGCGGAGCTGGCTGGGCGGTCCTGGCTCGACGGCAACCTGCCCGACGCGGCGGCCACCGTCATCGTCGGTGACGCGGACCGCACCGTGGGGGGAGCTGAGTCGGACTTCGCGGCGGCCGACCCGCCGGCCGGTGCCGGTGGCCTGCGTGCCTCGGTGACGCAGGCGCTCGGCGACACCTCCGACGCCGTGGCGAGGCTCAGGGTGGCGGTGGACCTCGGTGACCGCGGCGCGGTGGTCTCGGCGACGCGTCGGCTCACCGCCACCGCCGACCAGCTGGAGGCGCTGGGGGTGCGGCTGCGGTGAAGCGCTTCTTCGCGGTCGCTCTCGGGATCCTCACCGCCATCGGCGGTTTCGTGGACATCGGCGACCTCGTGACCAACTCGCTCGTCGGCGCCCGGTTCGGCCTCAGCCTGGCCTGGGTCGTCCTGGTCGGGGTGCTGGGCATCTGTGTCTTCGCCGAGATGAGCGGCCGGGTGGCGGCGGTCAGCGGGCGGGCGACGTTCGACCTGGTGCGCGAGCGGTTGGGTCCGAAGGCAGGGCTGCTCAACCTGCTCGCCTCCGTCGCCGTCACCCTGCTGACGATGATCGCCGAGATCGGCGGCGTCGCCCTCTCGCTCGAGCTGGCGACGAGCGTGAACCGCTACCTGTGGATCCCGGTCGTCGGGGCCGCCGTCTGGCTGGTGCTGTGGCGGGTCAAGTTCGCGGTGCTCGAGAACGTCTTCGGTCTCGCCGGTCTCGCCCTGCTGGTCTTCGCCGTGGCGGTCTGGAAGCTGGGGCCCGACTGGGGCGGCCTCGCGGCGTCCGCCGGCCACCCGGCGGTCCCGGTCCGCGAGGACGTGTGGAGCTACGCCTACTACGGCGTGGCACTGTTCGGTGCCGCGATGACGCCGTACGAGGTGTTCTTCTTCTCCTCCGGCGGCATCGAGGAGCACTGGAAGGCCAAGGACCTCGCCACCATGCGGGCGAACGTGTTCATCGGCTTCCCGCTCGGCGGCCTGCTCTCGCTCGCCATCGCCGCCACCGCGGCCACCATCCTGCTGCCGCGCGGGATCGAGGTGGACACGCTCGGGCAGGTGTCCCTGCCGGTCGTGGTGGCCCTCGGCAAGGTCGGCCTGGCCTTCGCGCTCCTCGGCTTCTTCGCCGCCACCTTCGGCGCCGCGTGCGAGACCGGTCTGTCCGTCGGGTACAGCATCGCCCAGTACTTCGGCTGGCAGTGGGGCAAGTTCGTCGAGCCCCTGCGAGCGGCTCGCTTCCACACGGTCGTCCTGCTCTCGTGCGTCGTCGCCATCGGCGTGCTGCTCACGACGGTCGACCCGATCATGGTGACCGAGTACAGCGTGGTGTTCAGTGCCGTCGCCCTCCCGCTCACCTACCTCCCCATCCTCGTGGTGGCGAACGACCGGACCTACATGGGCAGGTACCGCAACGGCCGGGTGGCCAACGTCCTGGGGAGCATCTACCTCGTGCTGGTCCTCGTCGCGTCCCTCGCCGCCATCCCGCTCATGGTCGTGACGGGAGCGGGCCAGTGAGCGGGACCGGGAAGGTGCGCGGGAGCGGGGCGGGAGGCCCGGGCGCCGTGTCGCGGTCCGAGGAGGTGCCACTGGTCCTGCGGCTGCTCGACCACCAGGTCGTGGGACCGCACGGCGAGCTCCTCGGCAACATCGACGACCTCGTCCTGCGCGAGGCGGGGGACGAGCTGGAGGTGGTCGCGTTCATGAGCGGCCCCGCAGGTCTCGCCCGTCGGCAGGGAGGCAGGGGCGGCCGGTGGCTGCACGCCGCCTGGGCCAGGCTCCATCCGCAAGAGCACCCGAGGCCCGTCGTGGTGCCGCTGACCGAGGTCACGAGGGTCGGGTCGGCGGTCGAGGTGTCTGCCAGGGCGGCGGAGGTGCTGGCGGGTTCCGCGGGCCTCGAGCTGTGGCTGCGGCAGCACGTCGTGGGGCGGCTGCCCGGCGCTCGGGACGGCGACCCGAGCACGGGAGGGGCACCAATGCGGCGCCGCGGGCTTCTGCCCGAGGCATACCTCCTGCAGGAGGGTGACCACACGACGAGCGAGCTGGTGGGCAGCCGCGCGACCGTCGGTGGTCGGGACCTGGGGTCGGTCATCGAGGTGCTCGCGGCTCCACGAGGACGGCGGGGCGGCCCCTGGGGGCGGCTCGTGCTGACGGACCTCGTCTGCTCACGGCGGCGCCTGGGAGCCGAGCTCGGCTACACCATGTCCGCCCAGGGACCCCGGCTCGTCGAGCTCGCGATGCGGGTCTGGCACCGTCACGACCAACGGGTCGACCTCCGGCACGTCGACATCGCCTGGACCGACCGGCGCCTGCAGGTGTCCGGGGCCGCCCGCCTGCGGCACCCCCGCGACGTCGGGTAGGAGCAGCCCGGCGTCAGTGGTGCTTGCGGCTGCCGAACAGGTAGAAGCCGACACCGCCCACGACGATGACGAGTACGAGAAGCAGCCAGAACCACATCAGGCCTGCACCTCCCCGCTGGCGGCCAGCACCCGCTGGGCGACGACGACGCGCAGCTGCTCGAGCCGAGCCTCCTGGTCGTCGGCGCGGTCGATGAGCTGCTCGAGGTGGTAAGGGTTCAGTGCCTCGACAGCAGGTGCCACGGCGCGCAGGGCGGTCCACGCGGCCCGCTTGGCGCGGACCGCCAGCGCCAGGCCCTCGAGTTCGACCAGGTCGCTGAGGGGGGAGCGGCGCACGAGGGTGCCGTTGGGCTTGAGGCGTCCGAGGCGTTCCCCGACCACGGCGACCTGTTCCTGGACCTTGGCCTCCGGGACCTCCAGCGCGTCCATGAGGGCGAGCAGCGCGGAGCGGTCCTCCGTCGCCTCACGGGCGAGGGCGGACACCTCCTCACGCAGGTGCGCGTCCTGCAGGGAACCGGCGCTGCGCTCGAAGAGCTCGAGCTCGCCCCGGGAGGCCACGTAGTGGTCCTGGAGGTAGCGCGTCAGCCACTGGTTGGCCGTCGGCGCTGCGGAGGAGTTTCTCGAGTGCGTCACAGGCGATCGGTACCCCGCAGGCGGGCCGGCCATGCGTCGAACCGGTCCCGGGCTGGCGCGGGCCTCAGGACGCCTTGAGCGTGGCGGGGGTCGCCCGGCGGACGCCGCGGGACTGGCTCTGCCGGATGACGTCGCGCTCGTGGGCTGTCAGGCCGCCCCAGACCCCGTAGTCCTCGGCGGCGAGGGCATGGGCGCGGCACTGCCGGATCACCGGGCACTCGCGGCACACCCGCTTGGCGGCCTCCTCGCGCTCGCGGCGGTTGGCGCCACGCGCGAGTTCGGCGTCGAAGAAGGAGCCCACGGGAAGGGTGCGGCAGCGCGCCTCGTCCTGCCACGCGTACGACTCGAGAAGGGGAGCGGGAAGTCGGTCTGGCTTGCGCATCTGGTGCCTCCGAAGGGGTTCAGGCGGCCGGCGGGTAGCCGCGGTCGCGGAGGAGGGCCGCAAGGTGCGCGGCGTTGGCGGCGGCGGTCCGGGTGGCGCTCGCCGTGCTGTCAGGGGTCTCGTCGAGGTCCTTGTAGTCGGTGCCGCTCATGGCCTCGCCGTTCCAGAACGTCACCCCGCTGGCAGGGATGGTGAAGCCGACGTCGCCCAGGGACTGGTAGAGGATCCCGGTGATGTGGTGGGCGCCGTCCTCGTTGCCCACGACGACGGCCAGGGCCACCTTGCCGAAGGTGCGCAGCCGCCCCTGCTCGTCGGTGTCGGACAGCTCGGCGTCGAGGCGCTCGAGGACGCGCTGGGCGACGCTGGAGTGCTGGCCGAGCCAGGTCGGGGTGCCGAGGACCAGGATGTCGGCGTCGAGCATGCGCTGGCGCAGCTGTGGCCACTCGTCCCCGTCGCCCATGTCGGCCTCGACGCCGGGCCGGATGTCGTGGTCCACCACGCGGACCAGCTCGCCCTGCACCCCGTGGGTCGCCAGCTGGTCGAGCAGCTGACGGGTGAGCACGTCGGTGCTCGACTCGGCCGGCGAAGGCTTGAGCGAGCACGTGAGGGCGAGGGCCCTCAGCGGGCGGTCGGTCGTGGAGGCGGACATGTCGGGCCCGTACCCGGCACTGTCGGAGGACAAACCCCGTTCAGGCGGTGGGTCGACGAGAGACCGGTCCCCGACCGACGAGGTTGCCCAGCTGCTCGAGCCAACGGCGCGGTCGCAGCGCCGGGCTGCCGCCGCCCTCGCCGCGCGCCATCCCCGCGACGGCCTCGGCCATGGCGTCCCGTGCGTCGTGCGCCGGCTGCCAGCCCAGCTCCTCCCGGGCGCGCCGGCTCGACATGGTCGGGACCACGCGGGCCATGTCCAGCCACCCGGGGTCGAAGGGCTGCAGCCGCAGGGTCCAGCCGAGTCCCGCGAGGGCCCGCAGCGCCGGCCACGGCAGGTGCACCGCCGGTGTGCCGAGGGCGCGCGCGACGTCCTCGCGCCCGAGCACGGGCTCGGCGGCCAGGTTGAACGCACCCGTGGCACGGGACAGGACGACCGCCACGATGGCATCGGCGACGTCGTCGGTGTGGGTGACCTGCAGCCGTAACCGCCGGTCCAGGGGCAGTACCGGGAGCAGCCGGAGCACGCCCTGGGGCACGAGGCTGGGCAGCATGTAGCGGGCGACCGCGCCGCCCGCCTCGGCCCGGACCACGAGTGAGGGCCGCACCCGAGCCACGACGGGAGTGTGGTCCGGCACGGCCTCGTGGGCGTCGAGCACGCGCTCGGCAGCTGCCTTGTGCCGGCTGTACGGCAGCTCGGGTGCGGCGCCCCCGGTCGGCCAGTCCTCCTCGACGGGTGACGGTCCGGGCCCGGGGGAGTACGCGCCCTGGGACGAGACGTGGACCAGGTGCGGCACGCCGGCCGCGGTCGCCGCCCGCACGACGGCCGCGGTTCCGCCCACGTCGAGCCTGCGGAGGAACGCGACGTCGCGGGTGGGCTGGAACCCCCACGCCGTGTGCACCACCGCATCCGCGCCCGACAGGACCTCGAGCAGGCGCGCGTCGCGGTCGGCGGCCGTCAGGTCCAGCTCCGTCCAGGCCACCCGGTCGTCGAGCCCCTCGACGGGAGTGCGTCGTGCGATGCCGCGGACCTCGTGGCCGTCGGCGAGCAGCCGCCGCACCACGGCGGAACCGATGTTCCCGGTCGCGCCGGTCACGGCGACGATCACGAGGCCGCTCCCCGGGGCGTGCTCTCCAGCGCTGTGTCCACTGCGCACCTCCGTGCGTGTCGGCTCCACGGTCCTCGGCCGAGTCCGGGCCCACGGCCTGCGTGACCGGTCGCGGCACGGAGGGCATGCCCCGCTTGGAGCCGCCGCAAACACGGCCGGCCGCCCTGGCCGCCGGCCGCCCAGCCCGCCCGGCGGGACCCGGGCCACCATCCCGACGCGGACCGGGGAGACTGGGTTCCCCGACCACGAACAGGAGCCATCAGCCCGTGACCCAGCTGGACCTGTGGCACCTGCGACCGCACCAGGGTGCGCACCGCGTCGCCGCCCGGGCGGCCGTCTCCGTGGCGGTGCCCCTGCTCGTGGTCGTGCTCGCGGGGCGTCCGGAGTGGTCCCCGTATGCCGCGTTCGGCGCCTTCGCCTCGCTCTACGGGCGCAACCACCGGCACCTGTCACGAGCCACCATGCAGGCGACAGCGGGTGCGGCGCTCTTCGGTGCCGTCCTGCTGGGCGTGCTCGTCGGGTGCCTGCCGCACGCCGCATGGTGGGCCGTCCCGGTCGCCGGCGCCGTGGCATACGCCGGCTCGCACCTGGCGCTCGCGCAGGACTGGCACCCGCCGGGCTCGCTCTTCCTGGTCTTCGCGTTCGGGGCGTGTGCCTCGGCACCGCACACGCCGGCGGACCTCGGTCCGGCCGCGGTGGTGACCGCCGGATCGGTCGTCTTCGCGCTCGCCGTCGGCGCGGTGGGCGGCGTGCTGCGTGGGTCGCGGTCGCCTGCGCTGCCCGTCCGGCTGCACCACTCGTGGCTGCCCGTGCGCGACGCGGTCGCCGTCGTGCCGGCCGGTGCCCTGGCCGTGCTGGCCGGCATCGGGCACCCGTACTGGGCCATGGTGGCCGCCGTCGCGCCGCTGACCGTGCGCGGGATGTCCGGGCAGCTGACGCGCGCCGTCCACCGCGTGGGCGGGACCCTCGTGGGCCTGCTCCCTGCGGCGGCCCTGCTGGCCCTCGACCTGCGCGGCGTCGGGCTCGTGGCGCTCGTGGCCGTCCTGCAGTTCGTGACCGAGCTGCTCGTGGGGCGCAACTACGGGCTGGCCCTGCTGGCCATCACGCCGCTGGCGTTGCTCATGGGGCAGGCCGCGCACCGCGTCCCGGCCAGCGGCCTGCTGGTGGACCGTGGGGTCGAGACGGTGCTCGGCAGCGTCGTGGGCGTCGCCGTGCTCGCGCTCAGCCACGCCTTCGGGCGCACGAGGCAGGGCGGGGTCACGCCCGACCCGGCGACGCCGTCCTGAGCGGGCCTGGCGACGACGGACCGGCGACGGTCCACCCGCGGGGCGGCGGCCAGAGAGCGAGTGACACGGCGCACGCGCCGGTCAGCCGCCTGGCGCGGGGTGCGACGCGTCCTGGCCCACGCGTCCTCCGGTGCTGAACCGCGACGCGCGACGGTGCACCCGGCGTGGCCGCACCGGGCGCGACGGGTGCCGCTCGATGCGGGGTGGCCCCTCGAGGACGGCGAAGAACAGCTTCTTGCCGACCTCGACGAGCAGCAGGTAGGCCGCGACCATCACCAGCAGCGTGGCGTAGAACAGGCCGGGCAGCGTCTGGAAGCCCAGAGTGTGCGCCAGCGGCGTCGCGGGAAGCACCGCGCCCGTGAGCACCACGCCCCACGCTGCAGCCGCGAGCGGCAGGCTCGGGGCGCTGCGGAAGAACGGGACGCGGCGGGTGCGGATCGCGAAGATGATGAGGGTCTGGGTCGCCAGGGACTCCACGAACCAGCCGGAGCGGAACAGCGCCGGGTCCGCGTGGAACATGTGCAGCATCACCCAGAAGGTCATGAAGTCGAACACCGAGCTGAGTGGCCCGAACACCACCATGAACCGGCGGATGAGGCGCATGTCCCAGTGCGACGGTCGACGCAGCTGCTCCGCGTCGACGCCGTCGGTCGGGATCGCCAGCTGGCTGGTGTCGTAGAGCAGGTTGTTGAGCAGGATCTGCGACGGCAGCATCGGCAGGAACGACAGGAACGCCGAGGCGCCGGCGGCGGAGAACATGTTCCCGAAGTTGCTCGACGTCCCCATCATCACGTACTTGATGGTGTTGGCGAAGATCCGCCGGCCCTCGACGACACCGTCGGCGAGGACGTCGAGGTCCTTCTCCAGGAGGATGACGTCGGCGGCGTCCTTGGCGACGTCGGTGGCCGAGTCGACCGAGATGCCCACGTCCGCGGCGTGCAGGGCCAGGGCGTCGTTCACGCCGTCGCCGAGGAACGCGACACCACTGCGCGTGGCCCGCTGCGCCCGCACGATGCGCGCCTTCTGCTCCGGGCTGACCCGGGCGAACACGACCGTGCCGGCCATGCGCGCGGCGAGCGTGGCGTCGTCCATCCGGTCGAGCTCGGAGCCGTCGAGGACGTCCTGCTCGCCCGGGTGGGACAGCCCGAGGTCGGCGCACACCTTCGCGGCCACGGCCGCGTTGTCGCCGGTGACGAGCTTGACGTCGACGCCGAGCCCCTCGAGCCGGGCGAGGGAGCGGTCGATGCCGCGCTTCGGCGGGTCGAGGAAGACGAGCAGGCCCTCGAGGTGGAACGCCCCCTCCGGTGGCGTGCGCCGGGCCAGCGCGATGACCCGGTTGCCGGCCGCGAACTCCGCGTCCAGCGCGTGGGCGACCCGGCTCGGGACCGGTCCGCACCGCTCCAGCACGGCCTCGGGCGCGCCCTTGACCACCTCGACGACGCCGTCGACCGGGCTCTCGCAGCGCACCGACGCCGTCCTCGTCTCGTGGCTGAAGGGCACCGACGACACCCGTCGCCACCGGGCGAGCCATGCCGCGGCGCGTGCAGCCTCCGGCGTCGACCACAGCGCCGCGTCGAGGGCGCTGCCGCCCACGGCACCGGCCGGTCCCTGGGGGTCCTCACTGCACAGCAACCCCCAGCGCAGGACCTCCACGGCGCGCCCCGGGGCGGTGGGGATGGCCCGGGCGAAGCCCACGCGCCCGTCGGTCAGGGTGCCGGTCTTGTCGGTGAAGAGGACGTCGACGTCCCCGATTTCCTCGATGCACACGAGCCGCTTGACCAGCACCTTGTGCCGGGTCATGCGGCGCGACCCGGCGGCCAGGCTGGTGGACACCACGGCGGGGAGCAGCTGCGGGGTGATCCCGACCGCGATCGCGAGGGAGAAGAGCAGCGCGTCGAGCAGCGGCCGCTGCAGGGCGACGTTGACCACGAAGATCGACGCGGTCAGCGCACCGCTGACCCAGACCAGGATCATGGAGAACTGCCGCAGGCCGGCCTGGAACCGGGTCTCCAGCTCGCGGGACTCCAGTCCGGCGGCGACCGTCCCGAACTCGGTCGACATCCCGGTCGCGACGGCGAGTCCGACCCCGGACCCGGCGTGGACGACCGTGCCCATGAGGGCGGCGCTCGTGAGGTCGCCCACGGCCGACCCCTCCGCGACCGGTGAGGTGCTCTTCTCCACCGGGAGCGACTCCCCGGTGAGGATGGACTCGTCGCACTCGAGCTCGACGGCCTGCAGGAGCCGCAGGTCGCAGGGGACCACGTCGCCGGCCCGCAACGCGACCACGTCGCCGGGGACGAGGTCGAGGACGTCGACGCGGCGGTAGGTCCCGTCCCGCAGCACCTCGGTCCGGTGGCGCACCTGGCTGTGCAGGGCGGCGGCCGCACGCTCGGCGCGGTACTCGTTCCCGAACCCCAGGCAGACCGAGAGCGCCACGATGACACCGATGATGACCGCGTCCGGGCGCTGGCCCAGGGCGAAGGACACCGAGGCCGCCACCACCAGCAGGACCAGCAGGGGCGAGCGCAGCTGGCGCCACAGGACGGCCAGCGCGCTGGCCCGGTGCGACGCGATCGCGTTGGCGCCCGCGGTGCGCCGGCGCGCGTCGGCCTCGGCGTCCGAGAGGCCCCGCTCCGGCACGACGTGCAGACCGGAGGCGACCTCGTCCGCAGGCCGGGCCGCGGCCCGGGCAACGGCCGAGCGCGGCGGCGCCGCCTCCCGCGAGGGCGCCGGGCCGGCGGTGCGCGCCCGCGGCCGCACGGTCGTCATCGCGGCACCGCGCGGTCGAGCGGGCGTGGCACGGACCGCATGCGTCGAGCAAACCTGCGTGACGGCATACCCGCGAAGGGCCCAAGGTCCCCACCGGCGGACCGGGCCCGTCAGCCCGCGAGGACGACCAGCTGCTGGGTGGCGCGGGTCATCGCGACGTAGCGGTCCACGGCTCCCTCGATGCCGTCGCCGAACGACTCGGGCTCGACGAGCACGACGAGGTCGAACTCGAGCCCCTTGGCCAGCTGGGGCGTCAGCGAGCGCACCCGCGCCGTCCCGGCGAACGACGGGTCGCCGATGACGCACGCGACGCCCTCGCCCTCGGCGTGCTCAACGAGCCAGGCGTCCACGACGCCCGGCAGGTCGGCGACGCGGCCGTGCACCACGGGTCGCCCGCTCGCGCGGACGGAGGTCGGGACGTTGGCGTCCGGCAGGGCGGCGCGGATCACCGGCTCCGCCTCGGCCATGACCTCCTGCGGCGTGCGGTAGTTGACCCCGAGGTGCGCCAGCCTGGCGCCGTCGAGGCCGATCCGGCCGAGCCGCTCCTGCCACGACTCGTGGAAGCCGTGCCGGGCCTGGGCGCGGTCGCCGACCACGGTGAGGCTGCGCGACGGGCAGCGCCCGAGCAGCATCTGCCACTGGGCGTCGGTGAGCTCCTGGGCCTCGTCGACGACGACGTGGGCGAACGGCCCGGCCAGCAGGTCGGGGTCGGCCGTGGGCACGCTCGCCTCGTCCACCAGGGCGGTCTGCAGGTCCTGCCCGCGCAGCATCGACATCACGTGCATCTCGGAGTCGTCGCTCGCGATGAGGTCGTCGACCACGCGCGACATCTCCTCGCGCTCGGCGGCCTGCACCGCCTCCCGCCGGCGCCGCTCACGCGAGGCCCGCGGGTCACCCAGGCGGCGGCGCGCGGCGTCGAGGAAGGGCAGGTCCGCGTCGGTCCAGGCGTCGGGCACCGCCCGCTGAAGGGAGCGCACCTCCTCGCTCGTCAGCCACGGGGCGCACAGGCGCAGGAACGCCGGGACGGTCCAGAGGTCGCCCACGAGGTCGGTCGGCTCGAGCAGCGGCCAGGCCCGCTCGACCGCGGCGCGCAGCTGCTCGTCCGAGCGCAGGGTCCGCGCGAGCAGCCGCTCGTCGACCTCGTCGACCTCGTCGCCGTCGCCGGCGCCACCTGTGTCCGCCTCCAGGCGCTCGGCCACCACGGTCGCGAGCTCGTCCCAGAGGTCGTCGCGGGCCTCGTTGTGCGGCGTGCCGGGCGCGGGCGCGTCGAGCACGGTCGCCCAGTCCTCGGCGTCGAGCCGGACCTCGCCCCACGGGGTCGACACGTCGAGCGGCTCCGTCGGCGCCTCCTCGTAGAACCGCACCGCCGCCTCGACCGCCGTGACCAGCCGCGCCGAGGCCTTGAGCCGCGCCACCTCGGCATCGGTCTCTGGCAGAGCCGTCGCACCCTCGGGGACCAGGTCGCGCAGGGTGCACGTCTGGACGCCCTCCTCGCCGAGGCTCGGCAGGACGTCGGCGACGTAGGCGAGGTACGGCTCGTGCGGGCCGACGAACAGGACCCCGCCGCGCCGGTGGCCGAGCCGGGGGTCGGAGTAGAGCAGGTATGCCGTGCGGTGCAGCGCCACGACCGTCTTGCCCGTGCCCGGGCCGCCGTCGACGACCAGCGCGCCCCGCGACCCCGCCCGGATGATGGCGTCCTGGTCGGCCTGGATGGTGCCGAGGACGTCGCGCATGCGGGGCGAGCGGGTGCTGCCGAGACTCGCGACGAAGGCGGACTGGTCGTCCAGCGACGCGGCGTGGCCCTGCAGCCCCTCGGCGGTGAAGACCTCGTCCCAGTAGTCGCTGACGCGCCCGCCCGTCCACCGGTAGCGCCGCCGGCTCACCAGCCCCATGGGGTTGGAGTGGGTCGCGCCGAAGAACGCCTCGGCGGCGGGGGAGCGCCAGTCGTGCAGCAGCTGGCGCCCGTCGTCGTCGCGCAGGCCGAGCCGGCCGACGTAGACGGGTTCGGGGTCGCCGGCGCGGACCACGTGCCCCAGGCACAGGTCGAGGCCGAAGCGGCGCAGCGCGCGCAGGCGTCCGCCGAGCCGGTGGACCTCGAGGTCGCGCTCGAGGGCCTCCTGTCCCGCGCGCACAGGTGCCCGGCGCTGCTCCTCGAGGCGCCGCGAGAGGGACGCCAGCGTCTCCTCCAGGGTCAGGCCGATGTCGCGGAAGTGCCGCTCGTCGTCGGCGATGAGGGTCGGATCGCCTTTGGCGGCAAAGCGTTCCGGGAGCGCGAACGCGCTCGTGGTGGGACTGGTCACGCGGGTCCTCCGTCTGTCCGGTGCGGTGTCCGGCCGGAAGTGTCCGCCACGACGGGGGCCTTGCCGCAAGCCCCCCGGTCCGCTATACGTTGAGAGTGGAGGGACGAGTCCCACGGGGACGAGGTCCCGGCCCACGAAGCCACACCGGGGTTGCTGCCCGAGGTGTGGCTTTCTGCTGGGTGGGGTAGGCAGGAGGGACCCGACAGCCCACCACCGAAGGAGCCCTCGTGCCCGACCACGACACCGACCACCGTCCCGACGACGAGGGCGCAGCGAAGGTCACCGAGCTGGTCCGCGACGTCAGGATCGCGATGCTGACCACCGTCGCCCCCGACGGCCGGCTCATGAGCCACCCGATGGCCACCCAGGACGTCGACTTCGACGGCACCGTGCGGTTCGTCTCCGAGCGCGCGTCGCACAAGGTGGCGCACATCGAGGCCAACCCGCAGGTGAACGTCGCCTACTCGAGCTCCGGCAGCTGGGTCTCGCTGTCCGGCACGGCGCGGATCATCTCCGACCCGGCCCTCCTGGCGAAGTACTGGGACACCTTCACCGACGCCTGGCTCGAGGGCGGCCCGGAGAACCCGAACAACATCGTCATCGAGGTCGACGCCACCAGCGCCGAGTACTGGGACAGCCCGGGAGGCAAGGTCGTCCAGGTGCTCAACCTGGTCAAGGCCAAGGCGACCGGGAAGCGCTACGAGGGCGACAACGAGCGCGTCGACCTGCCCTAGCGCGTCTCACCGCCTTCTGCGAGACGGCGGTTGCTCGGCTTCCCGCGGGACACCAACCCGAGGTATGCCGGGCAACCGCCGTTTCGTGCGTGTCGCGGGCGCGCGCGGGGCCCGGCGCGGCCGCGGCATACCGCAGCGCACGGCCCGAAGGTCGGGACCTAGGGCCCGCTCCCGGGGTCCGGCGCGGACGCATGGTGGACCCATGGCTGTGGTGCTGTCCGTCATCGGGATCGTCGTCGTCCTGCTGCTCGTGCTCTCGCTGAGGATCGTCAAGCAGTACGAGCTGGGCGTGCTCTTCCGGCTGGGTCGCGTCATCGGGGTCCGCGAGCCGGGGCTGCGCGTCATCGTGCCCGTCATCGACGTGCTGCGCAGGGTCTCGCTGCGCATCGTCACGATGCCGATCCAGTCGCAGGGCATCATCACGCGCGACAACGTGAGCGTGGACGTCTCAGCCGTCGCGTACTTCCGGGTCGTCGACGCCGTGAAGTCGGTGGTGGCCATCGAGAACGTGTATGCCGCGATCGACCAGATCGCGCAGACGACCCTGCGCAAGGTCGTCGGGCAGCACACCCTCGACGAGACGCTGTCGGAGACCGACCGGATCAACCTCGACATCCGGCAGATCCTCGACGTCACCACGACCGAGTGGGGCGTGGAGGTGACGCTGGTCGAGCTCAAGGACATCCAGCTCCCCGAGAGCATGAAGCGCGCCATGGCCAAGCAGGCGGAGGCCGAGCGCGAGAAGAGGGCCAAGATCATCAACGCGGAGGGCGAGTCGCTGGCCGCCACCGCGCTGGGCCAGGCATCGGACGTGATGATGGCGCACCCGCTGGCGCTGCAGCTGCGCAACCTGCAGAGCCTGGTGGAGATCGGCGTCGACAAGAACACGACCGTGGTGTTCCCGGCGCCGCTGATGAGCACGATCGAGGAGCTGAGCTCGTTCCTCGACCGCGAAGGGCGCAGGGCCGCCGCCACCGTCGCCACCGCCACGACCCAGGGGGCCGTGCCGGCCGCAGAGGCGGTCCAGGCCGGCAACGGGTCGGGGGGCCAGGCCGGAGGCTCGGGGGTCCAGGCCGGGAACGGGTCCGGAGTCCCGGCTGCCTGACCGGCTCAGCCGGCGCTGCCTGACCGGCTCAGCGCCTGACCGGCTCAGCCGGCGTGCGCGACGGCCGGGTAGGCCGCCGGGACGACGAGCGGTCGCGCGAGGGGGTCGGCGAGGGGCTGCACCACGAGCACGTCGCAGGGCGGGTCGTCCAGCAACCGGTGCAGGACCGAGCCGCGGGCCAGTCCACCCCGGCGCACGGCCGGCCCGGCCCCCACGACCAGCAGGTCGGCAGGGCCGAGGTCGCTGAGCAGGTGGACCTCGGGCGCACCCCGTACGACGCGCACGTCGCACCCGTCGACGCTGTTCCACGGCTCGGCGCGGACCGAGTCCCAGACCGAGCGCTGGACGTGGTCGACGTCGCGCCCGACCGCCGGCACGCAGGAGACGACCCGCAGGGCCAGGCCGCGGCGCAGGGCGGCGTCGGCCGCCACGGCGAGCAGCCTGGGGGAGTCCACGCCTGGGCGGAAGCCGACGGTCACCCGCGGCGGGCGCAGGACCACCGACCCGAGGCCGTAGTCCATGGGGCGCACGGGTCGCGGGTCGTCGTGCCCCGGCACCAGGACGGGCCGGCCGAACCGGCGGGCGAGCACGTCACTGGTCGACCCCGGGCGGAAGGGGTGGTGTCCCCGGGTCCGCCGGCCGAGGACCAGCAGGGTCGAGCGGTCGGCCAGCTCCGACAGCAGCGGGTCCTCCAGGCTCTGGGCGACGACGGTCTCCACGCGGACGGTGGGGTCCGCCTCCTCCGCCTCGGTGGCGGCCCGCTGGACGAGCTCGTGGTCGCGGACCTCGCCGCGACCCGGGGGGTGGCCGGCCGCTGCGCGGGCCGAGAGGTGCTCGGCCACCCGCACGACGACCAGGTCCTCACCTCGGCGCCCGGCCTCGAGCGAGGCCGTCCGGGTCGCGATGCCCGAGGCCCAGGAGCCGTCGCAGCCCACGACGACCACGGGCGCGTCGCCGATCGTCATTCCTTGCTCACCACCGGTCGGTCGGGGCCCTGCAGCCTGCCCCGAGCCTGGGTCACCGCGACGCCTGCCACCAGGGCCGAAGGTCCCGTGCGGCAGGACATCGCGGCGCCCTCGTCACCCTCGCCCTGGGTCCCCGTCCTGTTGCGCGAAGGCGTTGGTGAGCCCGAGCCGCAGGTCGGCCCGGGTGGGGGTGCGGCCCACCTCGTCGCTCAGCGTGCGCCACTCCTGGCCCGCGAGCAGCGCCCCCAGCACGTCGCCCATGACGACCTGGGTGGCCTCGAGCGCCTCGGTGGGCGTGGGGAAGACGCGCAGCGTGCGGTAGCACTCGTGCTCGGCGATCTTGACGCTCCCCACGAACCCCCAGCCGTCCGACGCGGGGGAGTGCGTGATGGTGATGTGGAACTCCTCGGAGGAGGTGAACATTGCCCGTCCCAACCGGCGGCCCGGCGCCGCCTGTCCCTGGTGTCGGCAGACCTCTGGAGGTCATGCCGCACGGTCCGGGCGGTATGAAGAGGTGGTCTGTCGCGTTCTTCCTGTATACGCCGTGGGCACCACGGTGTCGATGGTCACGCAAGGCCATGGACTCCCGTGCCGACAGGTGCGTTCACGCCGGGCGCAGGTGGGGACCAACGGCCCTGCCGGGGCCGGTGCCACCGGACGGATGCTCGCCGCAGGCAGGAGGGAGCAGGCCATGACCAGGACACGGGGACGGTGCGTCGTGGCTGCGGTCGTGCTGGTCGCCTGGGCGCTGACGGGGTGCAGCGGTTCCTCGGGCGGTGGGGGGACCAGCACGACCTCTCCTGCTCCCACCTCCGGCTCCGCCTCGACGTCAGCCTCGGCCTCGCCGAGCAGCTCCTCGAGCAGCACGTCGTCCTCGTCGACGACGGCGTCCTCGAGCTCCTCGTCGTCCGGTTCGTCGAGCTCCTCGACGACCTCGTCGCGGCCGACCCCGGGGACCGGCTGGACCTCCGGCCCGACCGTCGTCACCCGGAACCTGGCCGTGCCGCCCGTGCCACGGGTCGTGCGCATCCGCGCGGCGGCGCACTCCTCGGAGGGGTTCGACCGGATCGTGTTCGACGTCGAGGGACGGCTGCCGGGCTACGAGATCCGGTACGTCCCGGTCGTCGTGGCGGACGGGTCGGGCAAGCGCCTGGCCATGCCGGGCCGCCGCTACCTGCAGGTCGTCCTGCGGCCGGCCCAGGGGCACGACGACGAGGGCGAGCACGCCCTGACCGGCCGGCACGACCTGGGCTTCCCGATGCTCAAGGGGTACGTCGTGGCCGGTGACTTCGAGGGCGTCCTGACGATCGCGCTGGGGCTCGACGACGTCGTGGGCTACCGCGTGGGCGAGCTGCCGGGCCACATCTACATCGACGTCGCCGCCTGACCAGAGGAGTCCAGCCATGTCCCACCGTGTCGACGAGATCCTGTCGTGGTACCCGGCCGACGACCCCGCGACCCTCGCGCACCTGCGCCGCATCCTCATGCAGGGCCGCACGGGCGGGTCCGGGAAGCTCGTCGTCCTGCCGGTCGACCAGGGCTTCGAGCACGGCCCCGGCCGCAGCTTCGCCGCGAACCCGGCCGGCTACGACCCGCGCTACCACGCCCGGCTCGCCCTCGACGCCGGGTGCAGCGCCCACGCCCTGCCCCTGGGTGCCGCGCGCCTGGTGGCGCCGGAGTATGCCGAGGACCTGCCCCTGATCCTCAAGTGCAACAACGCCGACGGCCTGTACGTCGGCGACGACCCCGAACCCGCGGTCGTCGCCGGGGTCGAGGAGGCCCTGGCCCTGCGGTGCGCCGCGGTCGGCTTCACGATCTACCCGGGCTCGGCGCGCAGGAACGAGATGTACCAGCAGCTGCGCGCCCTCGCGAGGGACGCCGAGGCGGCCGGGCTGCCCCTCGTCGTCTGGTCCTACCCGCGCGGCAGCGGTGTGAGCCAGGAGGGGCGCACGGCGGTGGACGTCGTGGCATACGCCGCGCACCTGGCTTGCCAGCTCGGCGCCCACGTCGTCAAGGTCAAGCCGCCGACCGAGCACATCGAGTCCGAGGCGGCGCGGGCCGCGCTGGAGAAGGCGGGGGTGCCGCTCGGGACGCTCGCGGACCGCGTGCGGCACGTCGTGCAGTCGGCCTTCGACGGCCACCGGATCGTCATCTTCTCCGGTGGTGCCGCGAAGGAGACGGCGGCCGTGCTCGAGGAGAACCGGCAGACCGCGATGGGCGGCGGGTTCGGGACGATCATGGGCCGCAACTCCTTCCAGCGACCGCACGACGAGGCGCTCCACCTGCTCGGCAACGTCATGGACATCCACCTCGCGCAGGTGCCGGTCGGCTGACCCCCGGTGGGGACCTTGGCCCCTGCCCGCGGTCGGGCGGCCCGACAACGGTGGAGGGGACGGCACGACCCGCGTGCCGGGAAGGAAGAACCGCCATGACAACAGTTGCCCGCCGTTCGACCGGCTCGATGATGTCCGAGCTGCTGGACTGGCTGGACCAGGGCTCCCCGTCAGGGGTGCGGGGTCTGGGGCTGGCGCCCTACGTCCGGGTGGAGGACTACACCGAGGACGACACGTACGTGCTGCGTGCCGAGATGCCGGGCATCGACCCCGACAAGGACGTGACGTTGAGCATCGACGAGGACGTCCTCACCATCCGCGGCGAGCGCCGCGAGGAGCAGAAGGACAAGAGCCACCACGAGTTCCACTACGGCGCCTTCACGCGCAGCATCAGGCTGCCCGGGGACGTCGACCCCCGTGAGGTCACCGCCACCTACGCGGACGGCGTGCTCGAGGTGCGCGTGCCGACGCACCACGCCGACCACCAACCGGTGTCGATCCCGGTGCAACGGGCCGACAAGCCCGCGGACTGACGGCCGACCGTGCAACCGGCCGCAGGCGGGTCAGGGTGGGGCGCCGGGGTGGCGCCCCACCCGCTGTCGGGTGGGCTGGACGAGGGCGAGGCCACCGCCCGGCTGGGCCGGGTCGGGCCCAACGCCCTGCCGCCCCCACGCCGCCCGTCCGTCGGCCGGCTGGCGCTGACCTCGCTGCGCGAGCCGCTGGTCCTGGTGCTGCTCGCGGCGATGGTCCTGACGACCCTGAGCCGGGACGTCACCGACACCCTGGTCATTGTGCTGGTCGTCATCGTGAACAGCGGCATCGGCATCCGCGAGCAGCTGCGGGCCGCCGCCGACGTGGAGGCCCTGCGCTCGCTGGTCCCGGTGCACGCCTCGGTCGTGCGCTCCGGTGCGGAGCGGGTTGTGCCGGCCGCGGAGCTGGTCCCCGGTGACCTCGTCCGGCTGCGCGCCGGCGACCTCGTGCCGGCGGACGCCGTCCTGGTCGAGGGGGTCGGCCTGCGGGTCGACGAGTCCGTCGTCACCGGGGAGTCCCTGGACGTCGGCCGGCACCCGGCACCCGACCCCGGACCGGTGGAGGAGCCGGGGGCACCGCCCGAGGAGGCGCTGCTGCGGTCCGGCACCGTCGTGGTGCACGGCCGCGGCACGGCGCGCGTGGTCGCCACGGGTCCGCGCAGCACGGTCGGGCGGATCGCCGCGCTCGCCGCGGGTCCGGCGCAGGCCTCGCCCCTGCAACGACGCATGGCGGGCCTGTCGCGCCAGCTCGCGGTCGTCGCGGTGGCGCTCAGCGCCGTCTACCTGGTCGTCGGGGTCTCCATGGGGCAGCCGCTGGAGCTGGTGGTCCTCGCCGCGGTCGCCCTCGTCGTCGCGGCGGTCCCCGAGTCGCTGCCCCTCGTCGTCACCGTCACCCTCGCCCTCGCCGCGCGCCGCATGGCCCGCCACCAGGCGGTGGCGCGCTCGCTGGACGCTGTGGAGACGCTCGGAGCGGTGACCCTCCTGGCCACCGACAAGACGGGCACCCTCACCCACGGACGGCTCAGCGTGACGAGGGGCTGGGTCCCGGCATCGGGCACGCTCGAGCACCTGGCCGACCTGGCGGTGCTGTGCAACGACGCCTCGCTCGACCCCAGGGACGGGACCACGGTCGGCAACCCCGTCGACGCCGCGCTGCTCAGCTGGGCCGCCGAGCAGGGACGCCCGACCACGCCCGCGGAGGGCTGGGTACGGGTCGGCGAGACGCCGTTCGACAGCACCCGCAAGCACATGACGACGCACCACCGCGGCCCCGACGGGCGCGAGCTCACGGTGCGCAAGGGAGCGCCGGAGGTGCTCCTCGGGCCCGACTCCGCCTCCGGACCCGGAGCCGGTGTGCCGGCGCCGGACGACGACGACGGCGAGGTCGCCTCCGTGGGCGGGGACGGCGAGCGGGCCGAGGCGCTGGCCGTTGCGGGGGAGTGGGCCGCGGCCGGGAGCCGGGTCCTCGCCGTGACCGTCTCGGTGGACGGTGGCCCGCCGGTGGTGGCCGGCCTGCTGGCCCTCGCCGACCGCGTCCGCGACGCCTCCCGGCGCACCGTGGAGCAGTGCCGCGCCGCCGGCATACGCCTCGTGCTGGTCACGGGGGACCACCCCGGGACCGCCACCGCGGTCGCGACCGAGGTGGGCCTGCGCGAGCCCACCGCCACAGGGGACGTGGTCGCCATGGACGGCGGTCCGGTGCAGGAGGCGCACGCGCGGGCCTCGGTGGTGGCGCGGGCGCGACCGGAGGACAAGAGCACTCTCGTGGAGCTCTGGCAGGCCGGCGGCGAGGTCGTCGCCATGACCGGCGACGGAGTCAACGACGCACCCGCCCTGCGCCGCGCCGACATCGGCGTCGCGATGGGCGGTCGTGGGACCGATGTCGCCCGGCAGGCCGCGGACCTCGTCCTGACCGACGACCACCTCGAGACCGTGGTGACCGCCGTCCGCGAGGGGCGACGCGTCTTCACCAACATCCGCCGGTTCCTGCTCTACGGGCTGTCGGGGGGCGGCTCGGAGCTCGTCCTCATGCTCGCCGGACCGCTCGCCGGCGTGCCCGTGCCGCTGCTGCCGGCCCAGATCCTGTGGGTCAACCTGCTCACCCACTCCTTCGCCGGTGCCGGGCTCGGCACCCAGCCCGTCGAACCCGGCACGATGGACCGGCCGCCGCGACCGCCGGGGCAGGCGGTGCTCGGGGCGGGGCTGTGGTGGCGCGTGGTCCTGCTGGCGACCTGGCTGGGGCTGGCGAGCCTCGCCGCGTCGCTCGTCGTCGGGGGTGGCGAGGCGCGCTCGGTCGCGCTGCTGTGCCTGGGGATGGGACAGCTCGCCGTAGCCTGGGCGGCCCGGGCCGGGCGCACCGGGGACGGCTGGGTGGCCCGGTGGCGGGACGAGCTCGGGACGCTCGCGGCCGGCCTCGTCGCCGCGGCCGTCCTGATGGCGGCCTCGGTCCTCGTGCCGCCGCTGCGCGAGCTGCTCGACACCCGTCACCTCGGTCCCGGCCACTGGCTGGTGGTCGGGGTCGTGGCGCTCAGCTCGTACGTCATCGCGCGGGTCGTCGCCCCGCGGACGTGGTGAGGGCGGGCTACGAGGCGCGCAGCCGGTGGCCGGAGCCGGCGGGGTGGTCGCGGCCGAACTCGTGCGCGAGGATCCGGCTGGCCTGGCGCGGGGTGATGAGCTCCAGCCGGACCCACCCCTCGAGGTGGCGCTCGAGCGCGAGGACGGGGATCTGCTCGCCGTGCGGTGTACCCATGTCGGAAGGCTGCCGGGCTCCCCGCCGGCGGCACAGGGACCTAGGGCCTGCGCGCGGCCGCCGGTGCGAGGTCAGCGCGAGGCTTCAGCGCGACACGGCGAGGGCCGCGTCCCCGGCGGCGAGGGTCGGCAGCACCACGACCGTCCGCGGCTGGGGGACGTCCGGGGTGTCGAGGTAGACCTCCCACGCGTCGCCGGCGGGCGTGAGGTGGTGCTCCGCGGCATACGCGTGCAACGCCTCGTGGGCCAGGCGGCTCTGGGCGTACGCGCCGCGGTGCGTCGTGCGCAGGGCCGTGCCACCGGGCAGGTGCGAGACCTTGACGTCGCCCTGGCCCAGGGCCACGCCGCTGACGGGGAACCCGGCCTCGACCTCCAGGGTGCCGTCGTCGTCGGGGTGCACCCGCGCGAAGGGCGGCCCGGCGATGTGCATCCCGTCGCCGCCGGCCACGCGCGCCACGCGGGCGAACGCCTCCTGCATGAAGGTGGCCACCTGGCCTCCCGCCACGGTGCCGTGCAGCACCAGGGTGGGCTCGTCGTGCAGCGTGACCGTCTCGACCTCGTAGCCGGACGTCGTGTCACCGGTCATGGCATCTCCTGTCACCACGGTGGGGGCGGCCACGCCGCCGACGGGCGACGGTCGGCCGCGTGCTGGCGGGGGTGGCGCAGGTGCCGGCGCCGCTGCAGCTCGCGGGAGATGGCGGCCTCGTCGCGCAGGATCGCCTGCCGCTCGGCTGGTGCCTGCTGGCCGGGCATCGGCAGTCCCGCGCCGGGGACCGGGTGGCCGGCCACGCGACGAACGGACCCGCGCCCCGACGCAGGCGAACCGGGTGACGAACCCGGCGAACCCGCCGAACCCGGCGATGACAACCGTTCGGGCAGCGGGGCCCGCAGCGCCTCCTCGCACGCGGCCAGTCGCTGCAGCAGCTCGCGCACCGACAGGTGGGTCAGGGCGTCCCCGGCGGGGTCGTCCGTGGGGGTGCGCGTGGTCCTCGACGTCTGCGGCATACCTGCTCCCTCGATCCGGTGCGGGCGGTCCGCACCCGAGATCGAGTCAACCCGCATCCCGGGGCCGCGCTCAGGGCCCTTGGTCCCGGGCCGGGGCGGGAAGTCAGCCGTTCGGCTGGTATCACCGCGCGACACGCCGCTCGGCACCGGCGCCCGGTTGCCGCCCCGCCCGGGCTGCCTGACGTTGGGAGCACGGGCGTGCGGACGACCCGAGACCTTGCGCCGGGAGGGCGGGAGCACGTGGCGGACGAGTGGCGGCCGGAGGAGCGCCGGCTCACGCACGCCGAGATGGAGGAGCTGCTCGAGATCCTCCTCAGTGGCGGCTGGTCACGCCTGGGCGGTGACGCGCTCGACTGGTCGGACCTCGACGAGCACTGAGTCGGGAAGCGCCGACGAGCACTCGCGGCGGCGGACCCGACGAGCACTCGGGGCGGGAGCGCCGACGGGCACGCGGGGCGGGAGCGCCGACGGGCACTCGGGGCGCGGCACCCACGAGCACCGAGCCCGGCTGCCGGCAGGCTGCGGGACCTGGGTCCTGGCACCGCCGCGGCCCGTCGTGCTGGAGTGGGTCCGGGCTCGCGGCGCCGCGGTCCCGGGGACAGGAAGGTGCTGCGGATGAGGGCCTGGGAGGTCACCGGACGGGGAGGCGCCCCGGGGCGGCTGAGGCCGGTGGACCGTCCGGTGCCCGAGCCCGGGCCCGGCGAGGTGCTCGTGCGCGTCGAGGCGTGCGGGGTCTGCCGCACCGACCTGCACGTCGCCGACGGCGACCTCGCGCCGCACCGGCCCCACGTCGTCCCCGGGCACGAGGTGGTGGGGACCGTCGTCGCGGCCGAGGCGGGCGGGCGCTTCACCGCCGGCGACCGCGTCGGTGTCGCGTGGCTGCGGCACACCTGTGGCGAGTGCCGCTGGTGCCGCAGCGGCGCCGAGAACCTCTGCCCGCGGGCGGAGTTCACGGGGTGGGACCACGACGGCGGGTATGCCGAGTACGTCGTCGCGCCGGCCGCGTACGCCTACCGCGTGCCGGACTCCCTGCCGGCCGAGCAGGCGGCTCCGCTGCTGTGCGCCGGCATCATCGGGTACCGGGCGCTGCGGCGGGCGGCCCTGCCCGCAGGGGGCCGTCTCGGGCTGTACGGGTTCGGGGCGAGCGCACACCTGACGGCGCAGGTGGCGCTGGCGCAGGGGGCGGAGGTGCACGTCCTCACGCGCGGGGCGAGGGCCCGGCTCATGGCGCTCGAGCTCGGGGCCGCGTCGGCGGGCGACGCATACGACCCGCCGCCGGTGCCGCTGGACGCGGCGATCGTCTTCGCCCCCGTGGGCGAGCTCGTGCCGGTGGCCCTCGAGGCGCTGGACCGCGGCGGCTGCCTCGTGCTGGCCGGCATCCAACTGAGCGACGTGCCGGTCCTGGACTACCAGCGGCACCTGTTCCTGGAGAAGCGGCTCACGACCGTCACGGCCAACACCAGGGCGGACGGCGAGGAGTTCCTGCGGCTCGCGGGACGGCTGCAGGTGCGGGCGCAGGTGACGAGCTACCCGTTCGAGCAGGCCGACCGGGCGCTGGACGACCTCGCCACCGGGCAGCTCACCGGCGTCGGCGTCCTGACGGGTTGGTCGAACCACGCACGGCTGACCCGCGAACGCCTGGCGCGCGGCTGATCGTCCGGCGCCCAGTGGTGGCGCTGGGTCTCCGGCGCGCCTGCCCTGCCACGACGCTGCGCCACCTGTCACGGGAACGCTCGCCGGCGCTCAGTCTCGCTCGCAGCCTGACCTGGATCGCCTCCGCGAAACGCCCACTAAGCGGCATGAGCGTGCGGGTTCGCCGTGGAACCACGGCAGCCCTCTGCCGGTCTCACGAAGGTGAGAGGTCCTCTGGTTGTCTGGGTGTGCGCCGGCGCGCTGGCACTGACAGCCTGCAGCGCTGGTCCGACTCCGGCCCCATTGCCAGCGACTTGGCCAGCGGCCTCACCGACGCAGGTCGCAGACTCCGACGCGGCGACCTGCCTGGTGAGCGCGCCCCGGCCGTCGACCACGAGCAGAGACGATCTGCCATCGGATGCGTCCTTCGCCGATCTTGTTTGGTTTCCAGGACTCAATGAAGGTGCCGAGGGTGACCCCCACGGCTGTCGGACTTTCCACACCAGGCTCGGGAAGCCGCAAGCTCGCGCACTGGTCACCGCCCTGAAGGCGCTTCCGGATCCACCGGCAGGGGCGATCAGCTGCCCCATGGATGACGGCTCCTTCGTCCAGGTCTGGTTCACCACGTCCGGTGGGTCGGTGAGCTTCCGAATCGGGCTGACCGGTTGCAGGTTCGATGCACCCAAGAATCTGGGCGCCCTCGGCGGTTGGCCAGATGGCATGCCTCGCCCCTAAGGGTGACTAACGCAGAGCGTCCGGCACGCAGGAACAGTACGCGAAACGCGGCATTAGAGTGCGTTGCGCTTAGTTCACCGACTCGACGTGGAAGTAGCCGACGATCGTCGGTCCCTCGGTCACCACGATCACGTCTCCGGCGGTGACGTCGTGCGGGTATCGGTAGTCACCGACGAGCCATCCAACGTCTGCGACGGATCGCCATGAGCCTGGCGTCGCGGGACGCACCACCAACGAGGCGAGGCCGGTGTCTACGGTCAAGGGTGGAACGAAGCCGTTGGCTGCGTAGTCGCGTTCGGGTGAGGGCGTAGGTGGATCCGAGGGTCGTCCGCCTTGCTCCTCGTTCAGCCAGACCATCGATCCGTGGAAGCGCAAAGGCTCGTAGGGATGCACGGTCACAGCCTGCCGGACCTCCCGCTGACCTGGCGGCCCATCAGCCCGAGCCCGCGCTAATCGCGGCACGAGAGTGCGGTTCTAGTCATTCCTTGAGGGCGTTGGCGGCAGGGGCGTGTAGGCGCCGGGACGATCCTTCTCGGCACGTCGACGAGTACGGGCGAGCGCCCGGACCTTGCCTTCAAAGAACGTGATCGCAGCGAAGGCGTTGACATGGTTATGTGTGACTCGTTGACCGGTCATCGGAAGCGAATAGTTCGGGTCCTCGTACCAAGAGCTGATCCGCTCGATGGCGCGAAGATCGTCATCGTTCATCTGGATGGCTCGTGCCGCCAACTCATCTTCCCCGTAGTCCCAAAGCGCCGCGGCGACCTGACTCTGAGACGTGTAGACCCGGAAGTTGGGGCGACCCTTCAACAGACGATCGAGCTCCATCCCGTCCGCCAGGCGCCTCCTCGATCTCATGCCGCCACCGTACCGAGGACATAGCCAATTGCGCTGTCATCGGCAGATCCGGTAAACGGTGCGGGCGCCCTGGGGCTACCGGGAACACCCCCAGATCGAGCGCCCGGCGCCCACTAGTGGCGCTGAGTCTCCCGCCCTCAGTGGTGCCGCAACGACACCTCGTGCTCGCCGGTGACCTGGGTGATGTCGGCGGTGGCCCGCTCGAGCAGCCGGTCGGCCAGTGCCCGCAGCGCGCGGGCCACGGCCACCTCGTCGCCGATCTCGCGGTCCGGCAGCTCGCCGGCGCGGCACACCGCGCGACCTGTCGCGTCGAGCTCCCGCCCGGGGTTGGTCCGCAGCACAGCGCGCGCCCAGGTGCTGTCCCCGCGCTCGGAGATGGCCAGCCGCACGAGCCAATAACGCATGGTGGCCGGGGGGCTGCCGTCGGTGCTGGGTGACCCGGTCGCCGAGGTGCCCGTGGCGGCCCTGGTGTCGCGGGTCATGTTCCCTCCTCCGGTCGCACGACCATCACGGGGCAGTGCGCATGGTGCAGCACGCCCTGGCTGACCGACCCCAGGAGCAGCCCACGGAAGCCGCCGCGCCCGCGGCTGCCGACGACGACGAGCTCGGCGTCACGCGAGGCGTCGGCGAGCGCCTCGACGGGGTGGGCGTTGAGGACCAGGGTCCGCACCGGCACGTCCGGGTACTTCTCGGCCCAGGCGGCGACGGCCTGGTGCGCGAGTCGCGACTCCGACTCGGCGATCCGTTCCCGCGCCTCGTCTGACTCGATCATCGTCATGCCGGTGTCGGCGAGCTCGATCGACCAGGTGTGCACCACCGTCAGGGGCGCACCGCGCGAGTCGGCCTCACGGAAGGCCTCGCCGACGGCGGCGGCGCTGCGGTCGGAGCCGTCCGACCCGACGACGACGCCCGACGGGGCCGAGCTGGTGGCGGGGAGCTCGCGCACGACGATCGCCGGGCAGTGGGCGCGGGCGGCCACGTCGATCGACGTCGACCCGAGGAAGGCGCTCGCGACGGTGCCACGACCCCGGGCCCCGACCACGACGAGCCACGCGTCCTCGGACGCGTCGACGAGGAGCATCGCCGGGCTGCCGATCCCGGTGGCGGTCGTGACCTGCGTCCCGGGGGAGACGCCGTGGATGCGCTGCTTCGCGGCGTGCAGGACGCGCTGGGCCACCGCGTCGGACGCCTCCATGAGCGGCTCGATGTGGGGGCCCTGCACCGGGACCTGCCGCCCGTGGACGAGCATGATCCCGCAGCCCTCCCGGACGGCCTCCTCGAGCGCCCAGTCGAGGGCGCTGCGCGTGTACGTGGCTCCGTCGACGCCGACCACGATGGGGCGGCCGGTGGCTGTCGTCATGGGGTCCTCCTTCGGTGCTCGCTGCAGCTGCCACGCTGCTGGTTCCACGGCATACGCCGCGTGCTGGTCGGCCGACCGCTCACGAGGGGTGCTGACGTCGGCGCAGGCGCTCCATCTCGGCTTCGACGCGCTCCGGACCGGGCTCGGGCCACAGGACGTCCCAGGCGTTGAGCACCAGGCCGATTCCCCACCCGAGCAGGATGAACACCGGCCAGAAGAAGCCCGCGCCGGTGACGAACCAGATGGTGATGAGCAGGGCGTTGACCATGACGTAGGACAGGACGTGGGCCATCAGCCCGCGCTTGTCCTTGAGCCGCTTGAGGGCCCGCTCCCTGAGCTCGGTCTCCTCCGTCGTGTCCTGACCCACAGGTGTGCGCACGTGGTCTGACATCCGGACCATCTCCTTCCCGATCCCCAGCATCGGCTGCGCGACGGCCTCAGGGACGGGCCGTTGGTCCCGCCGCGGCGGTCGGCCGCCACCGGCGCCGGCGCCAGCGCCACAGCTCGTCCGCACCCCACACCAGCACCGGCATGGGCACCAGCAGGGCGAGCTGCCACGGCTCGGGTGCGGCGGTCGAGAAGACACGCTGGGCGGCGGGCACGAGCACCACCGCGGCCGCGAACGCGAGCTCGAAGGCGATGCCCCAGCCGAGCAACGGGTTGGTCAGCAGCCCGGTGCGGCGCAGGGAGGCCCGCTGGGTCCGGGCCGCGACGGCGGTGCCGACCTGGCAGGCCACGATCGCGAGGAAGGACATGGTGGTCGCCTGCTGCCACGTGTGGTGCAGGGGCCCGGTCGCGACATGGGCGCCGGGACGCCAGCCGCCCGCCCGCAGCGTGACCAGGTATGCCGTGAGCACCAGCACCGCGGAAAGCCCGCCGAGCAGCCCCCACGCCCGGCCGAGCATGGTGCGGTCGACCACGTTCTGGCCCCGACGCCGGGGCGGTGCCTCCATGATCCCCGGTTCGGCAGGCTCCCGCCCGAGCGCCAGCGCCGGCAGCGTCTCCGTGCCCAGGTCGATCGCGAGGATCTGCATCACCGTGAGCGGCAACGGGATCCGACCTCCGGAGAGGGCGTAGGCGATGAACGGCACGACCTCCGGGGTGGCGTGGGCGAAGATGTAGACGATGAACTTGCGCACGTTGTCGTAGACCTGTCGCCCGGACCGGACGGCGGCGACGATCGTGGCGAAGTTGTCGTCGGTGAGCACCATGGTGGCCGCCTCCCGGGCGACGTCGGTTCCCGTGCGCCCCATGGCCACCCCGATGTCGGCGCGGCGCAGCGCCGGTGCGTCGTTGACGCCGTCGCCGGTCATCGCCACCACGTGGCCGAGCGCGCGCAGGGCGTCGGCGATCCGCAGCTTGGCCTCCGGTGAGCTGCGGGCGAAGATCAGCTCCTCGTGCGCCTCGAGCAGCGTGTCCAGCTCGGCGTCGCCCATCGCGTCGAGGTCGCGACCGGTGACCACCGGGGTGCCGGCGTCACCGATGCCGACCTGCTGGGCGATCCCCCTGGCGGTGAGGCCGTGGTCGCCGGTCACGATGACCAGCCGGATGCCGGCGGTGTGGCAGGCGCGCACCGCCGGTGCGATCTCGGTCCGTGGCGGGTCCACCATCGCGACGAGGCCGAGCAGGGTGAGGTCGCGCTCGGCCGAGGCCCGCTCGAGCCGGCCGGGCTCCGCCGGGGAGACCCGGCGGGACGCGACACCCAGGACCCGCAGCCCCTCCCGCGCCCAGGCGTCGACGAGCGCGAGGACGGCCCTGCGCTGCTCGTCCCCCAGCAGCAGGTCGGTGCCGTCCTCGGCGCCGACGAAGCGGCACAGCCCCACGAGCGACTCGGGGGCGCCCTTGGTCAGCACGACCCTGTCCCCTCCGCCGGTGTGCACCGCCGACATCCGCTTGAGCGCGGGGTCGAAGTGGAACACCTGCACCCGGTCGGCGTGGTCGGGCACGGGCAGCCCTGCCAGCGGCGCGGCCCGCAGGAGGGCCACCTCCGTCGGGTCGCCGTGCTCGACCGACGGCTCGGATGGGTCCCAGCCGGCGCTGGTGCAGGTCGCAGCCGCGCGGACGAGCCGTCGCGCCCCCTCCAGGGGGGTGGAGGCCGCGGGGTCGACGGTGATGGTGCCCGACGGGGTCCAGCAGCGGACGACGCGCATGCGGTTGAGCGTGAGGGTGCCGGTCTTGTCGGTGCAGATGACGCTGGTCGACCCGAGCGTCTCCACCGCGGAGATCCGCTTGACCAGGGCGCCGCTGCGGGCGAGCAGCCGGACCCCGAGGGCGAGGGCCAGGGTGATGGTCGGGAGCAGCCCCTCCGGGACGTTGGCCACGAGCAGCCCGATGGCGAACTGGACCGTGTCCGCCACCGACATCCCGGCGACGAGGGTGCCGACCGGGATGAACGCCAGCCCGGTCCCCACGGCGACGACGGCGATGAGCCTGGCGACCCGGGTGACCTGCCGCTCGAGGGGGCTGGGGTCGGGCTCGGTCCGCTGGGCCAGCGCCGCGATGCGACCGAGCTCGGTGTGCATGCCCGTGGCGTACACGACCGCCTCCGCCTCGCCCCTCACGCAGGAGGTGCCGCTGAAGAGCAGGTCGGTGGCCTCGAGCAGCGGGGCGTCGACCCGGCCCTCGACGCCCCGGGCGACCGGGAGCGACTCGCCGGTCAGGGTCGACAGGTCGACCTCGACGGAGCCCGTGAGGATGCGCGCGTCGGCCGACACGCGCTCGCCCTCGCCGACCGCCACCACGTCCCCGGGGACGAGCAGGCGTGCCTCGAGGGTCACGAGCTCGTCGTCGCGCCGGACCCGCACCTGCTGCGGCAGGTACGCCTCGAGCGCCTCGACCGCGCGGACCGCGTGCCGCTCCTGGGCGAACGCGAACAGCGCGTTGAGCAGGACCACCACGACGATGGCGACGGCCAGGGCGACCGTGCCGCTGGCGAGCGCGAGCAGGGCGGCGAGCCACAGCAGGGCCGCGAGCGGGTGGGTCAGCTGTCGGAGCAGCTCGCGCACCCAGAGACGCCGTCCGGAGCGCACGAGCACGTTCTCGCCGGTGACGGCCAGGCGCCGGGCGGCCTCACGACCGGCGAGGCCCCGCCGGCTCGTGCGCAGATCGCGCAGCAGCCGTTCCGCCGACTCCCGCGGGTCCGGCTCGCTGCGGGTCGCGAGGGCCGCCGGGGACTGCATGTCGGTCATGGCGGCCCGGACGGCTCAGAGCGGCCGGAGGGTGACGTCGTGCTCGCCGGTGACCTCCTCGATGTCCCCGGCGGCCGTGTCGAGCAGCCGGTCGGCGAGCCGGCGCAGCGCGCGGGCGACGGCGACCTCGTCGCCGATCTCCGGGACGTCGCTGTCGTTCGGCCCCCGGGTGCTGTCGCCGGCTGCCTCGATCGGCGTGGGGGAGTCGCCGTGCAGGACGGCGCGGGCGTGGGTGGCGCCCTCGTGCTCGAACAGGGTGAGCTGGACCTGCCACTGGCGGATGCGCGGTGGGGTCGATGCCGAACCGGTCATGGGGCTCTCCTTCGCGGGGTCGGGACCACCCGGGGGCGGGCGGTGCGGTTGGGGGCCGTCACACGACGACCCGCTCGCCGAGGCGCGGGAGCGCGACGGCACAGTCGAGGTGCTCGCGGACCCGCTGGGCCAGCGCGTCCCGCGAGGCGGGCTCACCGTGGACGAGGTAGACGACCTCCGGCGGCCGGGGCAGCCGGTCCAGCCACGACACGAGCTCGTCGGCGTCGGCGTGGACCGAGAAGGTGTCGTCGAGGACCACCTCGGCGCGGACGCGCACGTACTGGCCGAGCACCTTGAGCTCGCGGGCCCCCTCCTGCAGGGAGCGACCGCGCGTCCCGACGGCCTGGTAGCCGGTGAGCACCACCGTGTTCCTCGCGTGCGGCAGCAGGCTGGCGAGGTGGTGCACGACCCGGCCACCGGTGGCCATCCCGGAGGCGGAGACGATGATGCACGGCATACCGGGGGTGTTGAGCCGCCGCGACTCGTCGGCCGACCGGGCCTCGTGCACGTCGGTCATCGCCAGCAGCTCGGCGATCGCCTCCGGCCGCATCTCGGCGGCGAGGTCGGGGCGCTGGTAGACGTCGAGCGCCGCGAGGGCCATCGGGCTGTCCACGTGCACGGGCACCGACGGGATCCGCCCCTGGGCCCGCAACCGGGCGAGCGCGAGCAGCACGAGCTCGGTGCGGTCCACCGCGAACGCCGGGATGAGGACGGACCCGCCGCGGCCGATGGTCCTGCGGATGGCGGCCGCGAGGGGCTCGTGCTGGTCCGACCCCGCGGAGTGCGGGTGCAGCCGGTCGCCGTACGTCGACTCCAGCACGACGGCATCAGCGGCGGGTGGGTCCTCGCGCGGCAGCAGGAGCGGGTGGGTGGGGCGTCCGAGGTCGCCGGAGAAGAGCACCGAGCGCCCGCCGGCCGTCACGTGCACCGAGGCGGATCCCAGGACGTGCCCGGCCCGGTGGAGCGTCACCGTCGCGCCGCCCGCCGTCTGCTGCGCCGCCGCGAACGGCACCGGCCGCACGAGGGCGAGGACGCGCTCGACGTCGGCCGCGGTGTACAGGGGCAGCGCCGGGTCGTGCTTGGAGTACCCCGCCGCCTGGGCGTATGCCGCCTCCTCCTCGAGCAGGTGCGCGCTGTCCCGCAGCACGATGGGGAGCAGCCCCGCGGTGCCGGCACTCGCCCACACCGGGCCGTGGAAGCCCTGGCGCACGAGGGCCGGCAGGTACCCGCAGTGGTCCAGGTGCGTGTGCGTGAGGACGACGTCCTCGAGGGTCTCCGGGTGCCCGATGGTGTGCTCCCAGTTGAGCCGGCGCCAGGACCGCTCACCCTGGTACAGCCCCGCGTCGACCAGCGTCCGTGAGCCCTCGTGCTCCACGACGAACTTGCTGCCGGTCACGGTGCCGGCCGCCCCGGCGAAGCTGAGGATGACGGACACGGTGGCTCCCTCCGGCCGCCGCTGGCTGGTCCCGGGCTCTCGTCCGGCGGGGCGGCCACCGCGGACTACGCCCATCGTCGGCGCGGCGGGCGCCGGACCACAGGGACCTTGGACCCGGGCACGCTCCCTCGCCCGACTGGAGAGTTGGCGCAGGGGTGGGAGGAGGGCGAGCGCGGTGCCGGGGAGGACCTTGACGCGAGACGGTGCGCCCGTGGTGCTGCGGGTGCCGCGGCTGGACGACCTGGACCGTGTCCAGCGCCTGCTCGACGGGCTGTCCGCCCGCTCCAGCTACCAGCGCTTCCTGTCCGCGTCCCCGCTGTCGGAGGAGTACACGGCGGTCCTGCTGGACCGGCACCGGACGCTGGACGCCCTGGTCGCCACGATGGGGGACGCCGTGGTCGCGGTGGGGTCGACGCACCGGCTCGACGCGGACAGCGCGGAGTTCGCGGTCGCCGTCGCCGACCGGGTCCAGGGCCACGGCGTGGGCACCCTGGTGCTCGAGGGGCTCGTGGACCGGTCGATCGCGCGGGGACTGCACACCCTCAGCGGGCAGGTGCTCAGCACCAACGGCCAGATGCTCGACGTCCTGCGACACCTGGGCCCCGACGTGCGGGTCGACGCGCAGGAGGGGGTCGCCGACGTCTGGATCGACCTGGACCGGGTGGAGGACCTGCGCCGGGCCATGGGGGCCCGCACCGACATCGCCTGGCACGAGTACCTCGACCCGTTGTTCCACCCCGAGTCGGTGGTGGTCGTGCACGAGGACGGGCCCGAGCGGTGGACCGGAACAGCGGGCGCGCTCCGCGTCCGCAGCAGCGCGCCGGTGCGGCACCTCACT
Source organism: Phycicoccus sp. M110.8 (assembly GCF_032464895.1). Classification (NCBI taxonomy): domain Bacteria; kingdom Bacillati; phylum Actinomycetota; class Actinomycetes; order Micrococcales; family Intrasporangiaceae; genus Phycicoccus; species Phycicoccus sp. M110.8. The sequence goes on from NZ_JAWDIC010000004.1 coordinate 359,977, forward strand.
GTCCCGCTGGACCGTGGACCCCGCGGCGAGCTGCCGCTCCTGCTCGACCTGGCCGTCGTCGGGGACGTCTCCGACCCGGCCCGCGTGGTCCGCGAGGTCGTCGGTGCCGGGGCCCGGGCCGTGGTGCTCGGTTCCGGCCGTCCGGCCCAGGAGGTCACAACGACGGTCCTCGAGGCCGCCCGCGTGGCGGCCGCCATCGGCGCCCGGGTCATCGGTCCGGGGGCTCGCCTCGTCGCCGGCACGCGGGAGCCGGGTGCCCTGTGGGTCGGGACCGCGGCCGCGCACCTGCGGCCTGGGACCGTGGCGGTCGTCGGCGACCGGGGGCGCGCGACCGAGCTGGTCACGCGACTGGCCCGGCACCACGTCGGCATCGCGGCCGCCGTCGACCTCGGTGCCGCGGTCGGTGTCGGTGTCCCGGACGCCGCGGCGTGGCTCGCGGGCGAGCCCGGTGTGGGTGTCGTGCTGGTCTCGTCGGACACGACGAGCGGCCGTGCCCTCGCCCGGGCCCTGGCGCACCAGGCGCCGCACGGTGCCCCTGTCGTGGCGCGGCTGGGCCAGGCACCCCCGACCAGCGGCGGCTCCCCGTGGTACGTCGCTGCCGCCGACGTGCACGAGCTGGTGTCGACCGGGCGGCTCTGCGCCACGGGGACCGGCTCCCCGGCCGCACGGGTGGTGCTGCTGACCAACGACCCGTGGAGCGAGCACGCCGGCGCCAACAAGCGTCTCCCGGCACTCGGCCTGTCGCTGCCCGACCTCACGCAGTACGTCGAGCGACGGGTCAAGGCGCTGGTCCCCGGCACCCGGGTGCGCGGGGCGGTCGTGGCCCTCGAGCGCGACGTCGCGGCGGGTCCGCTGGCGGCAGTGCTCGACAGCCTCTGCGAGGAGCCGGGCGTGGACGCGGTCGTGGTGGACGTGGCGCCGACGCCGCGGCTGCGCCGCAGGGAGCTCGACCGGGTCGTCGGCCTGGTGCACGAGTCGCACCCGGGCGTGGCGCTCCTGCTGGTCGACGGAGGCCTGCTCGACGCGCACGGGCACCCGCTGCGCAGCGACGTCCCCAGCTTCGCCGACGACGCCAGGGCCCTGCGTGCCCTGTCGGTGGCTGGTCGTGCCGGGCGCGTCGAGGACTGTGAGGGGCTCCTGCCGGCGCCCGGCCCCCGCGGGGGCCGACGACGGCGGTGACCCGGGCGCCCCGACGACCCTCCAGCCGCAACGACCCTGCAACCGCAGGGACACGCCGCACCTCGCGGACACGCACCGGGACCAAGGTCCTGTATCGGACGGAGCACGGCGGCCTAGCGTCGGCACAGGGCGCTGGGCCGGTGGTGCGGTTGGCACCCAGGGAGCGCTGGCACGCGCCCTGCCCGGAGGGGCTGGGTCGTCCCGGGTGCGTCAGGCGCACCGGGGACGACCCAGCGGACCCGGACCGCTGCCGCACGGGGCAGGCACCCGAGAGGCGGCTGGGGGCCGTGGGGCGGCTGGGGCAGGCTCAGATGAAGAGCAGCTGGGCCCCGTCGGTCTTCTCGATGAAGTCGGCGGCGCTGATGATGCCCTCCACCTCCTCGTAGAGGTCCTCCTCCGTGAGGTGGTTCATGTCGGCCGACAGGCGGCACGCCCACAGGTGGCCGCCGGAGTCGACGATCTGCTGGAGGAACTCCGGCACCTCGGGGACGTCGACCTCGGCGATCGACTTGCGCAGCCGCGACGTCGCCATGTGCGTGATGCCGGGCAGGCCGCCGAGGCCCTGCGGCATGTGCGTCGCCGTGTTACCCAGCGGGCTGAACTTGAGCTCGCCCATCGTCTTCTTGTTGATCATGTCGAAGCCCCAGAAGGTGAAGAACAGGTGCGTCTCCACCCCCTCGCCCAGGGCGGCGTTGGCCAGGATGAGGCCGGGGTAGGCCATGTCGAGGTTCCCCTTGGAGCAGATGATGGCGAGCTTGCGGCCCGCCGTCGCCTCGGTGCCGAAGTCGGGGATGATGGCGGGGGCTGTGTCGGTGGTCATCGTGCGTTCTCCTTGGTGTGCAACGGTGTCGGGGTCGGCAGCGGTCGGTCAGACGCAGCCGTGGGGCTTGGGCAGGCCCGCGACGTAGGCGAGCTTCTTCGCCGGCTTCTGCGGGAAGAGGGCGAAGAGCTCCTTGACCGGTATGCCGCCCACGGTGCTGATGCGCCGCAGCGTCGCCGTCTCGCCCTGGTCGGCGAAGTCCTGGCGCAGGAACCGGATCGCGCGCCAGTGCTCGTCGGTCAGGTCGATGCCGATCTGGGCGGCGAGGGCCTTGGCGAGGTCCTCGTCCCACTCGGCGTACTCCGTGAGGAAGCCCTCGGGGTCGACCTGGACCGTGTGGCCTGCGATGGTCGTGACGGGCATCGGACTTCTCCTTCTCTGGTGGTCACATGTGGACGACGGGCGTGGATGCGTCGGCCGTGGGTGCGTCCGCCGGGACCTGCTTGCCCGTCATCGACATGTGGTCGGGCAGCGGCAGGTAGCGGCCGGGGAGCAGGACGTTCCAGTAGATCCAGCGGAACGCGAGCTTCCCGAGGTGGTTGGCGCGGGTCTCCTTGAGCAGGCTCAGCGGCCCGACCCCCGGCAGCGGGAACTTCCCCGGCAGCGGCTGGGTGTCGTAGTTGAAGTCGATGAGCAGGCCCTTGCCGTCACCGGACTCGACGAAGCAGTTGGCGTGCCCGTCGAAGGAATGCGGCATCGGGCGACCGGCGGCGTGGGCCACGAAGTTCTCCACGAACAGGTCGACGGCGAAGTGCGCGACGGACCCGGCCTTGGAGGCGGGGATGTCGGAGGCGTCGCCGACCGCGAAGATCGTGTCGTACTTCGTCGAGAGCAGCGTGTGCTTGTCCACCGGGACGTAGTTCAGCTCGTCGCCCAGGCCCGACCGGGCCACGTAGTCGGCGCCCATGTTGAGCGGGACCGTGACCAGCAGGTCGAACGGCACCTCGCGCTCGTCGTAGGAGACGAGTGCCTTGTGCTCGTCGTCGACCCGCTCGACCATGAAGTCGGGCTCGACGAGGATCTTGCGCTCCTCGAGCATCGACCCCAGGTGGGCGGACGCGATCGGCTGGGTGAAGGCCCCCGACAGCGGCGTGACGAAGACGAGCTCGACGCGGTCGCGCACGCCCCGCTCGCGCAGGTGGGCGTCCGCGAGGAAGGTAAACTCCAGCGGCGCCACCGGGCACTTGATCGGCATCTCCGTGACGTGGACGACGAGCCGGCCGTGGTCGAAGTGGCGCAGCGCGTCGGCCAGGGCCCTGGACCCGTCGAAGGTGTAGAAGTCGAAGATGCTGCGGCGCCACTGCTCGCCCAGCATCCCGGGCGTCTGGTCAGGCCGCGGCGACGTGCCCGTCGCGATGACGAGATAGTCGTACGCGAGGGTGCGCCCGTCCTGCAGGTGCACGACCTGCTCCTCCGGGGCGACCCGGTCGATCTCGGCGAGCACCAGGTCGACCCCGTCGGGGATGAACCGGTGCCGCTTGCGCACGACCTGCTCGGCGGCATACGTCCCGAACGGCAGGAAGAGGAACCCGGGCTGGTAGAGGTGGTCGTCGTCGCGGTCGACGACGGTGATCTGCCACGACCGGCGGTCCAGCCGGCGTCGCAGCTTGTTCACGACCATCGTGCCGGCGGTCCCGCCGCCGAGCACCACGAGGCGCTTCATGGCCTTCGTCCCCTCTCAGGACCGAGCCGTGAGGACGACCTTGAGGGCCTGGGTGTCCGCCGCGTTGGCGAAGACCTCGTAGGCGTCCATGAACTCGTCGAGGTGGAAGTGGTGGGTCACGAGCTGGCCGAGGTCGAGCTGCCGGCTGGCGAGCAGCCGCAGCAGGGTCGGCGTCGAGTACGTGTCGACGAGGCCGGTCGTGATGGTGACGTCCTTGATCCACAGGTCCTCGAGGTGCAGGGTGGCCGGCTTGCCGTGGACGCCGACGTTGGCGACGGTGCCGCCGGGGCGCACGAGCGCCGCACACTGCTCGAAGGTGCCGGGGATGCCCACGGCCTCGATCGCGACGTCGGCGCCGAGCCCGTCGGTGAGCCCGCGGACCACCTCGAGCGCGTCGTCCCGCGAGGCGTCGACGACGACGTCGGCGCCGACCCGCTTGGCCGCGTCGAGTCGCGAGCCGGCCACGTCGATGGCGACGACGTGCGAGGGGCTGAAGAGCTTGGCGCCCATGATCGAGGAGAGCCCGATGGGGCCGGCGCCGACGACGGCGACGACGTCACCGGGGCGCACGTGCCCGTTGAGGACGCCGACCTCGTACCCGGTGGGGCCGATGTCGGCCAACATGAGGACCTCCTCGTCGGTGACGCCGGCGGGGATGGCGAAGGTGGAGGTGTCGGCGAACGGCACCCGCACGTACTCGGCCTGCGTGCCGTCGATGAGGTGGCCGAGGATCCAGCCGCCGCCGCCGAGGCACTGCCCGTACCGGCCCTCGCGGCAGTACCGGCACGACCCGCACGAGGTGATGCACGAGACGAGGACGCGGTCGCCGGGGGAGAGGTTCTTGACCCCGGCACCGATCGACTCGACCGTGCCGACCGCCTCGTGGCCGAGGATGCGACCATCGGTCACCGCCGGGACGTCGCCCTTGAGGATGTGCAGGTCGGTGCCGCAGATGGTGACCGCGTCGACCCGGACGATGGCGTCGGTGTCGTCCTGGATCGAGGGCGTGGGGACCTCCTCCCACGACTTGCGGCCCGGTCCGTGGTAGACGACGGCGTGCATGGTGAGCTCCTCTCGCGGCCTGCACCGTGCAGGTCCCACGAACCACTCCACCGTGCGCCGGCGCGGGGCAGGAGAGACCTAGGTCCCGTGTGGCCCAACCCACGCACCTAGGGGGTATGCCGGGTGCCCCGGGTCGGCAGGGGTCGCCCCGGCTCAGCGCGTGCCGGCGCGGGCCGGCGCGGCTGGACGCGGGAGCGCGTCAGCGCAGGGCGACGGTGAGGAGGATGACGCAGTCCTCCAGCGCCCGGGCGCCGTGCCGGTCCTCGGGGATGGCGACCAGCTCGCCCGCGCGCACGGTCCACGACGTGCCGGCGGCGGCATACAGGCGCGCACTGCCGATGACGACCTGGAAGGTGGCGGCGGCAGGGGACTCGTGCTCGCCGAGCTCGGCACCCTCCGTGAGCGCCATGAGGACGGCGCGCTGGGCCGTGCCGCCGACGAGCAGGCGTGAGGCATGGCCGTTGGACTGGCTGCGCGCCTGGTCCAGCAGCTCGGCGCCGGCCGTGCGCAGGTCGAGCGGCTCGTGGTCCGCGGGGTGTGGCGCGCTCATCGTGACCTCCCTGCCTTCTCCCAGCCGCGAGCCGGTGCCCGCGTGCCCTCGCGTGCCTCGTCGCGGCTGCGGTAGACGATGTACGGGCGGGTGAGGTAGCCCACCGGGGCGCTGAACACGTGGACCAGCCGCGTGAACGGCCAGAGCGCGAACAGGACGAACGCCACGAGGGCGTGCAGCTGGAACCCGACCGGTGCGTCTGCGATGAGCGAGGCGTCCGGCCGGAACAGGAAGATGCTGCGCCAGTAGGGCGAGACGCCCTCGCGGTAGTCGTAGTGGCCAAAGATGCTGCTGGCCACGGTGTTCCACATGCCCAGGACGATCACGCCGGCGAGGAAGACGTACATGAGCTTGTCCATCCGCGTCGTCGCCATGAAGACGGGCCCGACCGTGCGCCGGCGGTAGACGAGGATCACCAGCCCGGCCAGCGTGGCCAGGCCGGCGAGGCCGCCGAGGGTGACGGCGAGGAAGTGGTAGAGCCCCTCGTGCACGCCCACGGCCTCGGTCCACGACTTCGGGATGACCAGGCCGACGACGTGGCCGCCGACGACGCCGAGCAGCCCGAAGTGGAAGAGCGGGCTGCCCCAGCGCAGCAGCCGGTTCTCGTAGAGCTGGCTGCTGCGCGTCGTCCAGCCGAACTTGTCGTACGTCCATCGCCAGTAGTGCCCCACGACGAAGACCGCGAGGCAGGTGTACGGGACGATCACCCAGAGAAAGGTGTCCATCAGGGCGCTCCTACCGGGATGGTCGGGCCGAGCTCGGTCGGCTCGGTGGGGCGGGGGTTGAGGCGCGGGTCCAGGGCGTAGGGCTGGGTGTCGAGGCCGACGTCCTCCGACGGGGGACCCGCGGCGACCAGCGCGGCGAGCTGCTCCTCGTCGTCGCCCTGGAGCTCCGGCAGCGTGGCGACGAGGGCGAGCACCACGTCGTGCCACGGGGATCCCTTGTCGGCCAACGCGATCCGCAGCACCTCGAGCCCGGCGCGGTGGTCGAGGAGGAGGCGCCAGGCCACGTCGAGGTCCGTCGTGGCGCCGAACTCGAGCACGACGCCGAGGTGGTCGGGCAGCTCGTCGGTGTCGAGCTCGGCGCCGGCACGCCGGTACGCCTGCTTGAACTGCACGAGGGCCAGCCCGCGCTTGCGGGTGTCGCCGTGGGCGAAGTAGGTCAGGTAGAGCGAGCACCGGCGGGTGACGTCGAAGGTCTCGACGTAGTCGCGCTGCAGCTGCCCGAGCGGGCAGGCGCCCACGTCGGCCAGGAACCGGCGCAGCGGCTCGGCGACCGACGCTGGCAGCTGCGCGACGGCGGACTCCAGCAGGGGCCGGCGGGACACGAGCTCCTCGGTCGGGTAGTCGAGCAGCAGCGACACGACCTGCCAGGCCGTGGCGAGCGTCCGGTCGTCGAGGCGCCCCGCTGCGGCCCGTGTCCGTCGGCTGCGTCCGAGCATCACCGGTCGTCCTCCGGCCGCTTCTTCGGGAACAGGCCCCGCGGCGAGCCCTTGCCGTCCCAGTTGAGCAGGTTGACGCGACCGCGCAGGCGGCCGGGTGGCTCCGGTGCGTCCCCACCGCTGAGGTCGTCGGCGGTCTGCCGCTGGCGCAGCATCTGGAAGTTTTCCACCGCCACCGGCGTGAGCTCTCCCGAGCCCTCGCCGAACGGTCCGGACTGCCCCATCATCCCGGGGCCGCCCTCGTAGTCGAGCGAGCACTCGGTGGCCAGCTCCTCCAGGGCGTGCGCCTGCTCGGCGTGGGCGGTCGGGATGACGTAGCGCTCGTCGTACTTGGCCAGCGCCAGCAGTCGGAACATGTCGTACATCGACTCGCCGTCCATGCCGACGGCCTGGGGGATGGACTCGTCGGGGTCCCGCCCGAGGTTGATGTCGCGCATGTACGACCGCATCGCCGCCAGCTTCTTCAGCACCGCCTCGACGGGCGCGGTGTCCCCGGCCGTGAACAGGTTTGCCAGGTACTCCACCGGGATCCGCAGGGTGTCGATCGCGGCGAAAAGGTTGCCGCGGTCCTCGGCGTCGTGGCCCGTGTCGCGGACGACGTCCACGACCGGCGACAGCGGCGGGATGTACCAGACCATCGGCATGGTGCGGTACTCCGGGTGCAGAGGCAGCGCGACCTCGTAGCGGGAGATGAGGGCGTGCACCGGGGACCGCCGTGCGGCCTCCACCCAGTCGCGGGGTATGCCGGCCAGCTCGGCCTCGCGCTGCACCTCCGGGTCCTCGGGGTCGAGAAAGACCGAACGCTGCGCGGCATACAGCTCGTGCTCGTCCTCCACGGAGGCCGCCTCGAGCACCTTGTCGGCGTCGTAGAGGACAAGCCCGATGTACCGCAGCCGGCCCACGCACGTCTCGGAGCACACGGTCGGGATGCCGACCTCGACCCGGGGGTAGCAGAACGTGCACTTCTCGGCCTTGCCCGTGCGGTGGTTGAAGTAGACCTTCTTGTACGGGCAGCCGGACACACACATCCGCCAACCGCGGCACCGGTCCTGGTCGACGAGGACGATGCCGTCCTCGGAGCGCTTGTAGATCGCCCCGCTCGGGCACGACGCCGCGCACGAGGGGTTGAGGCAGTGCTCGCAGATCCGCGGCAGGTAGAACATGAACGTCCGCTCGAACTCGAGCTTCACCTTGTCGGTGATGTTCCGGAGCATCACGTCGCGGGCGGCGTTCTCGCCGCTGCCGCCGAGGTTGTCGTCCCAGTTGGCCGACCACGACACGTTGACCGGCTTGCCGGTGATGAGCGAGATCGGCCGGGCGACGGGGAAGTGCTGCTGCGCCGGGGCGCTGAGCAGCGTCTCGTAGTCGTAGGTCCAGGGCTCGTAGTAGTCCTCGATCGAGGGCAGCTTGGGGTTGGAGAAGATGCTCGCGAGCTTGCGCCACCGGCTGCCCGAGCGCAGCGTCAGCCGGCCGCGGCTGGTCAGCGCCCAGCCGCCCTGCCAGGTGTCCTGGTCCTCGTAGGTGCGCGGGTAGCCAAGGCCCGGCCGCGTCTCGACGTTGTTGAACCAGACGTACTCGGTGCCGGCGCGGTTGGTCCACGCCTGCTTGCACGTCACCGAGCAGGTGTGGCACCCGATGCACTTGTCGAGGTTCATCACCATGGCCATCTGCGCCATGACCCGCATCAGTAGGTCACCTCCTGGGAGCGGCGGCGGATGACCGTCACCTCGTCGCGCTGGTTGCCCGTGGGGCCGAGGTAGTTGAACGCGAAGGACAGCTGCGCGTAGCCGCCGATGAGGTGGCTCGGCTTGACCAGGATGCGCGTGAGCGAGTTGTGGATGCCGCCACGCCGGCCGGTCTTCTCGGTGAGCGGGACGTCGATGAGCCGGTCCTGCGCGTGGTGCATGTAGACCGTGCCCTCGGGCATCCGGTGGCTGACGACCGCGCGGGCGTTGACGACACCGTTGCGGTTGACCGCCTCGACCCAGTCGTTGTCGCGGATGCCGACCTTGGCGGCGTCCTTGTCGGAGATCCAGATCGCCTGGCCACCACGGGACAGCGAGAGCATGAACAGGTTGTCCTGGTACTCGCTGTGGATCGACCACTTGTTGTGCGGCGTGAGGTAGCGGACGGTGACGCCGAGCTCGCTCGTGCTGCCGATCTCCGGCTCGCCGAACACCTGGGTCATGTCCAGCGGTGGCTTGTAGACGGGCAGTCCCTCGCCGAGCTCCTGCATCCAGTCGTGGTCGAGGTAGAAGTGCTGGCGGCCGGTGAGCGTGTGCCACGGCTTGAGCCGCTCGACGTTGATGGTGAAGGGGGAGTAGCGCCGCCCGCCGGTCTCCGAGCCCGACCACTCCGGGCTGGTGATGACCGGCACGGGCGCGGCCTGGGTGTCGGCGAAGGTGATCTGCTTGCCCTCGTGCTCGGCCGCCAGGTCGTGCAGGAGGTGGCCGGTGCGCTTCTCGAGGGTCTTGAAGCCCTGGGTGGCGAGGTGCCCGTTGGTGGTGCCGGACAACGCCATGATCGTCTCGGCGACGTGGCGGGCGTCCTTCAGTGACGGTCTGCCGTCACCCGCGCCGCCACGGACGACGCCGTTCTTGTGGCGCAGGTACTCGACCTCGCGCTTCACGTCGTACGCGACGCCCTTCTGGGCCGTGCCCAGGGTGTCCATGAGCGGGCCGAGCGAGACCATCTGGTCGTGCACGGCGCCGTAGTCGCGCTCGACGACGACGAGCTTCGGCATGGTCTTCCCGGGCACGGGGTCGCACTCGCCCCGGGCCCAGTCGCGCACGCGGCCGTGCGGCGTGGCCATGGCGTCGGGGCTGTCGTGCAGCAGGGGAGCGGCCACGAGGTCCTTGCGCACGCCGAGGTGCTTGGCGCCCAGGGGCTGGAACGCCTCGGCGATCGCCAGGAAGATGTCCCAGTCCGTCCTCGTCTGCCACGGCGGGCTGATCGCCGGGTTGAACGAGTGGATGAACGGGTGCATGTCCGTCGTGTTGATGTCGTGCTTCTCGTACCACGTGGCCGCAGGCAGGACGACGTCGCTGAAGATCGTCGAGCTCGTCATCCGGAAGTCGAGCGTGCAGAGCAGGTCGAGCTTGCCCTCCGGCAGGTCGTCGCGGTCCGGTCGGGCGGAGACCGAGCTGTCGGTCCCGAGCAGGTGGCGCAGGAAGTACTCGTTGCCCTTCGCCGACGACCCGAGGAGGTTGGCGCGCCACATCATCAGCACCCGCGGCCAGTTCTCGGGGGCGTCGGGGTCCTCGCACGCGAACCGCAGGCTCCCGTCGGTGAGGCCCGCGACGACGTGGTCGGCGGGTGACCGGCCGGACCCCTCGGCCTCGTCGACGAGGTCGAGCGGGTTGCGGTCGAACGTCGGGTACGACGGCATCCAGCCGAGCCGGGCGGACTGCTGCAGCAGCTCGTGGGTGCTCCGGCCGTCGAGCTGCCCGGTGCTGGTCGCCCCGGCGAGCGAGCCGGCCTCGTAGTGGTCGTAGTGGTGCTGGTCGGTGTGCAGGTACCAGTACGCCGTCTGGATCATCTGCCGCGGCGGCCGCACCCAGTCCAGGGCGAAGGCCATCTGGGCCCAGCCGGTGATGGGGCGCGCCTTCTCCTGGCCGACGTAGTGGGCCCAGCCGCCGCCGTTGCGCCCCTGGCAGCCGGTGATGGTCGTCAGCAGCAGCATGCAGCGGTAGGTCTCGTCGGAGTGGAACCAGTGGTTGGTGCCGGCGCCGACGAGGATCATCGAGCGGCCGCCGGTGTCGGCGGCGTTCTGCGCGAACTCACGGGCGATCCGCGCGACGGCCTGCGCGGGCACACCCGTGATCGCCTCCTGCCAGGCCGGGGTGTAGTGGCCGTCCGGGTCGTCGTACCCCGACGGCCAGCTGCCCGGTAGCTCCTCTCGCGCAACGCCGTACTGCGCCAGCAGGAGGTCGAAGACGGTCGTCACGAGGTGCCCGCCGACGCGACGCACGGGCACGCCCCGGCGCACGACCTCCGACTGCCCGCGGGGTAGGTCGAAGCGCGGCAGGTCGACCAGGGCGGTGCCCTCACTGGTGTCCTGCAGGCTGAGTGCGGGCACGACGTCGCCGAGGTCGAGGTTCCAGCGGCCTTCGCCCTGCTCGCCGAACCGGTCGCCGAGCGTGCCGTTGGGGACGACGTGCTGCCCGGTCACCGAGTCGACCAGCACCGTCCGGAACGCAGCGTTCTCGGCCTGCGCCTCCGCGCCGCCCAGGTCGGCCGCGGTGAGGAACTTCCCCGGCCGGTATGCCGGGTGCCCGCCGTCGGCGCCGTCCGGGTCGGCGGCGGGCCGGACGGCATACTCCTCGAGGCACACGAGGAACGGCAGGTCGGTGTACCGGCGGGTGTACTCCTCGAAGTACTCGACCTGCTTGTCGACGAAGAACTCCTTGAGCACCACGTGGCCCATCGCCATGGCCAGGGCGCCGTCGGTGCCCGGCGCTGCCGGCAGCCACTCGTCGGCGAACTTGACGTTGTCGGCGTAGTCGGGGGAGACGACGACGACCTTCTGGCCGCGGTAGCGCGCCTCGGCCATCCAGTGGGCGTCGGGGGTGCGGGTCACGGGGACGTTCGAGCCCCACATGACGAGGTAGCCGGCGTCCCACCAGTCGCCGGACTCGGGGACGTCGGTCTGGTCGCCCCAGATCTGCGGCGAGGCCACGGGCAGGTCGGCGTACCAGTCGTAGAACGAGAGCATCGAGCCGCCGATCAGCGACACGAACCGGGCACCCGAGGCGTGCGACACCATCGACATCGCGGGGATCGGGGAGAAGCCGGCGATGCGGTCGGGTCCCCACTGCTTGATGGTGTGGACGTTGGCCGCCGCGACGATCTCGGCGGCCTCGCCCCAGCTCGCGCGGACGAGGCCGCCCTTGCCGCGGGCGGCCTTGTAGCGCCTGGCCTTCTCCGGGTCGCCGACGACGTCCGCCCACGCCAGGACCGGGTCGCCGAGCCGCGCCTTGGCCTCGCGGTACATCTCGAGCAGGACACCCCGGACGTAGGGGTAGCGGACCCGGGTGGGGGAGTAGGTGTACCAGGAGAAGGCGGCGCCCCGCGGGCAGCCGCGGGGCTCGTACTCCGGCCGGTCCGGCCCGGTCGACGGGTAGTCCGTCTGCTGCGCCTCCCAGGTGATGATGCCGTCCTTGACGTACACCTTCCACGAGCACGAGCCCGTGCAGTTGACCCCGTGCGTGGAGCGGACGACCTTGTCGTGGCTCCAGCGATCGCGGTAGAACGCGTCGCCCGCCCGGCCGCCCCTGGCGTGGATGGTGCGCCGGTCGGCCGACACCTCCGCCCGGGTGAAGAACCGCCGGGTGCCCACGAGGGCCTCGGCGAGGGGCCCGTCGAGGCCCGCGGGTGTCGCGTCGTCGGTGGTGGTCACGGGCGGGCCTCCTGCTGGGCTCGTCAGGCGTGCTGGTGGTCGTGGGTGTGGTCGTGCGGGTGGTCCTGGTCGTGCGGGTGGTCGTTGTCGTGCGGGTGGTCGTGGTCGTGGTGTCCGGCGGGCTGCGCGAGGGCCGAGCCGGCGACGAGCCGGGCGGTCTCCACCGAGGCCCAGGCGTCCTCGTCGAGGATCGACAGGGACGCGGGAAAGAGGCCGTCCTGCTCCTTGAGGATGTGGTCGCGCAGGCGCTCCATCGCGGTCAGCAGCTCGGCCGGCCAGGCGGGGTCGTTCGGCGTCCCGGCCGCGGCGCGCGACAGGACCGCCTCGATCTCCCGGTGCTCGCGCTCGAGGACGGCGACGTGGTCGGGGAACTCGTGGGCGAGGTGTGGGAACAGCCCGTGCTCCTCCACGGCCGTGTGGGGCGTGAGGATGCGGGCGATCCGCCGCGCGACCTCCGCGGCGCCCGCGACGTCGCCCTCGCGCACGCACACCCGCACGCGGGCGATCTCGGCGACGACGGCGTCGTGCTCGCGGGTGAGCTCGGCGATGGAGGCGATGTCCTGGCAGCCGCAGTACTCACACACGAGCGGTCTGCACCTCCTGCGCCCTGGCGGTGCCCCGCACGACGCTGAGCGTGAGCAGGAGACACCCGACCGCCACGAGGGCGAGCAGCACGAGCCCCCAGCCGTAGGAGCCGGTGCTGCTGTAGACGCTGCTCATGACGAGCGGGGGCACGAACCCACCGAGACCACCTGCGGCTCCCACCAGCCCGGTCACCGACCCGACCTGGGCCGCCGGGGCGGCCCTGGCGACGAGCGCGAAGGTGGCGCCGCTGCCTGCGCCGAGGGCGGCCGCCATGATGAGGAACGCGGCCGTGCCGAGCGGCATGAGGCCCGGCGTGGCCGCCTGCACCGCCGCGCCCCCCGCGACGACGCCGAAGACGGCCGCCAGGACCGGGACAGGGCCGAACCGGTCGGCGAGCCAGCCGCCGACCGGCCGCATGACGACGGCGACGAGGACGAAGCCCGCCATGCGGTTGGCCGCGTCCGCCTGCTCGAGGCCGTAGGCCGTCTTGAGGTACGCGGGCAGGTACACCGAGAACGCGACGTACCCGCCGAACGCGACGGCGTACAGGATGCAGGCCTGCCACGCGATGGGCAACCGGGCGGCGGCGACGAGCCGGGTGGCCACGCTCGTCGTGGGGACCACGCGTCCCGGGGCGTCGCGCAGCAGCAGCCAGGCCGCCACGGCATACACCGCGAGGGCTGCGGCGGTGATGAGGAAGGGGGCGGTCTCGCCCACCCCCTTCACCAGCTTGACCGTGGTCAGGGCGCTGATCGCGGTGCCGCCCATGCCGGCGCCGAACACCCCGATGGCGAAGCCGCGGCGCTCGGGCGGGAACCACGCGTTGACGAAGGGCACCCCGATGGCGAAGGCGGTGCCGCCGATGCCGAGGAAGAAGCCGCCGACGAGCAGGCCGGCGAACGAGTGCTGGCCGAGGAGGCCGATGTACAGGACCGGGACGATGGTCGCGACCGACACGACCGGGAACATCACCCGTCCGCCGAACTTGTCGGTGAGCGCCCCGACCGGGATCCGGCCCAGTGACCCGACGATGACCGGCACGGCCACCAGCAGCGCCTGCTGACCAGAGCTGAGGGCCAGGACGTCCTTGAAGCGCGGTCCGAGCGGGCTGAGCAGGGCCCAGGCCCAGAAGTTGATCGCGAAGCCCACCGTGGCGAGCACGAGCATCCGCGTCCCCGTGCGCGAGTTCGGTGGCATCGGTGCCGTCCCCTCGTGAGCTCTGCCGTCGAGTGCTGGGCCTGTCGGAAGGTGTGTCATGTTCGTCCTACCAAAGTCGGGAGCGTCGCGCGAGGGGACATGCGGACGCGGTGCGCGGCGGCGCCCTCCCGAAGGGTGACGGCCGTCGAGGCTCCCGAACAGGGACCTTCGGCCCGGTACCCGGACGAGCCGCCCCGCGAGGCTGGAGGTGGCGGCCGACGACACGGACCGGTGGGCCGGCGTCGCCCGCACCGGCAGGAGGTGGACCCGTGGGGACCGGGCAGGTGTCTGCGGCCGGCACCTCCGGGCGTGGCGGCTGGGGGGCGGACGTGCGGGAGACGCACTCGGCTGTCGTGGTGCTGCTGGGCGACCGCGCCTACAAGGTGAAGAAGCCGGTCGACCTCGGGTTCCTCGACTTCACGACCCTGGAGTCCCGCACGGCGGCGATCTCCCGTGAGCTGCGGCTCAACCGCAGGACGGCCCCCGACGTCTACCTGGGCACCCTCGAGGTCCGGGACGCGGGCGGCACGGTCTGCGACCACCTCCTGGTGATGCGCCGCATGCCCGAGGACCGGCGGCTGGCCACCCTGGTGCGGGCCGGCGTCGACGTCACGGTCCCGCTCCGGCAGCTCGCCAGGGACCTGGCGGCCTTCCACTCGACGGCGCGCACCGGCGCCGCGGTCGACGCCTGCGGCTCGCCGGAGGCCCTGCGCGGTCGCTGGGTGGACAACCTGCGGGGGCTGCGCCAGCACCCCGTCGACACGGTGCCGCCCCAGCTGCTGGACCAGGTGGAGCAGCTGGCGCTCGAGTTCGTGGAGGGGCGGGCTCCGTTGCTGCAGAGCAGGATCGACGCCGGCCTGGTGCGGGACGGCCACGGCGACCTGCTCGCCGACGACGTGTTCTGCCTCGAGGACGGGCCGCGGGCCCTGGACTGCCTCGACTTCGCCGACGAGCTGCGCTGGATGGACGTGCTCGACGACGCCGCCTGCCTCGCCACCGACCTCGAGCGGCTCGGGGACCCGCGCGCGGGGGAGCGGTTCCTCCACGACTACGAGGAGTTCTCCGGCCGGCGGCAGCCGCCCGCGCTGCGGCACCACTACACGGCATACCGCGCCGTCATGCGGGCGAAGGTGGCGGCGATCAGGGCCGGTGCCCACGGCCTGCCCTCCGGGCCCGACGCGGACGAGGTGCGGCAGCTGCTCGACATCGGCCTCGCCCACCTGCTGCAGGGTCGCGTGCGCCTGGTGCTCGTCGGCGGTGGACCCGGCTCGGGCAAGTCGACGCTGTCCTCCGGGCTCGCGGACCGGCTCGGTGCGGTGCTCATGGCGAGCGATCCCGAGCGGAAGGCGTTGATGGGCCTGGACCCCACGTCGCACGCGCCGGCGGCCTTCGGGCAGGGGATCTACACGCGCGAGGCCACGGCGAGGACGTATGCCTCGCTGGCGGACCGCGCCGCGGCCCTGCTCGGGCTCGGGGAGACGGTGGTCGTGGACGCGTCGTTCTCCGACGCCGCCGAGCGGGCGGCGTTCCGGCAGGTGGGCGTCACGGCGCACGCGCCGGTCGCTGAGCTGGCGTGCACCGCGCCACGCGAGGTGCTGGAGGCGCGGCTGCTTCGGCGCGCGGACGTGCCGGACCGGCACGGCGACGCGGACCTGGCCATAGGGCGACGGCTCGCCGCCCAGGCGGCCCCGTGGCCGGAGGCCGTCGTGGTGCCGACGGGGGAGACGACCAAGGCGGCCACGCTGGACGCGGCCCTGCGCCAGCTCGACCGCTGAGGGCGGGCTACCGGCTGTCGCTCGCCGAGACGCCCTCCTGCAGCACGGTCGCCCTGCCCACCTCGAGCCGCGCCACCGGGACCCGTGGCGGCGAGCACGACACGTAGTCGACGCCGCAGCCGGTGAGGAAGCGGATCGACGCCGGGTCGCCGGCGTGCTCTCCACAGACGCCGAGCTCGAGCCCGGGCCGCGCCGCCCGACCCCGGTCGACGGCGATGCGCACCAGCTCGCCGACCCCGCGCTGGTCGAGGGTGACGAACGGGTCCTCGGGCAGCAGGCCGCTGGTGGCGTAGCTGGTGAGGAAGCTCGCCTGGGCGTCGTCGCGGGACATGCCCCAGGTGGTCTGCGTGAGGTCGTTCGTGCCGAAGGAGAAGAACTCGGCCAGGCCGGCCAGGTCGTCCGCGGTGAGGGCCGCCCGGGGCAGCTCGATCATGACCCCGACACGCGGGGCGGGACGGTCCGAGCCGAGGTCGCGGGACGTCTGCTCGGCGACCTCGAGGATGTGCTCCCGGGCAGCGGCCAGCTCGGCGACGTCGCTGACGAGCGGCACCATCACCTCGGGCCGGGGGTCGAGGCCCTCGGCGGCCAGGCGCGTGGCGGCGGTGACGAGCGCCCGCACGTGCGCGTCGACGAGCTCGGGGTGGACTGTCAGCAGGCGCACGCCGCGCAGGCCGAGCATCGGGTTCGCCTCGGCCCAGCGCCGGGTGGCCTCCAGCCGCGAGGGCAGGGCGTCGGGCACCACGGCGCCCGTCGCCTCCAGCCGAGCCACCTCGACGGCCAGGTCGGTCGGGTCCGGCAGGAACTCGTGCAGCGGCGGGTCGAGGAGGCGCACCACGACCGGCAGGCCGTCCATGGCTCGCAGCAGGTCGACGAAGTCGTCGAGCGCGAGCGCCTCGATCCGGGCCAGCGCGTCGTCGGCATGGCTGTCGAGGACGACGCGTTCGACGAGCTCGCGCCGTTCGCCGAGGAGCATGTGCTCGGTGCGGCACAGCCCGATCCCCGTCGCGCCGGCGGCCCGGGCCTCGGCAGCCTCGGGGGCGGTCTCGGCGTTGACGCGGACCTTCACGGCGGCCCGCTGGTCGGCGTGCGCGAGCAGGCGTCGTACCGCCCGCAGCACGACACCGTCGTGCGTCGTGGCCTGCGAGGTGGTGCCGGCACCCTCGTCGCCCACCGGCGCCGTCCCTGTCGTCGACAGGGCTGGGCTCGTGGTGTCGCTGGTGGGGAGGCCACCGGCCACCGGGCTCGGCCGCACGGCGAGCGCCCCGGCATACACGGCCCCGGCGGTGCCGTCCACGGAGACGAGGTCGCCCTCGCGGACGACCTGCCCGGACGTGGTGCGGGCCTCACGCGCGTCCTCGTCCACTACGAGGTCGGAGACTCCTGTGACGCAGGTGCGCCCGAACCCGCGCGCGACGACGGCGGCGTGCGAGGCCAGTCCGCCGCGGGCGGTCACGACCGCGATCGCGGCGAGGATGCCGGGGAGGTCCTCGGCGCTGGTCTCGGTGCGGAACAGGACGACGTCCTCGCCGGCCGCGCGCCGGGCCACGGCGGTGGCCGAGTCGAACACCGCCGTCCCGGCCCCGGCTCCCGGGCTGGCCGGCAGCCCGGTGACCAGGGGCGACGTGCCTTCGGGGACGTCGAACCGGGCGTGCAGGAGCGACTCGAGCTGGTTGCCGTCGACGCGGACCAGCGCCTCGTCCTCGGTGATGAGCCCCTCCTCGGCCATGTCCGCGGCCATGACGAACGCGGCGGCCGGGCTGCGCTTGCCGACTCGGGTCTGCAGCATCCACAGCCGGCTGTCCTCGACGGTGAACTCGACGTCGCACAGGTCGCGGTAGTGCTTCTCCAGCGTGGACAGGTGCGACAGCAGCTCGCGGTGGGCCGTCGGCTCGAGGTCGGCGAGCCGGGCGAGAGGTACGGTGGCGCGGCTGCCGTTGACGACGTCCTCGCCCTGCGCGTCGGTCAGGTAGTCGCCGTATGGGGCGGCGTCACCCGTGGCGGGGTTGCGGCTGAAGCACACCCCGGACCCGGAGTGCGGGCCGGTGTTGCCGTAGACCATCTGCATCACGGTGACCGCCGTGCCGAGGGTGTCCGGGATGCCCTCATGGCTGCGGTACAGGCGCGCCCGCGGGCTGTTCCACGAGCTGAAGACGGCGTCGATCGAGCTCGTGAGCTGCGCCCACGGGTCCTGCGGCAGGTCCTCGCCCGTCTCCGCCACGAGGGCACGGCGGTACCGGCGGACGAGGGCGCGCAGGCCGGTCGCGTCGAGCTCGGCGGCCGAGGCGACGTCGTGGGCGGCGAGCACCTCCGAGCGCATGGTGTCGAAGACCGTCGCAGGTGCCCCGAGGACCGTTCGCCCGTACATCTCGACCAGTCGCCGGTAGCAGTCCCACACGAACCGCGGGTCCTGGCGCTGGGCGAGCCGCTCGGCCAGCGCGTCGGTGAGCCCGACGTCGAGGACGGTCTCCATCATGCCGGGCATCGAGAACCGCGCCCCGGAGCGAACCGACACCAGCAGGGGCTGGTCGCCCTCGCCGAAGGTGCGGCCGGTGGAGCGCTCGAGGGCGACGACGGCTCCTCGGACCAGGCCGTCGAGCTCCTCGGGGCGGTGCCCGGTGCGCAGGTACTCGCGGCACGCCTCGGTCGTGATGGTGAAGCCGTGCGGGACCGGCAGGCCCAGCCGCGTCATCTCGGCGAGGTTGGCGCCCTTGCCTCCGAGGAGGTCGGCCATGCCGCGTTCGCCGTGGCTGAAGGGGACGAGCAGGGGTGTGGTCATGCCGCGATCGTCCCGGCGGCCGGTGGGCCTCGACAGGGACCTTGGGCCCTGACCGCCCGGCTCCGATGTCGGCCACCGTTGGAGCCGAAGGGGTTCTGGCCCGCACCGGGTGGACGGGTCCCTTCGCCCCCACAGTTCCTCCGACCGACAGCGGGTAGGACATGACAGGCATGCAGCAGCCAGCGGTGGTCGTCGGGACCGACGGCTCCTGGGAGTCCCACGCCGCCGTCCGCGCGGCGACCCGGCTCGCTGCCCTGCACGGGGAGTCGCTCGTCGTGCTGGCCGTCTCGCGGCCGGTGGACACCAGCCTCACGGGTCACCGGTCGGCGCAGGACGCCGCCCGGGGCAGGGGAGTGGCCACGGCCACCCGCGCCGTCGAGCTCGCGCACGAGACCGACTCGACGGTGCACGTCGAGGCCGTGGTGCTGACCGACCTCGAGGACCCCGTCCTGAAGTCGGTCGCCGCCCGGGCGTCGCGCCTGGTTGTCGGCGGCCACGGCGCGGGTGGGCAGTCGGCCTTCTCGCTCGGGTCGGTGAGCGAGGCGCTCATGCGGCAGATCCCACGGCCCGTGCTCGTCACCGCGACCAGCCGCAGCTCCCGGAGGCTGCGCGCGTCGTCCAGCGCCGGCGCCGTCCCCAAGGTGCTCGTCGGCTTCCGGCCCTCGATCGATCCCACCCACCTGCTCACCCTGGCCGCCGAGGAGGCCGTCGTTCGGGGGGTGGTGCTGCGGGTGCTGACGAGCGTGCCGGGTCGGGGTGACGTCGCCGAGGTGCAGCACGCCGTGTGGGAGGCCATCAGGGCCGACGCGACCTGTGCCGACGTGGCGGCCGAGGTGGAGGTTGTCCGGGAGCCGCCCGAGGACCTGCTGCACGGCGAGCCCCGGGAGACCGACCTCCTCGTGGTCGGGACCCGCGGTGGCGGCACGCTGGCCGGGCTCGTCCGCGGCTCGGTGGCGCGCAGCGTCCTCGACGACCCGCCGTGCGACGTCCTCGTGGTGCCCCCCTCGGTACTGGCGGTCCCGACCCGCTCCCACGCCTCTGCCGGCTGACGCACCCGCGTAGCGGACCCACCGCGCCGTATCGGACGCACCGCCGCCTCGACGGGACTGCCGGCGTGCTGCTGGTGGCACCTAGAGGCGCCGCTCCACCCGAGCCCCCACCACTCCGCCGACCAGCGCGCCGACGAACGGTGCCACGACGGCGCCCAGGAGGCCGACGAAGATGTACTCGGCCTCGTCCATGCGGGTCCGGGCGTCATTGACCATGTCGGCCGCGACCGTGCCGACCACGAAGCCCAACGCCGCACCGACGATGACCCCGCAGGCGACGGCAACGGTGCGTCTCACGATGTCCCCCCTGAGTAGGGGAGCAGCCTACGCTCGACGAGAGCGGGGTCGTGGTCGTTTGGTGGCTGTCAGGCCGACCCTGCCCGCGTCGCAGTCCCTGCCGAGTCGCCCGTGGGCGCCGTGCCGTCGGGGTGGACGACGGCGACGGGGCAGTGCGCCTTGCGCAGCACGGCCGCCGACACCGAGCCGAGGACGGCGCTGGCCACGGGTCCACGGCCACGGGAGCCCACGACGAGCAGGCCGGCGCCCGAGCTGAGCTTGACCAGCTCGGCGATGGCGTCCCGCTGGGCCACGTGGACGCGGACGTCGACGTCCGGGAACTCCTCACGGAACCCGGCCAGCGACTCGGACGCCACCGCGCGCTCGTCCATCTCGCCCCGGATGGGGTCCTCCGGCCACCACTCGGCGGACGGAGTCCTGATGTCGGGCTGCCAGGTGTGCACGGCCGTGATGCCGA
The DNA here is from genome assembly GCF_032464895.1 of Phycicoccus sp. M110.8. Classification (NCBI taxonomy): domain Bacteria; kingdom Bacillati; phylum Actinomycetota; class Actinomycetes; order Micrococcales; family Intrasporangiaceae; genus Phycicoccus; species Phycicoccus sp. M110.8. The sequence continues at coordinate 380,226 of NZ_JAWDIC010000004.1, forward strand.
CCCGCCGGCGCCGGGCCTCCTCGAAGGCGAACCGCAGAGCCGGCGCGGAGACCTCGCTGCCGTCGACGCCCACGACCACCCGCTGGTCGGGGATCGTCGTCGAGGCCGCGTGGCGGACCACGACGACCGGGGCGTGGGCGTGCTCGGTGACGGCCTTCGAGACCGAGCCGAGCACCATGCCGCGCAGGGCTCCAAGCCCGCGCGCGCCGAGCGCGGCGACACAGGCGTGGCGGGACTCCTCGACGAGGGTCCGGGCGGGGTCGGACCCGGGGACCACCCGCACCACCACGTCCAACGACGGGTGAGCGTGGCGCACCCTGGTGCCCACCGCCTCGCAGCGCGCGTGCGGGAGGGTCGGTGGCGGGATGTCGCCGTATGCCGCGGGGTGGTCGGCGTCGGTCACGACCACGGCGGGCAGCGGTGTCGGCGGGGCGACGTGGACCAGCTCGAGGGCGCAGCCGCGCAGGACCGCCTCGGCAGCACCCCAGTCGACCGCCAGCTCGCTGGTGGCGGAGAGGTCCAGTCCGACCAGGACCGGGGCCGGCGCGGCGTTCACGGCGCCACCTCGTGGACCGGGCAGGTGACGCGCTCGCGGCAGAGCGCCCCGACGACCCCGCCCTCGGAGTCCGCGCCGATGACGAGCATCCGGGCGTCCGCGCAGCGGGCGACGAGCAGCTCCACGGGGTCGCCGGTCGTGGACTCGAACGTGGCCCGGGCGTGCGGTCCCGTCCGGCGCAGCGCTGCCATGGCTGCGGCGAACGTCGGCTCTGCGGCGTCTGTGCGCTCCTGGACGTCGAGCCTCTCGGGCAGCACGTGCACGAACCGGACGGACGCGCCGAGCTCGTGCGCGAGGCGTACGCCCTCCTCGGCGACGCGCCGCGCGGACTCGTCGTTGGTGAGGGCCACGACGACCTCGGCGCCGGTCGTCGAGGCTGCCGCTGCCGCTGCCGCGGACGGGCGGTGGGCCGTGGAGGTCATGACCGCCCCCTCCGCTCCCGGGCCGGGCGTGGGAACGAGGGCACCACGGCCACCGGGCACGGGCTCTGGTGCAGCAACCGTGTGCTCACCGACCCGAGCAGCAGGCCGCGGAAGCCCCCACGGCCGCGGCTGCCGACGACGAGCAGCTGGGCACCCTGCGCCTCGTCGCACAGGGTCGAGACGGCCTGGCCACGGACGACCTCGGTGCGCACCTGCACGTCGGGGTACTTGTCCTGCCACCCGGCCAGCATCTCGGCGAGCTGCCGGTGCTGGGTGTCGGCCACCGCGCCGAAGTCGTCCTCCCACTCGTGCCCCGACATGAAGGCGTCGGGCGACTCCCACCACCAGGAGTGGACGGCCACCAGCGGGACCGAGCGCCGGGCGGCCTCGGCGAAGGCGTACTCGAGGGCCGGCTCGCTGTGCGGGTCGATGTCCACGCCCACCACGACGGGTCCGTCGTGCCGCAGGAGCCCGTCGTGGGGCACCACGAGGACGGGGCACTCGGCGTGCGCTGCGACCTGCGAGGTCGTCGCTCCGAGCACTGCCGCGGACACGGCGCCGAAGCGGCCCGCGCCCAGGACGACGAGCGCGGCGCCGTGGCTGGCGTCGACGAGTGCCTTGGCCGGGCTGGTGAACACCGTCTCGGCGGTGACCTCGACACGGCTGCGGGCCTCGAGGCTCGCCCGGACGGCCTCCGTCCGGGCCTCCTGGCGGCCGACCATCTCGGGGGTCCAGGGGACGATGCCGACACCGGTCGCGTTGACGACGTGGAGCGGGTGGGCCGTCGCCGTCGCGAGGTCGGCCGCGGTGTCGAGGACGGCCTGCACGGGGTCGTCGGAGTCGACGCCGACGACGACGGGCGCGAGGACGACGACGGGGGCGAGCTGGGGGGTGACGTGGGTGGTCATCGGAACTCCCTTCCTGGCTCAAGCCTCCGGCTCCGGCGCCTGCGCTGAAAGGGGCGAAGGTCCCTTGCAGCGCCGGCAAGGCAGCGCGCGTGCCGCACGGGGGCGGCATGGCGCATGGCGGACGTCGCGTGCGAATGTCGTTGCGTGCCAACGTCCCGACGTCCCGACCGAGCGGACACGCTTCTCCGGGGCCCGTGGGTTCCAGCACCGGCACGGGCCCCGGGAGCCTGGGTGTCAGCGGGCGAGGAACCCGCCGTCGATGGGGTAGTACGTGCCGGTCGCGAAGGAGGCGCCGTCGCTGGCGAGCCAGGCCACCAGCTCGGCGACCTCCTCGGGCTCGCCGATCCGCTGCAGCGCGTGCTGGGCGGCCAGTGACTCCAGCGCCGCGGCGTCGAGGTGGGTCTCGACCAGCGGCGTCCGGATGAAGCCGGGGCCGACGGCGTTGACGCGGATGTGGTCGGCGGCGTGCTCCCACGCGGCGACCTGGGTGAGCCCGACGACCCCGTGCTTGGCGGCGGTGTACGCGCTCGCGGTGGGGAACCCGACGGCGCCGAGGATCGAGGCCATGTTGATGATCGAGCCACCGCGGCCCGAGGCCTTCATCGCCCTGATCGCCGCCCGCTGGGTGTAGAACACGCCGTCGAGGTTGACCCGGATGACCTCGTGCCACTCCTCGTCGGTGTAGTCGCCGCTCGTCGCGGCAGCCCCGCCGATGCCGGCGTTGCACACGGCGATGTCGACGTGGCCGAGGGCCTCACGCACCTCGTCCATGGCCGCGTCGACCGCGGCGGCGTCGCCCACGTCCACGACGGCACCGTGGCTGCGGAAGTCGTACGCCTCGAGCTCCTTGAGCACGAGGTCGATGGCTGCACGGTCGCGGTCCCAGATCGAGACGTCGGCGCCCGAGCGGGCCAACACGTGGGCGCAGGCGCGGCCGATGCCCGAGGCGCCGCCGGTGACGACGGCCACCCTGCCGCCCAAGCCGTAGCTGTTCATGTCCGGATGTCCTTCCTCGTCGGAGGCTCCAGCGTGGGCGCGCGGCGCAGGGCCCCGACAGGGCCGGAGGTCCCGCCGGGCGTGGTCAGGCGCGGTCAAGCGCCCACGTATGCCGCGAGGTGCTTGCCGGTGAGCGTCTCCCGGGAGGCGACCAGGTCGGCGGGCGTCCCCTCGAACACGACCCGGCCCCCGTCGTGCCCGGCCCCCGGCCCGAGGTCGATGATCCAGTCGGCGTGCGCCATCACGGCTTGGTGGTGCTCGATGACCAGCACCGAGCGGCCGGCGTCGACGAGGCGGTCGAGCAGGCCGAGGAGCTGCTCGACGTCGGCGAGGTGGAGCCCGGTCGTGGGCTCGTCGAGGACGTAGACGTCGCCCTTGTCGCCCATCTGCGTGGCCAGCTTCAGCCGCTGCCGCTCGCCACCGGAGAGGGTGGTGAGGGGCTGGCCGAGGGTGAGGTAGCCCAGCCCGACGTCGGTGAGCCGGTCGAGCACGGCGTGGGCGGCCGGGGTGCGGGCCGGCCCGTCGGCGAAGAACTGCTCCGCCTCCGAGACCGGCATCGCCAGCACCTCGGCGATGTTCTTCCCACCCAGCGTGTACTCCAGCACGGCGGCCTGGAAGCGCCGGCCCTCGCACTCCTCGCAGACCGACTCGACCGTCGCCATGACCCCGAGGTCGGTGAAGATGACGCCCGCGCCGTTGCAGGCGGGGCAGGCGCCCTCGGAGTTGGAGCTGAACAGCGCCGGCTTGACGCCGTTGGCCTTGGCGAACGCCTTGCGGACGGGCTCGAGCAGGCCGGTGTAGGTCGCAGGGTTGCTGCGCCGGGACCCCTTGATCGCGCCCTGGTCGACCACGACGACGCCGTCGCGCCCGGCGACCGAGCCCTGCACCAGAGAGCTCTTGCCCGACCCGGCCACGCCGGTCAGCACGCAGAGCACCCCGAGCGGGATGTCGACCGAGACGTCGCGCAGGTTGTGGGTCGAGGCGCCCCGCACCTCCAGGGCACCCTTGGCGGGCCGCACCGTCTCCTTGAGCGCGGCACGGTCGTCCAGGTGGCGGCCGGTGACGGTGTCCGAGGCCCGCAGACCCTCGACGGTGCCCTCGAAGCACACGCTGCCGCCGGCGGTCCCGGCACCGGGGCCGAGGTCGACGACGTGGTCGGCGATCACGATGGTCTCCGGCTTGTGCTCCACGACCAGCACGGTGTTGCCCTTGTCGCGCAGCTGGACGAGCAGGGTGTTCATCCGCTCGATGTCGTGGGGGTGCAGCCCGATCGTCGGCTCGTCGAAGACGTACGTCACGTCCGTGAGCGATGACCCGAGGTGCCGGATCATCTTGGTGCGCTGGGCCTCGCCGCCGGAGAGGGTCCCGGCCGGGCGGTCGAGGGAGAGGTACCCGAGGCCGATCTCGGCGAAGGCGTCGAGCAGGTCCTGCAGCCCGGCGAGCAGGGGTGCCACGGTCGGCTCGCGCAGGTCGCGCAGCCAGTCCGCGAGGTCCGTGATCTGCATGGAGCACAGCTCGGCGATGTTCCTGCCGTTGATCTTCGCCGAGCGCGCCTCCGGCGACAGGCGCGTGCCGTCGCAGTCGGGGCAGGTGGTGAACGTGACGGCGCGCTCGACGAACCGGCGGACGTGCGGCTGCATGGCCTCGACGTCCTTGGACAGCATCGACTTCTGGACCTTGGTGAGGACGCCCTCGTAGGTGAGGTTGACCCCCTCGACCTTGATCTTCTCGGGCTGGCCGTACAGCAGCTTGTGCAGCTGCCTGTCGGTGAACTTCCCGACCGGCTTGTCCATCGGCAGGCCGGCCCCGGCGAAGATGCGGCCGTACCAGCCGTCCATGCTGTAGCCCGGGACGAGCAGGGCGCCCTCGGAGAGGGACCTGTCGGCGTCGTAGACGGCGGTGAGGTCGAAGTCGCTGACCGAGCCCATGCCCTCGCACCGGGCGCACATGCCGCCCTGGTAGACCACGTCGCGCACCACGCTCGTCTCGCCGTGGCCCCGGTCGGTGCGCAGCACGCCGCTGGCCGTCCGGGTCGGCACGTTGAAGGCGAACGCGGTCGGCGGCCCGATGTGCGGCTTGCCGATGCGTGAGAACAGGATCCGCAGCATGGCGTTGGCGTCGGTGGCGGTGCCCACCGTCGAGCGCGGGTTGGCTCCCATGCGCTCCTGGTCGACGATGATCGCCGTCGTGAGGCCCTCCAGGCGGTCGACGTCGGGGCGGGACAGCGTCGGCATGAAGCCCTGGACGAACGCGCTGTAGGTCTCGTTGATGAGCCGCTGGGACTCCGCGGCGATGGTGCCGAACACCAGCGAGCTCTTGCCGGAGCCGGACACCCCGGTGAAGACCGTCAGCCGCCTCTTGGGCAGCTCGACGTCGACGTCCTTGAGGTTGTTCTCGCGGGCGCCGTGCACCCTGATGACGTCGTGGCGGTCGGCAGCGTCCATGGCGCCACCGTATGCCGAGGCGCGGGGCGAGCGCCCCGGGTTTCCGGGCGTGGTGCGCTCCGGTCCGCGGGTCACCAGCCGGCGGTCACCGCGGGCTCAGCCTCCGCCTCCCGCTCGCGCGGCAGGGTGCCCTGGGGGATGGTCATCGAGAAGACCGAGCCACCGCCGGGACGCGGTTCGTACCCGACCTCGCCGTGGTGGGCGTGCGCGATCGAGGCGACCAGGGTGAGGCCGATGCCGGTGCCCTGGACGGCGTTGACCTGGGCCGTGCTGGACCGGAAGAACCGCTCGAACAGCCGGTGCGCCTCGTCCTCGGGCACCCCCATGCCGGTGTCCTCCACGGCGACGGTCACGGCGTCGGGCGCCCGGCGGACGCGCACGGTCACCTCGCCACCGGGGGGCGTGAACTTCACGGCGTTGGACACGAGGTTGATGAGGGCGCGCTCGAGCTGGGCCTTGTCGCCCACGACCTGGACGGGGCCGTGCGGCAGGGCCACGCGCACCGTCACGCCCGCGTCGCGGGCCTGCGTGTCGAGCACCTCGCAGGCCTGCCAGACCACCGCCCGCAGGTTCACCTCCTCGAGGGTGAGGGTGAAGCTGCCGGCGTCCACGCGGGACACGGCGAGCACGTCCTCGATGAGGGCGAGCAGACGGGTGGCGTTGCGCTGCACCTTCTCCACCATCGACAGCTGAAGGCGGTCGAGGTCACCGGCCTCGCCGGAGGCGAGCATCTCGGCATACCCGATCACGCTGGTGATGGGCGTCCTCAGCTCATGGCTGATGTTGGTGACGAAGTCGCTCTTGGCGCGGTCGAGCTCGGTGAGCTGCTCGTTCGCCACGCGCTCGGCGTCCAGCGCTGCCCGCAGGTGGTCCTCCGCCTCGCGGCGCCCCGTCACGTCGACGAGCTGGGCGGTGAACAGGTCCTCGGAGTGCTCGACGAGCGGCGACAGGCTGACCTGCACCCACGGGCGCGGACCGGCTGCCACCCGTGCCTCGCCGTGCCAGGCCTGCGCCTGGCCCGAGTCGTCGCGCGGTCCCTCGGCGGGGACCCCGCCGAGGAAGAACTCGCCCCAGCGCGAGCCGACGACGTCGTCCTCGCCGCGGCCGTCGCCACCGGTGAGCAGCCGCAGGGCGACGGCGTTGACCTCCTCGACGACGAGGACGTCGCCGTGCCGGCGCAGCAGCAGCATGCCCAGCAGGGCGCTGTTGAACCCGTGCCGGTAGAGCGCCTCGCTGCGGGTGAGCGCAGCCAGGGTCTCCTGCCGCTGCACGACGGCGACCGACAACGGCAGCACCAGCAGCGCACTGCACACCAGGAACGCCTGCACCAGCGCGGTGACGACCTCGGGCGAGCGCGACTGCCCCAGGTGCCCGAACGCGCCCCCACCGGCCGAGGTCAGCAGGGTGGCCAGGAGCCCGGTCGTGAGCAGCTGGACGAACACGGTCCTCTGGTCCATCCGCACGGCGCCCCACATCAGCGGCACGAACGGCACGAACGCCAGTGGCAGGCTCTGCGGGGGAGCGAACACCAGCGCCGGCACCAGCAGCACCGCCGACCACTGGGCGACCCGCTCCAGCCTCGAGCGTCGCGCGCCCTCGGCGATCCCGAGGAACCACGGCAGCACGATGAGGACGGCCGCCCCGTGCGACGCGGCGGCGGCCCGGCCGGCCGCGAAGGGGTCGCCGGTCTCGGTGAGGGTCACCGTGACCCCGGCGCCCACGCCGAGGACCAGCGCCCCGGCGGCCACGGCCCGCACGAGGTGGAACAGCCCCACCATCGACGCCAGGGCGCGGCGCGGGTCGCCGGAGCGGAGGAGCAGCAGCGCGACGGTGACCGCCTCCGCGGAGTTCGCGAGCGCGAACCCGGAGGCCACCGGCAGCGGCCGGCCGCCGAGGACGTTGGCCGCCAGCGAGACCAGTGTCAGCAGGGCCACGACGACCCAGCGCCACCACGACCGGGCCCACAGGACGAGCGCGACCGACAGGCCGGCGGCGGGCCACCAGGCGGCCACCCGCGACCCGGCGGGGGCGAGCCCCACCGACGTGGTCATGAGGACGAGGACCAGGGCCAGGGCGGTGCCGGCGGTGAGCGCGTACCTCGCCCGTGGGGGCAGTCCGCGGTACCACCCGACGACGCCAGCGGTGCCGACGGCCACGTGCCGATCCTCCTGCGACTGGGGGGAAGTGCGCACGCAGGAGTATGCCGGGGCGCCGGCGGTGTGCCGACGGGCGCGCGCCGGTCCGAGCCGTTCGGCTGAGGCAGGTCCGCCCGAGAGGTCAGGTCCGCCCGAGAGGTCAGGGGCGGTCGATCTCGGCGAACACCGGGCGGCCCAGCCGGGGCTGCGCGAGCAGGCGGGCGAAGTCGCTGGTGTTCCGGGAGATCGAGATGAGCAGGCGGCCGTCCGTGAGCCGGATGCCGGGGTGGGCCAGGGGCGCGTAGGCGAGGTTGCCGTCCGGGTCCTGGAAGTCGGCGCGCACGCCGCGCGTGGCCTCCCACGGGCCTGTCGGCGCGCCCGAGTCCCAGGCGTAGACGGTGGACCCCAGGTCGCCGTCGCGCTTGCTCACGAGCACGAACCGCGACCCGACGACGTCGACCGACAGCGTCTGCGACACCCCGCCCTCCGCGGGGAGCACCACGGCCGCGCGGCCGGCGTCGGCGACCCAGGCGCGACCGTCCCAGAACCGCCAGGTGCCGCGGTCGCGGGCGTCGGCGGCCGGGGCCCGCGCGACGTAGAGCGCGCGGCCGAAGGCGGTTCTGCTGGGCAACCGGGTGCCGTAGACGTAGATCCAACCGTCGTGGACGGTCATCGCCGAGCCCCAGTTGACCTGGGTCGTGTCGGGGGAGTCGGGGGTGATGTCGAGCTGGCGGACCGGCGTGGGGGCGCCCCCGTCGGGCAGGCGGAAGACGGTCGCGGTGCTGCCCAGGTAGGTGAAGTCCAGCCCGCCGACGCCGCGGCGGATCCGCGCGGAGATGACGACGAGGGACGCCTCCCCGCCGCGAGGCACCACGGCCACCGACATCGGCCAGTGGACGACGCCGTCGGAGCGGTCCGGGATGACCGGGCCGCGACCGGCGACCTCGACCTGGGAGGTGCACAGGCCGGCGGTGACGAGCATCGAGTTGGCCACGATGCGCGGCTGGACGTCCGGCGCGCGCACCGTGTCGCCGAAGACCCACACGAGTCGCCCGTCGGGCAGCCGTGCGCTCGCGCCGATGTCACCGGCCTGCCACAACGGGAGGTCCAGGCCGGCGACGACGCGGTTGAGCTGGGCGACCGTCACCGCCGGGGGGCGCGCGGCAGGCGGCGGGCAGCGGGGTGACAGGCGCGGGTATGCCCTGGTGCCCGACGCGCCGGCGCCCCCGCCCGGGGGCGCGTGGGTGCCGGTGCTGCAGCCCGTGAGCGCGACGGCGGCCGCCAGCAGCGCCGCCGGGGCGAGACGGACCACGCGGCGCATGGCCGCATCGTACGGAGGGGCGCACCGGGCACTGGCGGCGGTGCACGCGAGAGGGGCCGCCCGACGTGGTGTCGGGCGGCCCCTCGTGCAGCCGGGACCGGCTGGGACCGTGCGGGTCGGGCAGGGAGGGTCAGGAGGAGAAGGACGTCTCCAGCGTGATCGGCACCGCCTTCAGCGCGGCACTGACCGGGCAGTTCTCCTTGGCGTCCTGGGCCGCCTTCTCGAATTCCTCGGCGGTGATGCCGGGGACGGCGCCCACGACGGACAGCGCGATGCCGGTGATCCCGGTGCCGGGCTGGAACGTCACCTCCGCCGTCGTGTCGATCGTGGTGGGCGGGGTGCCGGCCTGGGCCAAGCCGTGCGACAGCGCCATCGAGTAGCAGGTCGAGTGCGCCGCGGCGATGAGCTCCTCGGGGCTGGTCTTCCCGTTCGCCTTCTCCGCGCGCGACGGCCACGACACGGCATACGTCCCGATGCCGGAGGACGTGAGGGTGACCTCGCCGGAGCCCTCCATGAGGGACCCCTCCCAGTGGGCGGCGGCGGTGCGGGTGGTGGCCATGCTCTGCTCCTTCGCTGGGGACCGGCGCGGGTCGTCCCGCGCCTGCGCCTCAAATCTAGGCGCTCGTCGTTCCCGTGCAACGGCTGCAGGGACCTTCGACCCTGTGCCCGCACCGGCGTCGTGGCGAGCATCGGGGTGCAGCCGGACGCCCGCCCGGTGCCGCGCGAGGAGGAGCCGTGCTCGTCAGTGAGCTCATGACCACCAACGTCGTCGCCGTCGACACCGAGTGCCCGCTGGACGCCGCGGTGCGGCTGCTGGCGGACCGTGGCGTCTCGGCGCTGCCGGTCGTCGACCGGAGCGGCCTCGTGGTGGGGATCCTCAGCGAGGCCGACGTCCTGCGCCTGCACCTCGCGGCGGACACCCGGGCGCACCTGCGGCCGCTGGCCCCCACAGCGCCCGAGGACGCCGCGTGGCCCCGGTACGTCGACGCGGTCATGACACCGGACCCGGTGACGGTCCACCGCGGGGCGGACGTGGCCGAGGTGGCAGCCGTCATGGCGGACACCGGCTGGAAGAGCATGCCGGTCGTGGACGAGCACGGCGCCCTGTGCGGCATCGTCAGCCGCAGCGACGTCATCCGCGTCCTGGGGCGTGCGGACGCCGAGATCTGGTCGCAGGTCGTGCACGACATCGCCGGTGTGGCCGGGGAGGGCTGCACCGTGGAGGTCCACCGGGGCGTCGTCACGCTGTCCGGCCTGGGGTCCGAGAGCGCGGCACGGGTGGCCTCGGCCATCGCCTCGACCGCCCCCGGCGTGCGCTCGGTGGTGGTGGACCGGACACCCCGCGATGTCCGGAGCGACGCCTGACCGAGCCCCCGGCCTCCTACCATGGGGCCCGTGGCAGCGGACGAGACGACCGACGGGGGCGGCCCGGGCAGCATGTTCCGGCTCTCGACCCTCGAGCTGGACGACCTGCTCGACGAGCTGCGGGCCCGCGCGGGCAGCGCCCGGGCTGCCCAGGAGCGGCTCTCGGCGCTGCTCGACGCCGTGGTGGCGGTGAGCTCGGACCTCGAGCTCGCCACGGTTCTGCGCCGCATCGTGGAGTCGGCCTGCCACCTCGTCGGGGCCCGGTACGGCGCCCTGGGTGTCCTCGGCCCCGAGGGTGACGAGCTCATCGAGTTCGTGACGCACGGGATCAGCGACGAGGACCGGGAGCGGATCGGGCCCCTGCCGCACGGCCGCGGCTTGCTGGGGCTGCTGATCCACAGCCCGCACCCGCAACGGGTGGCGCGGATCAGCGAGCACCCGGAGTCCTACGGCTTCCCGGAGAACCACCCCGTGATGACGAGCTTCCTCGGGACACCCATCCGCATCCGCAACGAGGTGTTCGGCAACCTGTACATGACGGACAAGCGGACCGGCGAGGAGTTCTCGGCCGACGACGAGGTCATCCTCACCGCGCTGGCCGCGGCGGCCGGCGTCGCCATCGACAACGCCCGGCTCTACAACCGCAGCGTGATGCAGCACCGCTGGGGCGGGGCGACACGCGACCTCGTGTCGGCGCTGCTGCAGGGCCGGGCGCAGGAGGACGTCCTTGCGGCCGCGAGCCGGTACGTCCTGGAGCTGACCGACGCCACGAGCTGCGCGATCGCCGTGCCCCGCGGCACCGACCTCGTCGTCGCAGCCACTGCCGGGGAGGGTGCGCCGCCCGTCGGCACCGTCGTCGAGGACGCCGACTGGCGCGCCGAGCTCGCGTCGCCCTCGCAAGGCGTCCGTGAGGCGGGCGCTGGGCTGGTGCTGCTCTCCCTGGGCGCCGGTGCGGAACCCCTCGGGGTGCTGGCGGTCCAGGACGTCAGCACCGTCAACGGGTACTCGGCGGCGTTGATGGACTTCGCCCAGCGGCTGGGCGTCGGGCTCACCGCCGCCCAGGCCCAGCACGAGCGCGGGCGGATGGAGATGCTCGAGGACCGCGACCGCATCGCCCGGGACATGCACGACCACGTCATCCAACGGCTCTTCGCCACCGGCCTGTCCCTGCAGTCGGTGGGCCGGCAGCTCACCGATCCGGCAGCCCGCGAGCGGGTCGAGGCAGCCGTCGACGAGGTCGACGCCGTCATCAAGGACATCCGCCACACCATCTTCGCGCTGCACCGTTCGCCGGACTCGCGAAGCCTGGCCGCCGAGATCACGACCCTGTGCGAGAACGCCGTCGTCACCCTCGGCTTCGCGCCGACCCTCACGGTGCGGGGAACCCTCGTGGACGTGCCGGACCAGCTGGCGGCCGACCTGCTCGCCGTCGTCCGTGAGGCCCTGAGCAACGCCGCCCGGCACGCCGGCGCCAGCGTCGTCTCGGTCGTCGTGGAGGCGGACGAGGCCTTGCGCGTGGAGGTCCGCGACAACGGCCGGGGCGTCCAACCCGGGACACGGCGCTCGGGCCTGGACAACCTCGCCCGCCGCGCCACCACCCGTGGGGGACAGCTCGTGATCGCGGCCCCCGACGAGGGCGGCACCGAGCTCGTCTGGTCGGTGCCGCTCCTCGAGCGCTGATCCGGGCCTCCCCCGTTCTGCCGAGCAGGGGACTTTCGCCCCTGTCCGCCCCGGCGTGGCGACGGTCACCGTGAGCCGCATGGATCGCACCCCCGCGGCCGCTCGAGGACATCAGGCCACCGCCGTGGACGACCTCCCGGACCTCGTCGGCCGTGAGGTCGTCGTCGGCTACGACGCGACACCAGCCGCCGACGCCGCCGTCCGGTGGGCCGCGCTGGAGGCGGCGCGGCTGCGCTCGGCCCTCACGGTGGTGTGCGCCGTGGACCCGGGCTCGGTGGACGGTGCCCACACGCCACAACCGGAGCTGGCACGGGTGGGCCGGGAGCTCGCCCGGCGCGGGGCCGACGTGGCGCACCGGGCAGCGCCGGACGGCATACCCGCACGTGTCGTCGGTGCGATCGGCGGAGCGGCCGGAGAGCTCGTCGCCAGGTCCGCCTCCGCGGCACTCCTGGTGGTGGGGGCACCACGGCTGCGCGGCGTGGCCGCCCTGGGCTCGGTGTCCTTCGGCGTGACGCTGCACGCCCGCTGCCCCGTCGTCCTGGTCCCGGAGGGCACCGAGCTGAGCCACCGTCACGACGTCGGTGACGTGGTCGTGGGCGCGGACGGCTCCCGGGCCTCGCGCACCGCCGTCGAGCTGGCCGCTCAGCTCGCCCTGGCCCGGAACCGCCGCCTGCGGGTCGTCACCGCCTGGCTGCCTGCGCCCGTGCCGAGCGCCACGACGGCCGGCGCGGTCCGCAGGCAGCAGGATGCCGTGCGGCAGGACATCGCGCGCGAGGACCTGGCCGCTGTGGTGGAACAGGTGCAGCGCAGGCACCCGGCCCTGGAGGTGACCGGTACGGCGGTCCGCGGCCACGCCGTCGACGTCCTCGTCGCGAGTGCGCGCGACGCTGGGCTGCTCGTGGTCGGCAGCCGCGGGCACGGCGGTTTCGCGGGGCTCGCGCTGGGCTCGGTGAGCCACGCGGTCGTGCGCTCGGCCAGGGTCCCTGTCGCGGTCGTACGCCAGGGTTGGTGGTGAACCGCCCCGGGGACGCGGCCGACGTCCTAGGCTGGGGTCGACCGGAGGTGGTGCTGTGAAGATCGGCGTGTACCTGCTCGACGACCACGAGGTCGTCCGTCGCGGGCTGCGGGAGCTGCTGGAGGTCGAGGAGGACCTCCTCGTCGTGGGCGAGTCGGGGAGCGCCCAGGAGGCGGCCCGGCGCATCCCGGCGCTGAGGCCCTCGGTCATGGTGCTCGACGCCAGGCTGCCCGACGGCTCCGGCATCGACGTGTGCCGCGACGTGCGCTCGGTCGACCCGTCGATCGCCGGCCTGATCCTCACGTCCTACGACGACGAGGAGGCCCTGACCGCCGCCGTCACCGCGGGAGCGGCCGGGTACGTCCTCAAGGACATCCACGGCAGCGACCTGGTCACCTCGATCCGCCGGGTCGCGGCCGGCGAGACGCTGCTCGACGCGGCTGTGGTCGAGCGGCTCCGGGCCCAGTGGGGCCACCAACAGCCCACCGACCCCCGGCTGGCCAGCCTCACCCCGCAGGAGCGGCGCATCCTCGAGTGCGTCGGCGAGGGCCTGACGAACCGGCAGATCGGCGAGCGCCTGTCCCTGGCGGAGAAGACGGTCAAGAACTACGTCACGTCGGTCCTGGGCAAACTCGGCATGGAGCGCCGGACCCAGGCCGCGGTCTACGTCGCCGGGCAGGGGCTCAACCACAACGGGTCCACGAGCCCGGGACCGCACGGCTGACACCACCCTCGCCCGGGCCCGGGTCGGCCGACCCGGGTGACCCCAGCTCGGCAACGTCCTGAGGTCAGCCGACGGAGCGCCCGCTGACGGACTGGGCCCGTACCCTCACCCAGGTCATCGAGTCGGGCTCGACGGGCACCCACAGGGCCGGCGCGTGCTGGTCGAGCCGGCGCACCTCGGCCTCCTCCTCGACGATGGTGGCGACGCCCTGCACGAGCACGCTCCAGCCGGTGCGTGTCGAAGCGTCGAAGGCGTCGGCCTCGTAGCCGACCCGTTCGCGGTCCACCGCCGCCTGGATCTTGGAGCTGCCGGCGGTCCGGAAGCAGACGTCCACGCCGTCGACCAGGTGCGCCACCGGCAGCACCGTGATCTCGCCGTCGAGCTCGAACGCAATCCGCCCCACCGGCACCGAGGCCACCAGCTCGAGGCACTCGTCGAGGTCGAGCACCCGCAGTCCGGTGTGGTCGGTGGGGACGTCGGCGCCGGTCCGGTGGGCGCCGGCCGGTCGGGCCTGGTCGGTCGTCATGGCGTCACCGCCTGCGATCCTGCGGCGGACACGACGGGGGCCTGCGACGGCACGGTCTCGGGCTGGGACCGCACCACCATCACCGGGCAGTGCGCGTGGTGCAGGACGCCCTGGCTCACCGAGCCCAGGACCAGCCCACCGAAGCCGCCACGACCGCGGGTGCCCACGACGAGGAGCTCGGCGCCCTTGGAGTGGTCGACGAGGGCCTGCACGGGGTGGGCGTTGAGGACGTGCTCACGGACGCTGACACCGGGGTACCTCGCGGACCACCGCGCCACGGCGTCGTGGGCCAGCGACCGCTCCTCCTGTGCGAGTTCGGCGATCTGGGCGTCGGTGGCGAGCACGGCCAGGCCGGTGCCCGCGTAGTCGAGGAACCAGGCGTGGACCACCGTGAGCGGCAGCCCGCGGGCGTCGGCCTGGTGGAACGCCTCCCCGAGCGCGCCCTCGCTGATGGGTGAGCCGTCGATGCCGACCACGACACCGGGGCGGTCCGGAAGGGCCTGCGAGAGCTCGCGGACGACGACCACGGGGCTGTGCGCGTGGGCGGCGACGTCGAGTGAGGTGGACCCGAGCATCGCGCTGCGCAGGGCACCGCGGCCGCGCGCTCCCACGACGAGCATCGTGGCGTCGCGGGAGGCGTCGACCAGCATCGGCGCCGCTGCGCCGTGTGCGCCGGACGTCGTCACGGACGTGTAGGGCGCCAGGGAGTGCACGCGCGCCACGGCGTCCTCGAGGACGCCGTCGACGCCGGGCCGGGTGAACGCGGTCTCGACCGCGGGTCCCCGCAACGGCATCGGGCGTGCGTGGACGAGCTCGAGGGGCAGGTCACGTCGCCGGGCCTCGTCGATCGCCCAGTCCAGGGCCAGCCGGCTCTGCGCGCTCTCGTCGACACCCACGACGATGGGGTGCGACGTGGTGGGGGTGGTCGACATGGTTCCTCCTGTGGGGAGCGGGACGGTGGGGGGCGGTCGCCCCAGCCCTTGAAGGGTCTGGTCGGCGGTGGCTGGGGGACAGGGACTTTGGGCCTTGAAGCGCTGGAAGCGGACAGGGCACCGTGGAGCCATGGACGCCAACCAACCCGTCGCCGGTGCCGTGCCGCTCGAGGTTCTCGAGGTGCCCGAGTGCTGGGCGCTGCTGCGCGAGCAGCCGGTCGGGAGGCTGGCCGTCCTGCACGACGGCCGGCCGGACATCTTCCCCGTCAACTTCGTGGTCGACCACGGCAGCCTGGTCTTCCGCACCGGGTCGGGCACCCTCTTCGCCAGCGCCGCGGGGTCGTGGGTGGCGTTCGAGGTCGACGGGTATGCCGCCGAGGAGGGCAGGGCCTGGAGCGTCGTCGTGCGTGGCCGCGCGCGGGAGGTCCACGACGTCGACGACATCCTCGACGTGCTGACCCTGCCGCTGCTGCCGTGGCACGCGGGACCCAAGCCACGGCTGGTCCGCATCGAGCCCGACTCGGTGAGCGGTCGCAGGTTCCCGGTGCGGGGCGGCTACCGCGCCACGACCGGGCCGGCCCGGCCGACCGAGTGAGGGCCGTCGACCTCGCGGCCCTAGAGCGCCGCCTCGCCGCGCTGCCCGGCCGCCCCCGGGTCGTCGTCAGCGGCAACGCCGCCACCCCGTGGACGGTGGTCGACGCGCTCGACCGGGCCGTCCCGGCATACCGGCTCTGGATGCTCAACGCCGGCGCCGGGGTGCCGGTGCGCGACGGGGTCGTCGCGGAGACCGCCTTCGTCGGGCCGGGGATGCGCCACCACCCGGCCCTGTCCTACCTGCCGTGCCGGCTGTCCATGGCACCGCTCCTGCTGCGGTCGGTGACGCCTCCCGACGTCGTCGTGGTGCACTGCGCGCCGCCGGAGGCCGGCCGGCTCAGCCTCGGCACCGAGGTGAACGTCCTGCCTGCCGCCGTGGAGGCCTGCCGTGCCCGCGGGGGGCTCGTCGTGGCGGTGGTGAACCGGTACATGCCGTTCACGTACGGCGACGCCGAGCTGGACGTGGAGGCGGTCGACCTCGCGGTGGAGGTCGACGCCCCGCTGCCGACGCCCGTGCGGGCCGTGCCCGACGAGGCGAGCCGGCTCGTGGCAGAGCGGGTCTCTGCGCGGGTGGAGGACGGCGCCACGGTGCAGATGGGCATCGGTGCCGTGCCGGACTGCGTGGTCGCGGGGCTGACGGCGCGCCGGCGGCTCGGGGTCTGGACCGAGATGTTCTCCGACGGGCTGCTGTCGCTGCACGCCTCCGGGGCCCTCGACCCCGACCGCGAGGTCACCGCGTCGTTCTGCTTCGGCTCGCCCGAGCTCTACGACCACGTGGACCACAACCGGGCCATCAGGATGCTGCGCACCGAGCGCACCAACGACCCGGCGAGGATCGCCGCGAACCCGGCCATGGTCAGCATCAACACCGCGTTGGAGGTCGACCTCTACGGGCAGGTCAACGCCTCCCGGGTCGGCGGCCGGATCCACTCCGGGTACGGCGGTCAGACCGACTTCATCGTCGGGGCCCTGCACTCGCCCGGAGGCCAGGCGTTGATCGCGCTGCGCAGCTGGCACCCGCGTGCCGACGTGTCGACGATCGTGCCGCTGCTCGACGAGCCGGTGACGTCGTTCCAGCCGAGCGCGGTGCTCACCGAGCACGGGGTGGCGCCGCTGTTCGGGTGCGACCAGCAGGCGCAGGCCAGGGCCCTGATCGAGCACACCGCCCACCCACGGGTGCGCGACGAGCTGTGGGAGGAGGCGCGGGCCCTCGGCCTGGCCACCTGACTGCACGCGGGGAGCGGAGCGTCCGCCCCCGGGAGTGTTCGAAGGGTTTGACGCCCCGGGAGGCGCCAAACCCTTCAAAGACCCGTGTATGCCGCGTGCCGGGCCGCGTCAGCTGCCGCGGAGCAGCTCCTCGAACGGGACCGGGTCGGCGAACTCGTCCGGCCGCTCGCGGTGCCGGCCCTGCCCGGAGACCAGGTCGGCGAGTTCGCCCGCAGCCACCTGGACCCGGCGCGCCAGTCCGCCGTCGACGGTGCCGCTGGAGCCCCAGTCCTCCGACGCCGCGAACACCGCAGTCGGCACGGTGACGGCCTTGAGGTAGGTGAACACCGGCCGCATCGCGTGCTCGAGCACCAGGGAGTGCCGAGCCGTGCCCGCGGTCGCGGCGAGCAGCACGGGGGTCCCGCGCAGCGAGCCGTCGTCGAGCACGTCGACGAAGGTCTTGAACAGCCCGCTGAACGAGCCCTGGTAGACCGGCGTCACCGCGATGACGGCGTCAGCCGCCGCGACGGAGTCCAGCGCGGCCCGAAGGTCGCCGGTGGCGAACCCGGTGAGCAGCGTCGAGGCCAGCGCCTGGGCGTGGTCGCGCAGCTCGACGACCTCGACCTGCGACTCGACCCCGCGCTCGAGCAGCGCGTCCCGGGTGGCCTCGGCGAGCCGGTCGCCGAGCAGGCGCGTCGAGGACGGCTGCCCGAGACCGGCCTGGATGACCACGACCCGACGGGGGGTGGTGGACGTGGTCATCAGGCCACCTCCTCGGCGGTGAGCCCGGTGACCTCATCGACGCCGTGGACCGTGAGGTCACGGGCGCCACCGGCGGCCGCCACGCGAGAGGCGTGGGTGGGGGCGTCGGGCACGTGGGCCGGCTTGCGGGCCGCGGCGATCCGCCGCAGCTCGGGCACGACCTGGGTGCCGAGGATCTCCACCTGCTCCAGCACGGTCTCGTGGGGGAGCCCGGCGTGGTCGATGAGGAACAGCTGGCGCTGGTAGTCGCCCACCTCGTCGGCCATCGCGGCATACCGCTCGATGACCTGCTGCGGCGAACCCACGGTGAGCGGCGTCTCCCGGCTGAACTCCTCCAGCGACGGCCCGTGCCCGTAGACCGGGGCGTTGTCGAAGTACGGCCGGAACTCGCGGACGGCGTCCTGGCTGTTGGGGCGCATGAACACCTGCCCACCGAGGCCGACGATCGCCTGGTCGGCCTGCCCGTGCCCGTAGTGCTCGAACCGGCGGCGGTACAGCGCGACCATCTGCTTCGTGTGGCTCATCGGCCAGAAGATGTTGTTGTGGAAGAAGCCGTCGCCGTAGTAGGCGGCCTGCTCCGCGATCTCGGGGGAGCGGATCGAGCCGTGCCAGACGAACGGCGCGACGCCGTCGAGCGGGCGCGGCGTGGAGGTGAAGGACTGCAGCGGCGTGCGGTACTTGCCGGACCAGGTGACGTTCTCCTCGGTCCACAGCCGGCGCAGCAGCGCGTAGTTCTCCACGGCCAGCGGGATGCCGTCGCGGATGTCCTTGCCGAACCACGGGTAGACCGGGCCGGTGTTGCCGCGGCCCATCATGAGGTCGACGCGGCCGTCGGCGAGGTGCTGCAGGTAGGCGTAGTCCTCGGCGAGGCGCACCGGGTCGTTGGTCGTGATGAGGGTCGTCGCGGTCGACAGGACGATCCGCGAGGTGCGGGCGGCGATGTTCGCCAGCAACACCGGCGGGTTGGCCGGGGCGGCGAAAGGCGGGTTGTGGTGCTCACCCGTGGCGAAGACGTCGAGGCCCACCTGCTCGGCGCGGACGGCGAGCTCGACGGTGTTTTTGATCCGCTCGTTCTCGCTCAGCGTGCGACCGGTCGTGGGGTCCTGGGTGACGTCCCCGACGGTGAAGATGCCGAACTGCATGGTGCTCGCGCTCCTGACTGGTTCTCGCTAGGTAGTTGCGATTTCAACTACCTTAACGGAGGGGTGGGACGGCCTATTCCGCCGGGGCGGCTGCCAGGCCGGTGCACGCCCGGGCCTGCGTCCACAGGGACTGCAGGCGCCTGCTGTCCGCCGTTGCCGGCACCCGGGGTATGCCGTCGGTGCCGATGAGCATGGGCGTCCAGACGGCCCTGCGCACGGCACTGGTGTCGGTGCGCCGCGTGCCCTTCGCCGCGGCGACGTCGACCGAGAGCGTGAGCACGCCCGAGCGCGAGTCGGGCTCGCGGCTGCGCCACCAGACGAAGTTGCCCAGGCCGAAGTCGACGTAGGACCGGCCGAGCCAGCCCGCGCCGTTGACCCGGTGGGAGTGGCCGCCCACGACGATGTCCGCACCGGCCTGCTCGAGCACGCGGGCCGTGTCGGTGGAGAGCCGGTCGGGGCACTGCTGGTAGTCGGTGCCCCAGTGCAGGAAGACGACCACGAGGTCGTACCGTCGCGACGCCCGCTCGACCGCCTGCCGGATCCGGGTCGTCGGCATGCTCGAGGCGATGCCGGCTTTGCCAGGGCCGGCGGAGTACCGGGCGAGGGTCATCTCGTAGACCTGCGAGACCCCGAACACCGCGACCGTCAGGCCCTTGGCGCGCAGGACGGCCGGGGCGAAGGCCTCGTCCTCGTCCCTGCCGATGCCCACCACGGGGATCGGGCTCGTCCGCCTGGCGGCGAGGGTGTCCTGCAGCCCGACCGGTCCGTAGTCGACGCCGTGGTTGTTGGCCATGCTCACGGCGTCGATGCCCGCACCCGCCACCGTCTCCAGGGCCGAGGCCGGTGCGCGGAAGTGGAACTCCTTGCCGATCTTCGTGCCCCGCTCGGTGATCGCGGTCTCGAGGTTCGCGACGGCGAGGTCGGCTGCGCCCAGCGACGACCGCAGCTCGGCGAGCCCCTCGGGGTCGCGGGCGAGGGGCGCGAGGTGGTCCTCGAAGTGGATGTCCCCGGCGAACGCCAGGGTGAGCGTCCCCGGGTCGGACGCCGCGCCCCGGGCAGCGGGGGTCGTGGCACCCCGGGCGGCCGTGGAGGTCCCGGACGCGCCGGGGATGCCGGGTGTCGTGGTGGCCCTCGGGCGCGCCGTGGCGGTGCCGGGCGTGGCGGTCGGCCCGCCCGCTGCCGGGCCCTGCCCGTCGGCGGCCGTCGAGCACCCCGCGGCGAGGAGCAGGCACAGGGCGGTCGCCGTGCCGGGCAGCAAGGGGCGCATGGGCGCCGAGTGTAGGTCGAGCCTAGGATCGCCGACGTGGAGGCGCCAGCGTCGGGGCACGCCCGGTTCGGGTCGCTGCTGGCCACCCGGCCCGTCGAGGTCCGGCGGGAGGTCTCCCGCCTCGACCGGGGCTTCTGGGCGCTCGTCGTCACCTTCGAGGGCGAGGTCACGGCGGTGCGCTTCGCCGACGTCGACCGTGACGCCGCTCCGCCCGCCCCGGTGCCGTGGGCTCCGCTGGACCGGGAGTGGGGCACGAGCCTGGACCACGCGGCATACCTCGCCGGCGTGCGGGAGGTGCGCGAGCGGATCGCCGCCGGGACGGTGTACCAGGTCAACCTCTGCCGCGTGCTGTCCCACGTGCTGCCCGAGGACGCCGACCTCGACGGGCTCGCGCAGCTGCTCTCGCGCGGCAACCCGGCCCCGCACGCCGGGCGGGTGCACGTGCCGGACGCGGGGCTCGACGTCGTCTGTGCCAGCCCCGAGGCGTACCTCCTGCGCGACGGCGACCGGCTCGAGTCGCGCCCCATCAAGGGCACGGCCGTCACGCTCGAGGCCATGCTCCCCAAGGACTTCGCCGAGAACGTCATGATCGTCGACCTCGTGCGCAACGACCTGTCGCACGTCTGCCGCGAGGGCACCGTCCGGGTCGACGCGCTCTGCCGGGCCGAGGAGCACCCCGGACTGGTGCACCTCGTCTCGGCCGTGACCGGCGAGCTGCGCCCGGGCCTCGGGTGGGACGACGTCCTGGCCGCGACCTTCCCGCCGGGCTCGGTGTCCGGTGCCCCGAAGCACACCGCCCTGCAGGCCATCGCCGACCTCGAGCCCGCGACGCGTGGCCCGTACTGCGGCGCGGTCGGCTGGGTCGACGGCGACGCCGGACGGGCGGAACTCGCGGTCGGCATCCGGTCGTTCTGGGCAGACCGGGACGAGGACGGTCGCCGGTGGCTGCGGTTCGGGGCCGGTGCGGGCATCACGTGGGGGTCGGACCCCGAGCAGGAATGGGTGGAGACCCAGGTGAAGTCCCGACGGCTGGTGGGTCTGGCGTCTGGAAGGGTGGAGGCATGAGCAACGAGCCGAGGGTGTGGGTCAACGGCAGGCTGACCGGCGTCGACGAACCGTCGATCGCGGCGCTCGACCACGGGGTGACGGTGGGGGACGGGGCGTTCGAGACGGCGAAGGTCGACCGCGGGCAGGTGTTCGCGGCGACCCGTCACGCGCGCCGGCTCGACCGGACGCTGGCGGGGCTGGGGCTGCCGCCGGCCGACCACGACTACATCGCCGAGGGGGTGAAGGCGGTCCTCGGCTCCGGTCCGCAGATCGAGTTCGGGCGCCTGCGCTACTCGGTCACCGGGGGAGCGGGGCCGCTGGGCTCCGACCGCGACTCCAGCCCCCTGACCTACATCGTCACCGCCGGCGCGCAGCCCCGGCCACCGGCCAGCGCCTCGGTCGCGGTGGTCCCGTGGGTCCGCAACGAGCGGTCCGCTGTCGCCGGCCTCAAGACGACCTCGTATGCCGAGAACGTCGTCGCGCTCGCGTACGCCAAGGAGCGCGGCGCGATCGAGGCGGTCTTCGGCAACACCCGGGGTGAGCTGTGCGAGTGCACCGGCTCCAACGTCTTCGTCGTCGTCGACGGGGTCGTCATCACCCCGCCGCTGGAGTCGGGCTGCCTGGCCGGCATCACGCGCGAGGTCACCATCGAGTGGTGCCGGGAGGACGGCATGGACGTCCGGGAGCAGACCCTCCCGCTGGAGGTGCTGCGCGACGCCGACGAGGTGTTCATCACCAGCTCCACCAAGGACGTCCTGGCCGTCCACGCCGTCGACGAGCGCGCCCTCGAGCCGGGCCCGGTGACGGCGCGTGCGGCAGCCGTCTTCGCCCGTCTCTCCGCGGAGCGGGTCGACCCGTGACCGGCCAGCAGCCGCCGTCGCAGCTCCAGCCGGGCGAGCGCGAGAGCACGGAGCAGGAGGAGGACGACGACTGGGCGTGGCGCCGTCGCATCCGCTCGAACCCGCACAGCTACCGCATCTACCGCTGGGTGGTCGGCATCGTCGGCACGCTCGTCACGCTCGGTGGGCTCGTCGCGGTGCCGGCGCCGGGGCCGGGCTGGCTGATCGTCTTCGTCGGCGTCGGGATCCTCGCCTCGGAGTTCGAGTGGGCCCAGCGCCTGCTGCACTGGGGACGCGCCCGGCTGGACGACTGGAACGCCTGGCTGGCGCCGAAGCCGTGGTGGTTCAAGGGTCTCGTCGGCCTCGCCACGCTCGTGCTGGTGCTCGCGATCTTCTACGGGCTGTTCCTGCTCTCCGGTGTGCCCGGCTTCTTCCCCGACCTCATCGAGGAGCGCCTGACCCGCCTGCCCGGCCTCGGCTGACCGCGCTGCCGGCCCCGGATTTCACGCCGGGGCGGGGGTGCGGCTATTCTTCGGCGAGCCCGCAAGGGCGCTGGACGTGTAGCTCAGTTGGTTAGAGCGTTCGCTTCACACGCGAGAGGCCAGGGGTTCGAGTCCCTTCACGTCCACCACCCGCACGACACCCGGACCCATCTCCCGACGGAGGTGGGTCTGCGCGTTTCTGGGGTCCCGCGTGACGTGCCCCCGTGGTGCCGTGGGAGCAGGAGGGGAACGACCATGACCCAGCACCGCGACCACCGCAGCATCGTCCACCCGCCCCGCGCCACGGCGCCTCCGACGCTCGGAGCCGTCCCCCCGCTGCCGGCCCCGCGCCTGCTCGTGCAGGGTGCCGGCGACGGGCTGAGCCTGCGGCACGCGGAGCCGCGGTGAACCCGCGCCGGCCGACCTCCCGGCATACGATCGAGCCGTGGAGCAGGCAACCGGCGCGACCGTCACCACGATCCACGTCCACCCCACCAAGGGGGAGCCGGGGCTGGAGCTGTCGAGGGTCGAGGTCGGGCCCGAGGGACTGCACGGCGACCGGCCCAAGAAGGCGGCCGTCATGGTGCTCTCCGCCGACGACACGACCGGCGCCCGGGCGAACCTCGTGGTGACCCTGCCGCCGCAGGCGCTCTCGGCCGCGGTCGGGGGAGTCCTGCGCGTGGGGAGCGTGGAGCTCGAGGTCACCGGCCCCGCCGGCAGCTGCCCCGGTGTGTATGCCGCGGTGCGCCGCCCCGGCACGGTCTCGGTGGGCGACCCGGCGGTCGTGGTGGAGCGGGTGGCGGGGGCCGCCGACACGGCCGACGTGTCCAGTGGCACAGGGGAACCCGCGTGACGGCCGCCGAGGGGACGGCATAGGGTCGGCGCGTGGGTTCGGACGTCGAGGTGGGGCAGGGGCAGCGCGCCCGGGACGCGGGCGACCCCCGCACAGCCCACGACCGCGCGGTCCAGCGGCTGGTCGCCAGCTACCACGCCATCCCTGCGGGTGCTCCCGTGCGGCTGGCCAAGAAGACCTCCAACCTTTTCCGCGCCAGGGCGGCCACGTCGGCCCCCGGCCTGGACGTGAGCGGACTCGGCGGCGTCATCGGCATCGACCCCGTCGCGCGCACGGCCGATGTCCAGGGCATGTGCACCTACGAGGACCTCGTCGACGCCACCGTGCCGCACGGGCTCGTCCCGCTCGTCGTGCCGCAGCTCAAGACGATCACCCTCGGCGGGGCCGTCACGGGCCTCGGCATCGAGTCGACGTCGTTCCGCTCCGGCCTGCCGCAC
Source organism: Phycicoccus sp. M110.8 (assembly GCF_032464895.1). Lineage (NCBI taxonomy): Bacteria > Bacillati > Actinomycetota > Actinomycetes > Micrococcales > Intrasporangiaceae > Phycicoccus > Phycicoccus sp. M110.8. The sequence continues at coordinate 403,879 of NZ_JAWDIC010000004.1, forward strand.
GAGTCGGTCCTCGAGATGGACGTGCTCACCGGTGCCGGCGAGGTCGTCACCGCCCGTCCCGAGGGCGAGCACGCAGACCTGTTCCACGCCTTCCCGAACTCCTACGGCACCCTCGGCTACGCCACCCGGCTGCGGATCGAGCTCGAGCCGGTCGAGCCGTGGGTCGAGCTGCGGCACGTGCGCTTCCACGACCTGGAGTCGCTGGTGGCGGTGATCGGCGACATCGCCGCGAGCGGTGAGCACGACGGGGTGGTCGTGGACTACCTCGACGGCGTCGTCTTCTCCGCCACCGAGGCCTACCTCACCCTCGGCCGGCGCACGGCCGCCCCCGGTCCGGTGAGCGACTACACCGGCCAGCAGGTCTACTACCGCTCGATCCAGCACGACTCCCCGGTGCCGAAGGTGGACCGGCTCACCACCTACGACTACCTCTGGCGCTGGGACACCGACTGGTTCTGGTGCAGCCGCGCGTTCGGCGCCCAGGACCCGCGGATCCGCAGGCTCTGGCCCCGCCGCTACCGCCGGAGCTCGTTCTACTGGAAGCTGATCGCCCTCGACCACCGCTACGACATCGCCGACCGGCTCGAGGCGCGCAAGGGCCGTCCGCCGCGCGAGCGCGTGGTCCAGGACGTCGAGGTGCCGCTGGGCCGCACGGCCGAGTTCCTGCACTGGTTCCTGCGCGAGGTCCCGATCGAGCCGATCTGGTTGTGCCCCGTACAGACCCGCGGCAGCTGGCCGCTGTACCCGCTGCAGCCCGGCGAGCTCTACGTCAACGTCGGCTTCTGGTCCAGCGTCCCGCGCGACCCGTCCGACCCCGGACACACCAACCGCCTGGTCGAGGACGAGGTCACCCGCCTCGACGGGCACAAGTCGCTCTACTCCGACGCGTACTACGACGAGGAGACCTTCTGGCGGCTCTACGGCGGTGACGACTACGGGGGCGTGAAGCAGCGCTACGACCCCGACTCCCGGCTCCTCGACCTCTACTCCAAGGCGGTGCGACGCAAGTGACGATCCTCAAGACCAACCGGCACGACACCGCGACGGCGGAGCGCCTCTCCATGGCGCAGATCCTCGACGCGGTCACCCGCGGCGAGGTCCCGCTGCGGTTCACGGCATACGACGGCTCGGCCACGGGCCCCGAGGACGCGCCCTACGGGCTGCACCTCAAGAACCCGCGCGGCGCGAGCTACATCGCCACGGCCCCCGGCGACCTCGGCATGGCGCGCGCGTACGTCGCGGGCGACCTCGACCTGCACGGCGTCCACCCCGGTGACCCGTACCCGCTGCTCGCCGCCATGGGCGACCTGCACTTCGCGCTGCCGTCCCCGCGCACGGCGGCCGCGATCGCCCGCTCCCTCGGCGTCGACCTGCTCAAGCCGCCGCCGCCCCCGCCGCAGGAGGCCCTGCCGCGGTGGCGCCGGGTCGCAGAGGGCCTGCGGCACAGCAAGACCCGCGACGCCGAGGCGATCCACCACCACTACGACGTCTCCAACCGGTTCTACGAGATGGTCCTCGGGCCGTCGATGACCTACACCTGCGCCTGCTTCCCGACCGAGGACGCGACGCTGGAGGAGGCGCAGGAGAACAAGTACCGCCTCGTCTTCGACAAGCTGCACCTCAAGGAGGGCGACCGCCTCCTCGACATCGGGTGCGGCTGGGGCGGGATGGTCCGGTATGCCGCGCGGCGAGGCGTGCGCGTCATCGGCGCCACCCTGTCGCGCGAGCAGGCGCAGTGGGCGCAGGAGGCCATCCGCCGCGAGGGCCTGCAGGACCTGGCCGAGGTGCGGTTCAGCGACTACCGCGACATCCCGGAGACGGGCTTCGACGCGGTGTCCTCGATCGGCCTGACCGAGCACATCGGCGTGAAGAACTACCCGTCGTACTTCCGCTTCATCAAGTCCCGGCTGCGTCCCGGCGGGCTGCTGCTCAACCACTGCATCACCCGGCCCGACAACAAGCGGACGTCGACCGGCGCGTTCATCGACCGGTACGTCTTCCCCGACGGCGAGCTCACCGGGTCGGGCACGATCATCGCCTCGATCCAGGACATCGGGATGGAGGTCAGGCACGAGGAGAACCTGCGCGAGCACTACGCGAAGACCCTCGCGGGCTGGTGCGCCTACCTGGAGCAGAACTGGGACGAGTGCGTCGCCGAGGTCGGCGAGGCCACCGCTCGCGTGTGGGGCCTGTACATGGCCGGGTCGCGGCTCGGGTTCGACCGCAACGTCGTCCAGCTGCACCAGGTGCTGGCGGTCAAGCTCGGCGACAAGGGCGACGCGGGCCTCCCACTGCGCCCGTGGTGGCAGGCCTGAGGCCGGCACCGCAGGCCTGAAGAGAGGGCGTCCGCCGTGGAGCAACGCGTCTCGCTGGTGACGCTCGGCGTCCGGGACCTCGGGCGCGCCCGCGCGTTCTACGAGGCGCTCGGTTGGCGCCGCGGCGACGACAACGACGACGTCGTGTTCTTCCAGTGCGGCGGCCTGGTGGTGGCCCTGTGGTCGCGGGCAGAGCTCGCGGCCGACTCGACCGTCGAGGACGGCGGTGGCTGGGGCGGCGTGACGCTCGCGCTCAACCTCCGCTCCCCGCAGGAGGTGGACGACACCCTCGCCGAGGCTGCCGCCGCGGGCGGCACCATCGGGCGCGCGGGCGCAGAGACCTTCTGGGGTGGCTACTCGGGTGTGTTCGTCGACCCCGACGGGCACCCGTGGGAGGTCGCGCACAACCCGTTCTGGACCGTCACCGACGACGGCCGGACCCTCCTGCGCCCCGAGGGCTGACGCGCGGCCGGCCCGGGTCAGGCCGCCGCTGCGACGATCGCCGCGAGCTCGGCACGGGAGGGGCCCTCGTCGACAGGTGGCCGCCAACCGGTCGCCAGCAGTCGCCGCACGGGCTCCTGCAGGGGGTCCAGGCTTGCCGGGCCCTCTGCCATCGAGAGGTAGGGCAGGGCCGTCGCGCGCAGGTCGCGCAAGGGCCCGTCCACCGCTGCGAGGAGCACGTCGGACGACAGCCGTCCACCGAGGTCGACGTCGCGGCCGGACCACCGGTCCCGCGTCGAGCGGTCCATCGCCACGTGGTCCTCGACCCAGGGACGCATCGACGTCTCGCACCAGGCGTCGAACTGCTCGCCGAGCTCCACCGGGTCCTCGACACCGTCGTCGACGAGGGCGAGGAGCGCCCGCGCCTGCATCAGGCTGGTCGTGATGCCGCGCCCGAAGATGGGCGTGGTCGTGCAGACGCTGTCGCCGACGAACACGAGGCCCGGCAGGGCGAGACGGCCGTGGGGACCGCGCTGGCTGCGGTACCAGTTCACGAGGTTGCCGCCCGGCAGGACGGACGTGATCGGCCTGGACCGCTCAGGATCGGTCCAGGCTGCGAGTCCCGGGATCGCGGCCGCGGCGGCGTCGAACGCGCGGTCGTGGGCCAGGCCGACCAGCTCACGAGTGTGGGTGGGGCGGATGAGCAGGACCGAGAAGATGCCGTGCTCGTGGGTGAACAGCAGCACCTGGTACCCGTCCGGGTCCGCGGCCCAGACGATCGGGTTGAGCAGGGGGCCGGGCTCCGCACCCGGAAGGAGCTGGTACTGCCGGTCCACGTAGGCGATCCCGCAGCTTCCGCCGGTGGTCGGCGTCTCCCGCAGGTCGCGGGTGACCCGTCCCGACCGGCCGGAGGCGTCGAGGACGAGATCGCACGGGAGGGTCGCCCCGTCCACGACCAGGCCGGTCGCCCGACCGTCCGTGGTGACCACGCCGTCCACGTGGCCCCGCCTCACATCGAGCCCCGGCTCCCGCACGGCGACCGAGCGCAGCGCGCGCTCGAACGTCATCCGGCGTGACTTGGTGCCGATGAGGACCGGCTCGGTGCTGTCGGAGGGCAGGGTCACCGGCTCGGCGCCCAGGCTCAGCCAGGCGGCATACGCCTCGGGCACCTCGGCGAGCAGGGCCGCCGTGACCGGCGGCCGGAAACCGTGCGCGTGGTGGAACTGCATGACGCCCCGTCGCGGCCAGGTGCCGTCCACGGCGGGTCCGGGGTCGCGATCAACGGCGGTGACGCGGTGGCCCCGCCGGGCGAGTGCGACGCCCAGGAAGAGGCCGGTCGGCCCGGCGCCGATGATGCCGACGTCCACCGCCCAAGGATGGACCTGCGACGAGCTGGCTGCCTCCCGCAGGCGGACGAGTCCCGGGGTGGACCTGCGCAGGATCCGTGTCGTCGGGCCCCGGCAGGCCCCGAGCGGTCCCTGTCCGCCGGTCAGGCTGTCTGTGTCAGCTCGGTGGCCAGCCAGGTCCCGGGGATGCCGAACGCGTCGACGAGGGTCTGGGCGTGCGGCCGCAGCTGGGCGCAGAGGTCGTTGACCGCGGCCGTGACCTGCTTGCTGCGGGCCGGGGTGATCCGGCCGTGCTCGAGGTACCAGCCCTTGTCCGCCTCGATCATCGACAGCGCGTAGAGGTCGCACACCGAGCCGAGCATGGAGGCAGCGGCGGTGTCCTCGCAGCCGTCGATGGCGGCGACGAACGACTCCAGCACCAGCCGGTCGACGTGCGCCCGTGCCGCCTCCACGACGTGGTCCTGGCAGTCGTTGAAGACGGCGAACAGGTCCGCACCGGGCTTGCCGGCCTTGCGCAGCCGCAGCGCCAGGGTCTCCAGCAGGTGGCGCTCACGGTCCTCGACGAGGGCGAGCTGCCAGCCGCGGTCGGTCGGGCCGTTCTCGCTGTCGCGCCCCGGTGCGGCTGCCACCAGGCGCTGGACCAGCCCACGCGCGGCGGTCCGCTCGAGGACGACGCCGGCGAACTGGCGTGCCCCGAACCGGACCATGCCGAGGGTGTCGAGGTCGCCGAACGCGTCGCGGTAGTCGGTGAGCAGTCCCTTGGCGACGAGCTGCAGCAGGACCGTGTTGTCGCCCTCGAAGGTCGTGAACACGTCCGTGTCCGCCTTGAGGGCCGGAAGCCGGTTGACGGCGAGGTAGCCCGCGCCGCCGCACGCCTCGCGGCAGGCCTGGATGGTGGCGGTGGCGTGCGCCGTCGAGACGGCCTTGAGCCCGGCGGCGCGCGCCTCGAGCTGGCGCTGGTCGTGCTCATCCACGGCCTCGCCCGCGGTCTGCACGTCGTGCATGAACGACACGAGCTGGTTCTGGGCCAGCTGCAGTGCGTAGGACTTCGCCAGCGCCGGCAGCAGCTTGCGCTGGTGCGTCCGGTAGTCCAGCAGCAGGACCTCCTCCTGCGTCTGCGGCGGGCCGAACTGGCGCCGGTGCCCGGCATACGTCACGGCGAGGGCCAGGGCCGTGCGGGTGGCGGCGCCCGCCGCACCGGCGACGCTGATGCGGCCGCGCACGAGGGTGCCGAGCATCGTGAAGAAGCGGCGAGTCGGGTTGGTGATGGGGGAGGAGTAGGTGCCGTGCTCGTCGATGTCGCCGTAGCGGTCGAGCAGGTTGGTCCGGGGCACGCGCACGTGGTCGAACGTGAGCCGCCCGTTGTCGACGCCGGGCAGGCCCGCCTTGGCGCCGCAGTCGCCGATCGTGACCCCCGGCATCGGCGCACCCGACTCGTCGCGGATCGGCACGAGCACGCAGTGCACCCCGTGGGTCTGCTCGCCGGTGACCAGCTGCGCGAAGACCGCGGCCATGCGGCCGTCCCGCGCCGCCCCGCCGATGTAGTCCTTGCGCGCCGCCGGGCTGGGCGTGTGCACGACGAGCTCGTCGGTGTCGGGGTCGTAGGTCGCCGTCGTCCCGAGCGACTGCACGTCCGAACCGTGGCCCGTCTCCGTCATCGCGAAGCAGCCGGGCAGGGTGCCGTCGATGATCGAGGGCAGGTATGCCGCGTGGTGCCGCTCGGTGCCGAGGTTCGCCACCGCGCCACCGAACAGGCCCCAGTGGACGCCGGCCTTCACCATCGTCGACAGGTCGGCGTGGCCGAGCATCTCGAACGCGGTGACCGAGCCGCCCAGGTCGCCGTTGCCCCCGGCCTCCTTGGGGAAGCCGCGGGCGGGGTGACCGGTCGCCGCGATGTGCTGCACCTGCTCGGCGACCCGGGCGCGGTACTGCTCCATCGTGAGCTCCTCGCGCGGCGGGGCGAACCGCTCGGGGTCGGGGTCGTCGCGCAGCTCCTGCTTGATCGCTGCCCACCGCCCGTCGAGGACGCGGCGCAGCTCGGTCGTGAGGTCGGTCATCGTGGCTCCTGCGAGGTCCAGGCGGACGCCAGTCCGCTCCAGGCGAGGTCGGTCAGGTGGTCGGTGAGCTCGTCCCGCGGCATCGACCCCGGGCTCGTCAGCCACTGGTCGGCCGCAGCCCTGACCATGCCGACGAGCCCGGCGGCCCACACCGCCGCCGCCCGGTCGTCGCGACCGGCGGCCCGCAGCGCCCCGGCGACCACGGTCGCCAGCCGGGCGGCGATGTGGCTGGTCACGGGGCCGGCCGGGTCGCCGCCCGCGGGGACGTCGAGCAGGGGAGCGGTGACGACGAAGCGGTAGACCTCAGGGTCGCGCTCGACGAGCCGCAGGTAGGAGTCGATCGCGGCGGCGATGAGAGCCCGCGGCGAGGCCTCGACGTCGGCCAGGTCCTCGCCGCTCGAGGCGCCGAGGACTCGCTCGAGGTCGCGAAGGATCAGGGCGTCGACGCTCTCGCACACCGCGGCGTACAGGCCCTGGCGGTCGGTGAAGTGGCGGTAGACGACGGTCTTGGACGTGCCGGCCGTGGCGGCGATCTCGTCCATGCCCACCCCCGCGCCGTGCGCCCGGATCGCCCTCAGCGTCGCCTCGACGAGCTCACGCCGGCGAGCGGCGCGGTGGGCGTCCCAGCGGGTGCTGCGGCCGTCCGTGGAGGTGCTCATTCCGGGAACGGTAGCAGGTACTGCGCGTACCTGCTACTGTCGGTATCAGTTAACTGGCGCCGGTCCCGGCGCCGCTCGCCGACCTCCGAGGAGTACCCGTGGCCGCCTCCAGCAGCCCGCGCCGCGCCGCCGTCATCGGCGGTAACCGCATCCCGTTCGCCCGTGCCAACGGTGCCTACGCGCGTGCCTCGAACCAGGACATGCTCACCGCCGCCCTCGAGGGGCTCGTCGCCCGGCACGGCCTGGCGGGGGAGCAGGTGGGCGAGGTGGCGGCGGGCGCCGTGCTCAAGCACAGCCGCGACTTCAACCTCACCCGCGAGTCGGTGCTGGGCTCGAGCCTCGCTCCGACCACCCCGGCCTACGACGTGCAGCAGGCGTGCGGCACCGGCCTCGAGGCGGCGATCCTGGTCGCCAACAAGGTCGCCCTCGGGCAGGTGGACTCGGGCATCGCCGGCGGCACGGACACCGCGTCCGACGCCCCGATCGCCGTCAGCGAGGGCCTGCGCCAGACGCTCCTGGCAGCCAACCGGGCCAAGACCCCCGCGCAGCGGGCCAAGGCCCTGGCCGGCCTGCGCCCCGGGCACCTCGTGCCGGCGATCCCGCAGAACGTCGAGCCCCGCACCGGGCTGTCGATGGGCGAGCACATGGCCCAGACGGCGGCGCAGTGGGGCATCACCCGCGAGGCCCAGGACGAGCTCGCCGCGGCCTCGCACCGCAACCTCGCCGCGGCGTACGAGCGCGGGTTCTTCGACGACCTGATGACCCCGTTCCACGGGCTCACCCGCGACCAGAACCTGAGGGCCGACTCCACGGTGGAGAAGCTCGCGGGCCTCAAGCCGGTCTTCGGCAAGGGCCCCGAGGCCACCATGACGGCGGGCAACTCGACGCCGCTGACCGACGGCGCCTCCGTGGTCCTGCTGGGCAGCGACGAGTGGGCTGCCGAGCGCGGGCTGCCGGTCCTGGCCCACGTCGTCGACGCGCAGACCGCCGCGGTCGACTACGTCACGGGCCACGAGGGCCTGCTCATGGCACCGGCCTACTCGCTCCCCACGCTGCTCGCCCGCCAGGGCATGAAGCTCCAGGACTTCGACCTCGTCGAGATCCACGAGGCGTTCGCCGCGACCGTCCTGGCCACGCTGGCGGCGTGGGAGAGCGAGCAGTTCTGCCGCGAGCGGCTCGGCCTCGACGCACCGATCGGCGAGCTCGACCGGTCGCGCCTCAACGTCAACGGCTCGTCCCTCGCGGCCGGCCACCCGTTCGCGGCCACCGGCGGCCGCATCGTCGCCTCGCTCGCGAAGGCGTTGCACGAGAAGGGTTCCGGCGCACGCGGCCTGATCTCGATCTGTGCCGCGGGCGGCCAGGGCGTCATGGCGATCCTCGAGGCGGCCTGATCATGTCGGGAGTCGACGACGGCGCGAGGACACGAGCGAGGTACGAGCGAGGCCCGCAGCGACGAGGAGATGACCAGTCATGACAGGTGCGTACACGGGGTTCGTGCAGAACCCGATCGGGAGGAAGCTCGCCGCCCAGCTCGGGCTGCCGCGCCCGGTGCGCCTGCGCCGGTATGCCGTGGACGCGCCGCTCGTGGACGGCCCCGTCCTCGTCGGCGGCCTCGGCGAGGCGCCGGTCGCGGCCCGCGTGCGGTCGCTGCTCGAGGCCGAGGGCGTCGAGGCGGTCGAAGAGGTGGCCCCGGGCCGCCGCGTGGGCGCGGTCGTCGCGGACCTCACCGCCGTCGAGGACCCCGCCGACCTCGAGTCGCTGCGCGCGCTGGTCGCCCCGGCACTCAAGGGACTCCAGCCCAGTGGTCGCGTGGTCGTCGTGGGGCGGGACCCGGAGGAGGCCAAGGGCTTCGCCCAGGCCGCTGCCCGCCGTGCCCTCGAGGGCATCACGCGTTCGATCGGCAAGGAGCTGCGGGCGGGTGCCACCGCGAACCTCGTCCTCGTGGCCGACGACGCCGACGCCAACACCGACGCGACTGTCCGCTTCCTTCTGTCCGGCCGCTCGGCATACGTCGACGGTCAGGTGGTCCGCGTCGGCGCGGGCGACCCGACGGAACCCGCGGACTGGCGAGCCCCGCTGGCGGGGAAGGTCGCCGTCGTCACCGGCGCCGCCCGCGGGATCGGGGCGTCCATCGCCGACGTCCTGGCCCGCGACGGCGCCACGGTGGTCTGCGTCGACGTGCCGGCCGCCGGTGACGCGCTGGCCCGCACCGCCAACCGGGTGGGTGGCACCGCCCTGCAGGTCGACGTGACGGGCGAGGACGCCGGTCGTCGCATCCTCGACCACGCGACCAGCCGCCACGGCGGCGTCGACATCGTCGTGCACAACGCGGGCATCACGAGGGACAAGCTGCTGGCCAACATGGACGAGTCGCGCTGGGCCTCCGTCCTCGACGTCAACCTCGGCTCGATCCTGCGCATGAACGAGGTCCTGCTCGGCGACGACGGCGTCCGCAGCGGCGGCCACGTCGTGCTCGTGTCCTCGATCGCCGGGATCGCCGGCAACCGCGGCCAGACCAACTACGCCGCGTCGAAGGCCGGTGTGATCGGCCTCGTCGACGCGCTGGCCGCGGACGACGGCCTGCGCGGCCGCGGCATCACCGTGAACGCGGTCGCCCCGGGCTTCATCGAGACCGAGATGACGGCGAAGGTGCCGTTCGCGACCCGTGAGGTGGGCCGGCTGCTCAACTCGCTCAGCCAGGGCGGTCTGCCCGTCGACGTCGCCGAGACGATCGCGTGGTTCAGCCAGGACGCCAACGCCGGTGTCACGGGGAACGTGGTCCGCGTCTGCGGCCAGAGCCTCCTGGGGGCGTGACGTGGCCGACGTGGTCCTGCGCGAGTCACCCTCCCTCGCACCGCTGTTCGTCAAGGCGGCCCTTACGACTCGCGGGCGCGGGGGAGACCTCCCGTCGACGGTGCTGCGCCGGGAGGGCATCACCGTCGACCGGGACCGCCTGCTGGCGTACCAGCGGGTGTGCGGGTTCGGCGGGTCCGACGACCTGCCGCACACCTACCCGCACGTGCTGGGCTTCCCGCTGCAGGTGGCCCTCATGGCCGATCGTGGGTTCCCGCTGGCGCTGCCCGGGCTGGTCCACCTCGAGAACACCATCACCGTGCACCGACGGCTCACCGCCGACGACCGGCTCGACGTCGCCGTGCGGGCCGAGGACCTCCGGCCGCACGCCAAGGGGCGCCTCGTCGACCTGGTGACCGAGGTCGACGTGGCCGGCGAGCGCGCCTGGGAGGGCCGCAGCACGTACCTGCGCCGCGGAAGTGGTGGCGGACCGGCCGGGCCGGAGCCGGAGCCGGCCCCCGAGCTGCCCGACCGCGCGCCGGCTGCGGTGCTGCGCGTGCCCGAGGGGCAGGGTCGGGCGTATGCCGCCGTGTCCGGCGACGTCAACCCGATCCACCTGCACCCGCTGACGGCTCGTGCCATGGGGTTCCCGCGGGCCATCGCCCACGGCATGTGGACCGCTGCCCGCACGCTCGCCGCGCTCGGTCCCGGTGTCAACGGCCCCGGCACGGCGGGGCCGGGCACGTCGCACGTGTGGTTCGCCAAGCCGGTGCTGCTGCCGAGCACCGTCGAGCTCCTCGTCGACGACCGCTCGGACCCGGTCGTGGCCGGCCTGCGCTCGGCGAAGGACCCCGCCGTCCGTCACCTCACCCTGACCTTCGCCCGCTCCTGACCTTCAGGGGGCAGGCCAGGTGCCGCGTCAGAGGCGCTTGGCGTAGTAGCGCGACAGCTCGGAGTCGGCGTAGTGCCCGAAGGCCACGGTGGGCGTGTAGCCGCTGGCCTCGTAGAGCGCGATCGCCTCGGGCTGCATCGTGCCGGTCTCCAGGACGAGCAGCTCGGCACCCGCACCGCGGGCCGTGCGCTCCAGGGCGCCCAGGACGCGCCGGGCGTGGCCCTGTCGGCGAGCCGAGTCCGCGACGTACATCCGCTTGACCTCGGCGCTGCGCCCGCCGACCACGTCGTCGAGCTCGGGTCGCATCCGCCAGCCGCCCATGGCCACGGGTTCGCCCTCGAGCGTGCCCAGCAGGAAGCACCCCTGGGGCGGGTCGAACTCGCGTGCGTCGACCGGGGAGTCGTCCGGACCGCCGTAGATGACGACGTAGTGCGCCTGGACCTCCTGCACCAGGCGCTGCACCCGGGGGTCGAGGAAGTCGACCCGGTCCAGCCGCAGCTCGGCCGACGTGGTTCCCGGCGGCATCAGCCGAGCGAGATGAGCGACGCGACGGCGTCCCGCACGGGGGTCTCGCCGGCCACGACGTCGAACTGCCGGCGGTCGGGAGCCGGGCTCTCGAGCACCGACAGCAGCACGTCCGCGACATCGGCCCGGGGGATCGACCCGCTGGGGAGGGAGGCGCCGACGGTCACGTGGCCCGTGGGGGAGTCGTCCGTGAGGCGCCCGGGACGCACGATCGTCCAGACCAGGTCGGAGCGGCCGCGCAGGTCGGCGTCGGCCGCCGCCTTCGCGCGCAGGTAGACCTGGAACACGTCGTCCGAGGTCGGGTCGGCCTTCTCCGTGCCCATCGAGGAGACCATGACGTACCGCGCCACCCCGGCGGCCGAGGCGGCGTCGGCGAGCAGCACCGCGCCGGCACGGTCGACGGTCTCCTTGCGCTCCGCCGTGCTGCCGGGTCCCGCGCCGGCGGCGAAGACGACGGCGTCCGCGCCCCGGAGCACGTGGGTCACGTCGGTGACCGAGGCCGACTCGAGGTCCAGCACGACGGGCGTCGCGCCGACCGCGTGCACGTCGCGTTCGTGGTCGGGGTTGCGCACCAGCGCGACCGGGTCGTGGCCCGCGTCGGCGAGGCGCTTCTCGAGCAGCAGGGCGATCTGGCCGTGTCCACCGGCGATGACGACGCGCATGCGACCTGTCTACCAGCGGCCGGGGGTCCCTGCTCAGCGGAGGCGGTGTCGCACCCAGACGCCCGGCTCGACGTAGACGGCGTGGTCGTGGGTCAGGTCGCAGTGGACGGGGTTCAGCGCCCCGGGGACGACGACGTCGCCGGTGGAGTCGAACGGCATGCCGGTCCACTCACGCCACTGCGCGAGGGTCCCGGAGATGGTCATCGCCCGCGGGCACACGCCGACCACCTCGGCGCCGACCCGCACGTGCAACCGCAGCCACGGGTCCTCCGGCAGCCCGTCGGGCCGGGTGCGCGCGGCATACTCGCGCATCCCCACCCGGGGCTCCAGGTGCTTGCCGCTCGGGCGCACCGGGGCGACCAGCTCGCCGAAGCCGAGCCGCGCGGCCTTGGCCCGCTTGGCCTCGAGCAGGACCGACGCCAGCCCGGTGCCGCGCAGGTCGGGACGGATCGCCACCTCGATTGCCGACACGTGCGTCGGCTCCCGGCCCGCCACGTCGTCGAGCCAGGCCCACCGGATGACGCCGTCCCAGCCGTCCTCCGGCAGCTCGGTGCGCCCCAGGTCGGCCCCCATGGCGAACGGGATCGCGCACGACCGGGCCACCGGCCGCCCACCCGCCTCGTCGCGGTCGAACGCGAGCAGTGTGTACTCGGCGTACCGCGTGCCGGCGCGGGCGTAGAACAGGTCGCCGACCGGGTCCTGCTGCATGAACCGCGGCCACAGGTCGTCGAAGTCCCACAGCCGGTCGGCCAGGTCCGGCCGTTCCGCGAGGGTGACGATCTCGAGGTCCATGCTGCGACGGTATGCCGCGCGCCGGTACTCGCGCGCGGCCTTTTCCGCCTGGCGGATAGCATCGGGATGCCGGGCACGCAGACGCGTGCACGGCATCCGCGAAGCACCGAACCGCACCACCCACCCGAGGAGAAGCCAGCGTGCCTGCCGAGATCACCGTCCACGTCGCCGGGAGCGAGCGATCGGTGCCGGAGCAGACGACGGCGGCCGAGCTCTTCGAGGGAGACCGGGCCGTGCTCGTCGCCCGGGTCAACGGGGAGCTGCGCGACCTCGCGCACGTCCTCGCCGACGGCGACACCGTCGAGCCCGTGACCGCGCAGGAGCAGGACGGCCTCGACGTGCTGCGGCACAGCGCCGCCCACGTCCTGGCCCAGGCCGTGCAGGAGGTCAACCCCAAGGCCCGCCTCGGCATCGGGCCGCCCGTGCGCGACGGCTTCTACTACGACTTCGACGTCGAGGAGCCGTTCAGCCCCGACGACCTCAAGGCCCTCGAGAAGGTCATGCAGCGCATCGTCAACGAGGGCCAGACCTTCGTGCGCCGCGAGGTCAGCGACGAGGACGCCGCGGTCGAGCTCGCCGACGAGCCGTACAAGATCGAGCTGATCGGCCTCAAGGGCGGCGCCTCCGGGGACGTCGAGGAGGCCGCCGAGGGTGCCTCCGTCGAGGTCGGGGGAGCGCAGCTCACCATCTACGACAACGTCCGCCGCGACGGCTCGCGCGCGTGGGGCGACCTGTGCCGCGGCCCGCACGTGCCCACCACCAAGGTCCTCGGCAACGCGTTCAAGCTGATGCGCAGTGGTGGCGCCTACTGGCGGGGCAGCGAGAAGAACCCGCAGCTGCAGCGCATCTACGGCACCGCGTGGCCGACCAAGGACGACCTCAAGGCCTACCTCGACCGGCTCGCCGAGGCCGAGAAGCGCGACCACCGCAAGCTCGGTGCCGAGCTCGACCTGTTCTCCTTCCCCGAGGTGCTCGGCGCCGGCCTACCGGTGTTCCACCCCAAGGGCGGCGTCATCAAGCGGGAGATGGAGGACTACGTCCGGCGGCGGCACCTCGAGGAGGGCTTCAGCTACGTCGGGTCGCCGCACATCAGCCGCGAGGAGCTCTTCTACACCTCGGGCCACCTGCCGTACTACTCCCAGGGCATGTTCCCGCCCATGGACGTCGACGGGCAGAACTACCGCCTCAAGGCGATGAACTGCCCGATCCACAACCTCATCTACAAGTCGCGCGGGCGGTCCTACCGCGAGCTGCCGCTGCGGTTCTTCGAGTTCGGCACCGTCTACCGCGACGAGAAGTCGGGCGTGCTGTCGGGCCTGACCCGGGTGCGCATGATCACCCAGGACGACAGCCACTCCTACGTCACCAAGGAGGGCGCGCCCGACGAGGTCCGGCACCTGCTGGACTTCGTGCTGTCGCTGCTGCGCGACTTCGGGCTCGACGACTACTACCTCGAGCTGTCGACCCGTGACGACAGCAAGCCGGACAAGTTCATCGGGTCCGACGAGCAGTGGGCCGAGGCGACCGCGATCCTGCAGGAGGTCGCCGACGGCAGCGGGCTCGAGCTCGTCCCCGACCCGGGTGGCGCGGCCTTCTACGGGCCGAAGATCTCGGTCCAGGCGCGCGACGCGATCGGCCGGACCTGGCAGATGTCGACCATCCAGTACGACTTCAGCCAGCCGGCCAGGTTCGAGCTCGAGTACCAGGCCGCCGACGGCACCCGCCAGCAGCCGGTCATGATCCACTCGGCCAAGTTCGGGTCGATCGAGCGGTTCATCGGCGTGCTGGTCGAGCACTACGCCGGTGCGTTCCCGCCCTGGCTGTCGCCCGTCCAGGTCACCGGCATCCCCGTCGCCGAGGAGTACTCCGAGTACCTCCACGAGGTCGCGGACCAGCTGCGTGCCAAGGGGATCCGCGTCGAGGTCGACGACAGCGACGACCGCTTCCCGAAGAAGATCCGCAACGCCAGCAAGTCCAAGGTGCCGTTCGTGCTCATCGCGGGCGAGGAGGACCGGTCCAAGGGGGCCGTGTCCTTCCGGTACCGCGACGGCTCGCAGAAGAACGGCGTCCCGGTGGCCGAGGCCGTGGCCGAGGTCCTCGAGGCCGTGGAGTCGCGCCGCCAGGTCTGACACCCGGCGCCGTCGGCCACCGCCCCTGCCGTGTCAGGCGCCGGTGGCCGACGGCCTCCAGACCATCCGGACGTCGGGGGCGTGCTCCTCGTTGTCGCCCTCGGTCCACTCGACGGCCTCGAACCCGTGCCGCTCGTAGAACCGCAGGGCACCCTCGTTGCTCTGGAACGCCCAGAGCTGCAGCCCCGCCGGGAACCGCGTCTTCGCCAGCCCGAGGAGCTGTGTCCCGAGGCCGCGGCCGGTGTGGTCGGCGGTGATGTAGAGGTGGCCGAGCTGGTCCGGCGCCATGAGCGCGAGGAAGCCGACGAGGCGGTCGGCCTCCTGGGCGACCCAGACCTCGAACTCGCGCAGCAGCACCGTCTCGACGAACGGGAGCACGCTCTCGCGCGGGTGCACGATCATCGGGATGCTGGGCACGGACTCGGTGCGGACCAGCCAGAACAGCTCCGCCAGGTCGCTCGCGTCGTCGGGCGTCGCGGGGCGGATCGTCGGCTGCTGCCCCGCAGGGGACTGCTCGTCGTTGGCAGGCGTCCCGACGGCGCGGGGGGATGCGTCGTGGTGTGCGGTCACGACGGCCATTGTGGCCGAGCGGGCCCGGGCCCGCCTCCACCCCCGGGACGGTCCCCCTAGGATCGCCGCATGACCGACGAGCTCGAGCGGGACACCGACTTCGCCGGGGTGCACGACGGCTTCGAACGCCTCTGGACGCCGCACCGGATGGCGTACATCACCGGGGAGCGGCCGAGCGAGGACGCCGGCGACGGCTGCCCGTTCTGCGCCGCACCCGGCAAGGACGACGCCCAAGGCCTCATCGTCCACCGCGGGCAGCACTGCTACGTCGTCATGAACCTCTTCCCGTACAACCCCGGCCACGTCCTCGTCTGCCCGTACCGCCACGTGTCGCTCTACGTCGACCTCACCGACGAGGAGACCACCGAGTTCACCGCGCTGACCAAGGCCGCGATCGGCGCGCTCGACGCCTCCAGCGCCCCGCACGGCTACAACGTGGGCATGAACCAGGGCGCGGTCGCCGGCGCCGGGGTGCAGGCGCACCTGCACCAGCACGTCGTGCCCCGGTGGGGAGGCGACGCCAACTTCCTGCCCATCATCGGGCAGACGAAGGCACTTCCGACGTTGCTCGAGGACGTGCGGACCCAGCTCGTGGCGGCGTGGCCGCGAGCCGGCGAGGGCGCCTGACCCGTTCGAGCGGCAGGAACGCCAGCAGGCAGACCACCAGCGGCAGGAAGTGGATCTTGAGCATCACGTAGGTGCTCAGGTGGAAGCCCGCCCAGAAGAGCAGGCCGGCATACAGCGCACGCCCCCTCAGCCACAGCAGGACGGGGGAGCAGAACTCGGCGACGAGCACGATCCACTGCAGCGCGTGCGTGAGGGCAGGGTGCGAGCCGACCCAGGGCCCGATGCCGTTGGGGCGCCTCGTGAGCGCCCAGATCAGCGTGGCGCCGTTCGCCCACCCCCAGCCGCCGAACCGCATCTTCGCCCACGCCGACAGGGCGTAGATGCACACCGCCCCGACCTGCACCATCCGCACGGCCCAGCCGGCTCGCTCGGTGCGCTCGTCGACCTCGCGGGTGCTCGCCCGGCCCGCCGTCGGGAGGACGAAGAGCGCCACGACGAGGGCGAAGTGGTCGTGGTCGACCTTGGAGTAGGCGAAGGCGTTGCTCACCCAGTCGAGCATCCCGACGGCGCAGACCCAGCCCGCGAGACGCGGGAGCCGCCCCGTCGCAGCGACGGCGGAGCTGACGAGGATGACGCCGAGCAGCCAGCGCACGTAGTCGTGCGACGGCACCGGCAGGTGCAGCAGGTCCCGGACCAGGAGACCGCGGTACAGGCTCGGCGGGACGTCGCCGTGGGGTATCGGGTCGGTGACGATCCACAGCACGTCGAGCCACACGAAGGGGTAGATGACGCGCCGCAGCCACGCCACCCGCGCCGGCGGCAGCGCGGGCACGAGGAAACCGCGCACCGCCCGCGCCGCGTTCACGGGGCACCACCCGGTATGCCGGTCGGCTCGGGGTGCAACGGGTCGCGGACCTCCCACGTGGCCAGGGTCGTGACGACCACCTCACCCGTCCTGATGCGGGTCTGGGTGTTGCGCAGCCAGATCGTGCGGTACGCCGGCTCGCGCGGCAGGCGGCGCGAGTGCAGCACCGCGATGTCCTGCAGGATCTCGGGGTCGCGGATGATCCGCGGCGCCTGGCCCTCGACCTCGGCCCGCTCGATGCCGATCTTCTCCTTGGACAGGGGCACGCGCACGACCTCGCCGTCGACCGTCAGCGCGTCCATGCCGAGGGAGTTGATGACGCCGTCGTTGCGCACCGAGAACGCGTACTGGGACATCGGCGCGAACGGCCACCAGTCGTCGTTCCCGACCAGCGTCCCCGCCGCCGCCGTGACCACCACCGCCGCCGTCACCGTGAGCCGCCACCCCAGTGCGAGCGGTCCGAGCCGTCGCACCCCTGCCCCCGTCATGGCGCACATGGTGCCAGAGGGCCCTGCACGGGATGCCACACTGGCCCCATGGACTCCAGCAGCGGCACCGGTCGCGGCGTGCTCGTCTTCGACGGCGACTGCGGCTTCTGCACCACCAGTGCGCGGTTCGCCAAGCGGTGGGTCGACCGGCGCGGTCGCTACGACCTGCGGCCGTGGCAGGAGCTCGACCTCGAGGCGCTCGGCCTCACGCAGGCCCAGTGCATCGAGGCGGCCCAGTACGTCCGCCCCGACGGCAGCGTGGCCTCGGCCCACCTCGCCATCGCCGAGGGACTGCGCCACGGCGCGCCGCTGTGGCGGCCGCTCGGGTGGCTGGTGGCCGCCCCCGGCGTCCGCGCCGTCGCAGGGCGCGTCTACACGTGGGTGGCGGACCACCGCTACCAGCTCCCGGGCGGCACCCCGGCGTGCGCACCGACGCAGCCCGCCACGGCGCCGGCCGCGTCGGGCACCGCCGGGCCCTCGGCTCAGTAGGCTGGCGCCCACCATGCTCAACAAGTACGCGCGCGCCTTCTTCACCAAGGTCTTCACGCCGGTGGCCCGGTTCCTGCTCAAGCTCGGGATCAGCCCCGACGTCGTCACGACCGTCGGCACCATCGGCGTCTGCGTCGGGGCGCTGGCGTTCTACCCCCGTGGTGGCACGAACTTCTTCTGGGGCACGCTGGTCGTCACCCTGTTCGTCTTCTCCGACACCGTCGACGGCGTGATGGCGCGCATGTCCGGCCGCTCCGGCAACTGGGGCGCCTACCTCGACTCCACGCTCGACCGCGTCGGCGACTCGGCGATCTTCGGCGGACTCGTGCTCTGGTACGCCGGCAGCGGCGACAACTTCCTCATGGCCGGGCTCGCGCTGGCCTGCCTGATCCTCGGAAGCGTCGTGTCCTACGCGAAGGCGCGTGCAGAGGGCCTGGGCTTCACCGCCAACGTCGGCATCGCCGAGCGGGCCGACCGGCTCGTCGCCGTGCTCGTGACGACGGGCCTGGTCGGGCTCGGGCTGCCCGAGGTCGTCCTCGGCGTCGTGCTGGCCCTGCTGGCCGTCGCCAGCCTGGTCACCGTCGTGCAGCGGATGCTGATGGTGCGCCGCCAGGCGCTGGCCGAGACCGCCTGAGCCCGTGCGCGGCATCGGCGACGTCTTGGCCGTCGGGGGCTACCGGCTCGGCTGGGGAGCGGTCCGCCGCCTCCCCGAGCGCACGGCATACACGGTCTTCGACCAGCTGGCCGACCTCACCGTCGCCCGCGGGGGAAAGGGCGTGCAGCGCCTGCGCGCCAACTACGCGAAGGTGCGCCCGGAGCTCGGCGAGCCCGAGCTCGACGCCCTCGTCAAGGCAGGGATGCGGTCGTACATGCGGTACTACTGCGAGGCGTTCCGGCTCCCGGACCGCACGCAGGCAGAGCTCGAGGCGTCCGTGCGCGTCGTCGGCGACGCGCCCGTGCGGGCCGAGATCGCCGCGGGTCGCCCGGTCGTCTGCTTCCTCGGCCACCTGGGCAACTGGGACCTCGCCGGCGCGTGGGGGACCCGGGCCATCGCGCCCGTCGTCACCGTCGCCGAGCGGCTCAAGCCCGAGGAGGTGTATGCCGAGTTCCTCGCCTTCCGCGAGTCGCTGGGCATGACGATCCTGCCGCTGACCGGCGGTGGCGACGTGTTCGCCCAGCTGCGCGGCCACCTGGCCCAGCCGGTGCTCATGCCGCTGCTCGCCGACCGCGACCTCACCGCGCGCGGGGTCGAGGTCGACCTGTGCGGCCACCGCACCTCGATGGCGGCCGGTCCGGCCGCCCTGTCGCTGGCCAGCGGTGCCGCGCTGTTCCCGGTGTCCATCCACTACGAGCCGGTGGGGCAGCCGTCGTGGCGGCACCGGGTGGTCATCACCTTCCACGAGCGGGTGACCGTCCCGTCGAGCGGGACGACCCGTGCCAAGGCGGTCTCCATGACCCAGCAGTGCGCCGACGCCCTTGGCGGCGCCATCCGCGAGCACACGCAGGACTGGCACATGCTCCAGCGCGTCTTCCTCGAGGACCTGCCGGGCGCGACGCCCGTGGAGGCGCCCACGACCGCGCCCGGTGGGGTGCCCCGCTCGGGTCAGGGTGACGAGGTTCGCCGGTGAGGATCGGCCTCGTCTGCCCGTACTCCTTCGACGTGCCCGGGGGAGTGCAGTTCCACGTCCGCGACCTCGCGGAGCACTTCCTAGCCGAGGGGCACCACGCGCGTGTCCTCGCGCCGGCTGACGACGACACCCCGCTGCCCGACTACGTCGAGTCGGTGGGGCGCGCGGTCCCTGTGCGCTACAACGGCTCCGTCGCGCGGCTCAGCTTCGGCCCGGTCACGGCGGCGCGGGTCGGGCGCTGGCTCGAGCAGGGCGACTTCGACGTCCTGCACATCCACGAGCCGGTGACGCCCAGCGTCTCGCTGCTGGCCCTCTGGGCAGGGGAGGGCCCGATCGTCGGGACCTTCCACACGAGCAACCTGCGCTCGCGTGCCATGCAGGCGGCATTCCCGATCCTTCGCCCGAGCCTGGAGAAGATCAGCGCGCGGATCGCGGTGTCCGAGGACGCCCGGCGCACGGTGACGACGCACCTCGGTGGCGACGCGGTCGTGATCCCCAACGGCGTCAACGTCGCCCGCTTCGCGTCGGCTGCCCCGAACCCGTCGTGGCAGGGCACCCCCGAGGCCCCGACCCTGGCGTTCCTCGGGCGCATCGACGAGCCGCGCAAGGGCCTGCCGGTGCTCGCGGCAGCGATGTCGCAGGTCCTGCGCACGCACCCCGGCACCCGGCTGCTCGTGGCCGGGCCGGGCGACGTCGACGCCGCGCGCGAGCGCATGACGCCCGAGGTGGCCCGTGCCACCGAGTTCCTCGGCATGGTGTCCGACGACGACAAGGCAGCCCTGCTGTCCTCCGTCGACGCCTACGTCGCCCCGCACACCGGTGGCGAGTCCTTCGGCATCGTCCTCGTCGAGGCGATGAGCGCCGGCGCCCCGGTCGTCGCGAGCGACCTGGCCGCGTTCCTGCGCGTGCTCGACGGCGGCCGCACCGGGGTGATGTTCGCCAACGAGGACCACGAGGACCTGGCCGCCAAGCTCTGCCGGCTGCTCGAGGACCCGCGGGAGCGCGCACGCCTCGCGGAGGAGGGGCACCGGCGGGCGATGGTCTTCGACTGGTCGGAGGTGGCCCGCGACGTGATGGCCGTCTACGAGATGGTGACCCACGGTGCCGACGAGACGCGCTTCGACTCGGGCTCGGACACGCGGTGGACCCGGCTGCTGCGCGGCCGGCGAGGAGGTGAGGAGACGTGGACGCGCTGACGTGGGGCGCCGTCGCCGTGGCCCTGCTGCTCGGGGTCGCCTGGTACCTGTCCTACAGCGCGGCCCGGCTCGACCGGCTGCACACGCGAGTGGAGGGGTCGCTCTCGGCCCTCGACGCCCAGCTGGTGCGCCGCGCCGAGGCGACCCTGGAGCTCGCCAACTCCGGGGCGCTGGACCCCGCCTCCGCGCTCATGCTCGTGAGCGTGGCCTCCGAGTCGCTGGAGGCGCACAACGAGCGCGCGCTCGAGGACGACCTGCTCGAGGGGCAGGTCTTCGGCCCGCGCGAGGGCATCGAGAGCGGCCTCACCGAGGCGCTGCAGGCGGCCCTGTCCGCGGACGTCGTCGCCCACCTGCGCGAGGACCCCGCAGGTCCCGCGGCTGCTGCCCTCGAGCGGGTCGAGGCCGCGGGGATGCGCGTGCAGCTCGCCCGGCGGTTCCACAACGACGCGGTGACCGACGTCCGCCGGGTCCGGCGCAAGCAGGTCGTGCGCGTCTTCCGGCTCGCCGGCCATGCCGACCTGCCCCGGACCGTCGAGTTCGACGACGAGCTGCCGCCGGCCGTCCGCAGCAGCTGACGTCCACCAGCGCCCGGGCACCCCGGAGGGTTTCGCACTTCGGGCCACCTGACCCGCGACCGGGTTGCCCGGACCGCGGTTGGGTGGCCCGAAGTCCGGAGGCTTCCCGCACTTCGGGCCACCTGACCCGTGACCGGGTAGGCCGGACCGCGGCTGGGTGGCCCGAAGTGGGGGAGGTGGCGTCCGGTCAGCGGGACAGCAGGCCCTGCACCACCAGGGCCACCCCGAACACGAGGAACGCGACCGCGGCCCCGACCTTGATGACCTTCTCGGGCAGCTTGCGGCCGAGCACCGCGCCGACCCCGATGGCGAGCGCGTCGGCCAGCACCATGCCGAGGGTGCTGCCGACCCAGGTGCCGAACCAGCCCTCCTTGGCGGCGAGCGTGATGGTGGCGAGCATGGTCTTGTCCCCGAGCTCGGCGAGGAAGAAGGCCGTGCCGACCGCGAGAAGGGCCGCGCCGCTGCTGCGCCGCGCCTTGTCCGCCTCGTCCTCGGTGAGCTCGTCGCCGCGCAGCGTCCAGGCCGCGAAGCCGAGGAACGCGACGCCGGCCACGACGTTGACCAGCCACTGGTGGTCGCTGAACGCCGTGCCGACCAGCCGGCCGATCCCGACCGAGGCCAGGTGCACGACGGCGGTGGCGACGGTGATGCCGAGCAGCACCTGCCTGGCCCGGTACCTCGTCGCGAACGTCATGGCCATCAGCTGGCTCTTGTCGCCGAGCTCGGCGACGAAGATGACGGCAGTGCTGAGCAGGAATGCGTACATGGGTGTCTCTCCTCCGGCACCCGGCCGAGGAGACCCGTGACCGGACGTCCCTTCGACCAGGACGCCCGTCGTGGGTACGTCGAACTGGTCGAAAGTCTCGTCCGCCACCTGCGGAGGGTGGCCCACCGCACCGGACCCGGGGGTCAGTGTGTCGACGCGGCGGTTGGGGACTACTCCCTTTCGCAGGCCAGCGTATGCCGTGCGGCCGGGGCGCCCGTCACCGGGTCCGGTGGGCGCCCTCGTGGCGCCCGGCCGCAGGGGTGACTCCCCGGCATACCGGCGCCCGGCCACCAACTACCATGGAGGGGAAGCGCGCCCCCTGCGCTGCGCCCTCTGAACGACCGGAAGTAGGCACCTTCATGTCCGCCGACACGACCACCCCCACGACCCCGCCCGGCACCGGCACCCAGCGCGTCAAGCGCGGCATGGCCGAGATGCTCAAGGGCGGCGTCATCATGGACGTCGTCAACGCCGAGCAGGCCAAGATCGCCGAGGACGCCGGCGCCGTCGCCGTCATGGCGCTCGAGCGCGTCCCCGCCGACATCCGCGCCCAGGGCGGCGTCTCCCGGATGTCCGACCCCGACATGATCGACGGCATCATCGAGGCCGTCTCGATCCCGGTGATGGCCAAGGCCCGCATCGGCCACTTCGTCGAGGCGCAGGTGCTCCAGTCCCTGGGCGTCGACTACATCGACGAGTCCGAGGTGCTGACCCCGGCCGACTACACCAACCACATCGACAAGTGGGCGTTCACCGTCCCCTTCGTCTGCGGTGCGACCAACCTCGGCGAGGCCCTGCGCCGCATCACCGAGGGCGCGGCCATGATCCGCTCCAAGGGCGAGGCCGGCACCGGTGACGTCTCGAACGCCACCACCCACATGCGCAAGATGCGCGACCAGATCCGCTGGCTGCAGAACCTGCCCGAGGACGAGCTCTACGTCGCGGCCAAGGAGCTGCAGGCGCCGTACGACCTCGTCAAGGAGGTCGCCGAGGCGGGCAAGCTCCCCGTCGTGCTGTTCACCGCCGGCGGCATCGCGACCCCGGCCGACGCCGCGATGATGATGCAGCTCGGCGCCGAGGGCGTGTTCGTGGGCTCGGGCATCTTCAAGTCCGGCAACCCGGCCCAGCGCGCCGAGGCGATCGTCAAGGCGACGACCTTCTACGACGACCCCGACGTGATCGCCAAGGTCTCCCGCGGCCTGGGCGAGGCCATGGTCGGCATCAACGTCGACGAGATCCCCGAGCCGCACCGCCTGGCCGAGCGCGGCTGGTGACACCGGGGCCGGCGGCAGCGCCGCCGGCCGCCCGCTGACCTCTCGAGGGGTCACGACGGGCCGATGGACTCCGGTCCGCTCGGCCCGTCGTGGCCCCTCGACGCGTCCTGCGGCCGCGTCAGCCGGCCGCGTCGGGCAGCGCCATGAGCAGGACGGGCCGGTGGGTGTCGGGCAGCCACGACGGACGCGCCTCGCCCACCACCTGCCACCCCGCCCGCTGGTAGAGCCGCACCGCGCGCTCGGTCTCCTGCACCACGTCGAGCACCGGCACCCGGCCGCTGCGCCGGATGAAGGCGACGGACGCCTCCAGCAGCGCCCGTCCCACGCCCAGCCCGGAGACCCCGTGGTCGACGAACAGGACCGACACCGCGGCCAGCTCCTCGACCGGCCGCCCGGTCCCGGCGACCCAGCCGTCGACCTCGGGGCCGTCGCCGGCCACCGCGGTCACCGAGACGTGGCCGACGGGGACGTCGGTGTCACCGAGCGTGGCCACCCACGCGCCGAGCTCGCCCTGCCGCTGCAGGAACGACTCCACCGGCCAGGGCAGCGGCCATCGCTGCGGGTACCCCGTGTGCGGCTGCTGCGCCGCGAGGGCGCGGGCGAGGGCGGGGAGGTCGTCGGGGGTGCGCTCGCGGATGCGCACGGCGCCGGGCTGCGGCACGTCGGGGAGGGGCACGGGGTCCAGCCTAGGAGGGCGGTCGTAGCATTCCCGCCGTGACCACGCAGCCCACGATCGGTGTCCTGGCCGTCCAGGGCGACGTCCGCGAGCACCTGCGCGCCCTCGAGGACGCCGGCGCCCGTGCCGTCCCCGTCCGGCGCACGGTCGAGCTCGAGGCGGTGGACGGGCTGGTGCTGCCCGGCGGCGAGTCCACGACCATGGACAAGCTCGTCCGCGCGTTCGACCTCCACCAGCCGCTGCGCGCACGGATCGCGGAGGGTATGCCGGCATACGGCTCGTGCGCGGGGATGATCATGCTCGCCGACCGCATCGCCGACGCCCGCCCCGACCAGCAGACCCTCGGCGGCATCGACATGACGGTGCGGCGCAACGCGTTCGGCCGCCAGGTCGACTCGTTCGAGGAGGACCTGCACATCCACGCCATCGGCGGCGCGCCCATGAGGGCGGTCTTCATCCGGGCGCCCTGGGTCGAGCAGGTCGGCGACGCGGTGGACGTGCTGGCCCACGTCGAGGAGGGTCCCGCCGCAGGTAGGATCGTCGCCGTTCGTCAGGGGGCCCTGCTGGCCACCTCCTTCCACCCGGAAGTGACCGGTGACCACCGGTTCCACCAGTTGTTCGTCGAGATCGTGAGAGGCAACGCATGAGCGGCCACAGCAAATGGGCCACCACGAAGCACAAGAAGGCTGCCATCGACGCCAAGCGCGGCAAGCTCTTCGCCAAGCTCATCAAGAACATCGAGGTCGCGGCGCGCCAGGGCGGCGGTGACCCCGCGGGCAACCCGACGCTGTACGACGCCATCCAGAAGGCGAAGAAGTCCTCGGTCCCGAACAACAACATCGACAACGCCGTCAAGCGCGGCAGCGGCGCGACCGCCGGCGGTGCCGACTGGGAGAACATCACGTACGAGGGCTACGCGCCCGGTGGCGTGGCCGTCCTCATCGAGTGCCTCACCGACAACCGCAACCGCGCGGCCGCCGAGGTCCGCACCGCGCTGACCCGCAACGGCGGCCAGCTCGCCGACCCGGGCTCGGTCGCCTACGTCTTCGACCGCAAGGGCGTCGTCATCGTCCCGAAGACCGAGGGCCAGGGCGAGGACGACATCCTCGAGATCGTCCTCGACGCCGGGGCCGACGAGGTCAACGACAACGGCGACACCTGGGAGATCGTCAGCGAGGCGACGGACGTCGTCGCCGTGCGGACCGCCCTGCAGGACGCCGGCGTGGAGTACGACTCGGCCGAGGCCTCGTGGGTCCCGAACCTCCAGGTGCCGCTCGACCTCGAGGGCGCCCGCAGGATGATCCGCGTCATCGAGGCCCTGGAGGACTCCGACGACGTGCAGGACGTCTTCGCCAACGGCGACATCCCGGACGACGTCCTGGCCCAGCTCGAGGACGAGGACTAGGACGCCCCGGCCCGTGCGGCCGACCAGGCGGACACCGGCGCCCGCCCCTCGCGTGTCACTGCGGGGGAGCGGGCGCCGTCGTGTGTAGCGTTCGACCGAACACCTGTTCGGACGGAAGGGACTGACGTGCGCGTGCTCGGTGTCGACCCGGGGCTCACCCGGTGCGGCCTCGGCGTCGTCGACGGGAGCCGCGGCGGGCGCCTGTCGATGGTGGCCGTGGGCGTCGTGCGCACGCCCGGCGGCAGCGACACCGGGGAGCGGCTCGTCTACCTGCAGGACCAGCTCGACGCCTGGCTCGACCGGTTCGAGCCGGACGCCATCGCGCTCGAGCGCGTCTTCGCCGCCGACCACGTCCCGACCGTCATGACCACCGCCCAGGCATCCGGCCTGGTCCTCCTGGCGGCGGCACGCCGAGGCCTGCCGCTCGTCACCCACACCCCCAGCGAGGTCAAGGCCGCCGTCACCGGCCAGGGCCGCGCCGACAAGGCACAGGTCACCACGATGGTCACCCGCATCCTCGCCCTCGAGGTCGCCCCCAAGCCGGCCGACGCCGCCGACGCCCTCGCCCTGGCGATCTGCCACCACTGGCGCGGCGCCGGTGACCGCCGGCTCGCCCTCGCCGCGGCGTCCGAGCGCGCCCGCCTCAAGGCGGTGTCCTCGTGATCGCCTCCGTCCGCGGGCCGGTCCTGCACGCCGGGCTCGACCGCGTCGTCGTCGAGGTCGGCGGCGTGGGCATGCTGCTGCACACCGCGCCCGCCACCGCCGCGTCCGTCCACCGGGGCCAGGAGGCCACGCTGGCCACCACCCTGGTCGTGCGCGAGGACAGCCTCACGCTCTACGGCTTCGCGACCGACGACGAGCGCGACGTCTTCGAGCAGGTCCAGACCGTGTCCGGCGTCGGCCCGCGACTGGCGCTTGCCATGCTCTCCGTCATGCCCCCCGACCGGCTGCGGGCCGCCATCGGTGGCGGTGACGTCGCCGCCCTGACCAAGGTGCCCGGCATCGGCAAGAAGGGCGCCGAGCGGATGGTCCTGGAGCTGCGCGACAAGATCGGGCTGCCGACGGCGACCGCCGCCGCGACCAGCGGGCCCGTGGCCCGGGCGGTGGCCCCCTGGCGCGAGCAGGTGACCGAGGCCCTGACCGGGCTGGGCTGGACCGCCAGGCAGGCCGAGGACGCCGTCGCCCGGGTCGCGGACGGCGCCGACGGTGCTGCCGCTGCCGGCGCGAACCCCGACGTCTCGGCGATGCTCCGTGCCGCCCTGCGCGAGCTGGGCCGGTGAGCACCGTGGCCGACGGCTTCTCCTCCGAGATGTACGAGGACAGGTCGGTCGACGCGACCGCCCGCGTCGTCGACCCGGGCAGCGACGCCGACGAGCGCACCGTCGAGAACGCCCTGCGTCCCCGGCGCCTCAGCGAGTTCTCGGGCCAGACCCGGGTCCGCGACCAGCTCTCCCTCGTGCTCGAGGCGGCGCGACGCCGGGGGAGCGCCCCCGACCACGTCCTGCTCTCCGGGCCACCCGGGCTCGGCAAGACCACCCTGGCGATGCTCATCGGCACCGAGCTCGAGCGTCCGATCCGCATCACCAGCGGTCCAGCGATCCAGCACGCGGGTGACCTCGCCTCCGTGCTCTCGTCGCTGTCCGAGGGCGAGGTGCTCTTCCTCGACGAGATCCACCGCATGTCCCGCTCCGCCGAGGAGATGCTCTATCTCGCGATGGAGGACTTCCGGGTGGACGTCGTGGTCGGCAAGGGCCCCGGAGCCACCGCCATCCCGCTCGAGCTGCCGCCCTTCACCGTCGTCGGCGCGACGACGCGGGCGGGCCTGCTGCCGGCGCCCCTGCGCGACCGGTTCGGGTTCACCGGCCACCTCGACTTCTACGCGACCGACGACCTCGTGACGATCCTGCACCGCTCGGCGCGCCTGCTCGACGTGAGCGCCGACGAGGCCGGCATCCTCGAGATCTCCCGGCGGTCCCGCGGCACACCCCGCATCGCCAACCGGCTGCTCCGGCGCGTGCGGGACTGGGCGCAGGTGCACGGCCGCGACGTGGTCGACGAGGAGGCCGCCCACGCGGCACTGGCCCTCTTCGACGTCGACGACCGCGGGCTCGACCGGCTCGACCGCGCCGTGCTCGACGCGCTGTGCCGCCGCTTCGCCGGCGGACCCGTGGGCCTGTCCACCCTGGCCGTGGCCGTGGGGGAGGAGGCGGACACCGTCGAGACCGTCGCCGAACCGTTCCTCGTGCGCGAGGGGCTCGTGACGCGTACGCCCCGGGGCCGGGCCGCGACCGCGCTGGCCTGGGCGCACCTGGGCCTCACGCCCCCGGCCGGCGCCGACGTCCAGGTGCCGCTGCCGCTCGACGGCGAGGGCCGTTTCGGCGCCTGAGCGTGCCTCGGGTGCCCCTGGTGGGCAGCCTTCGCGTAGGTCACGATTGGAACGCGACCCCCGCGGGCCACGTTGGTCGGTATGCCCGGTGTCACCTACACTCGGGCGGTCGCCCAGCCCGGCGCGTCCAAGCACCCTGCCCGAAGGACCTTTCCCATGTCGAACGGCGGCTCGTCCGCGTCCAGCCTGCTCATCTTCCTCCTGCCGGTCGCGCTGATCGCCTTCATGGTGTTCAGCCAGCGGCGCCGCCAGCGGGAGACGCAGAACCTGCAGGCCGGGCTGTCCGTGGGCGACGAGGTGTGCACGACGTCCGGCCTCTTCGGCCGCATCACCTCCCTCGACGACACCGTCGTCACCCTCGAGGTCAGCCCGGGGGTCACCGTCCGCTTCGACCGGCGTGCGATCGGCACCAGGACGACCGCGCCCTCCACGGACGGCACCCCGTCCACCGAGGGCACCTCGTCCACCGACGCGCCCAGCACCACCGACTAGGGGTAACCAGCCCGTGGCACTCAACCCGTACACCCGCAAGCCGCTGAAGGTCCTGGCCTGGCTGGCCGCGATCGCGGTGGGCCTCGGCGCGCTGCTGTTCAGCGCCAACACCTGGGGCACCGGCAGTTGGACCCCCAAGCTGGGCCTGGACCTCGAGGGCGGCACCGAGATGGTGCTGCAGCCCAAGCTGGTCGGCAACCAGAAGGTGTCGAGCCAGCAGCTCGAGCAGGCCCGCGGCATCATCGTCCAGCGCATCGACTCCAACGGTGTCTCCGGCGCCGAGGTGACCACGCGCGGCAACGACATCGTCGTGTCGATGCCGGGTGAGCCCTCGCGACAGGACGAGGACGCGATCCGCCGCTCCTCGCAGATGCAGTTCCGCGGCGTGCTGGTCTCCGGCCCGGGAACGAACCAGCCGGCCCCCACGGGCACCGCCACCGGCACCGGCACGGCGACGGGCTCGCCGACCGGCACCGCCACCGGCACGGCCACCGCACCGGTGCCGACGGCCTCCGGCGCGGCCACGACGACGGCCAAGAGCGCGCTTCCCGGCTCGTTCCTCCAGGCGACGACGCCGCCGCCCACCCCGTCCGCGACCACGGGCGCGGCGACCGCCACCACCGGGGCCGCGACCCCGACCGGCACCGCCACCACCGGCGCGACCGGCGGCACGCCGACCAACCCCAACGACCTGGCGTGGGTGACGCCGGAGCTGCAGCAGCAGTTCCAGGCGCTCGACTGCTCCAAGCCCGGCGTGCTCGACAACATCGTCAACGACCCGAAGAAGCCGCTGGTCACCTGCAGCGACGACGGCGTCGAGAAGTTCATCCTCGGACCGGTCATCGTCGACGGCAACCAGATCGACAAGGCCGCGGCCGGCTACCGCCCGCTGTCCAACGGCCAGCCCTCGAGCACCGTCGAGATCCAGCTGTCGTTCAAGTCCGCCGGCGCCAAGGCGTACGGCGAGGCGAGCAAGCGCATGGTCGGCCTCGAGTCGCCGCGCAACCGGATGGCCGCAGTGCTGGACAACCGGTCGATCGTCGCCCCGTCGTTCAACGAGGCGATCCTCAACGGCTCGGCCAGTATCACCGGCAACTTCACCATCGAGAGCGCCCGCGCCCTCGCCAACCAGCTCAAGTTCGGCGCGCTGCCGATCTCGTTCACGCTGCAGACGCGCGAGCAGATCAGCCCGACGCTCGGCTCCGAGCAGCTCACCATGGGCCTCGCGGCCGGACTCATCGGCCTGCTCCTCGTGGCGGTCTACTCGCTGTTCCAGTACCGCGCCCTCGGACTGGTGACCGTCGCCAGCATCGCGATCGCGGGGCTCCTGACCTACCTGCTCATCACGATCCTCGGCTGGTCCCACAACTACCGCCTCGACATGGCCGGCGTGACGGGCCTGGTGGTGGCGATCGGTGTCACGGCCGACTCGTTCATCGTCTACTTCGAGCGCGTCCGCGACGAGGTCCGCGAGGGCCGTCCGCTGCGCGCAGCGGTCGAGACCGGCTGGCGGCGTGCCCGCCGGACCATCCTGGTGGCCGACGGCGTCAACTTCCTCGCGGCCGTGGTGCTGTACTTCCTGGCCTCCTCGGGGGTGCGCGGCTTCGCGTTCACCCTCGGCCTCACCACGCTGCTCGACATCCTCGTCGTCTTCCTGTTCACCCACCCCGTGGTGGGGATCCTGGCCGAGACGAAGTTCTTCGGCGGCGGCCACAAGTGGTCCGGCCTCAGCCCTGAGCGCCTCGGGGCCAAGGTGACGCCGCGCTACGTGGGACGGGGGCGGTTCGCCGTACCCGCCGCCACCGCGACCCAGGGGAGCGCCCGATGATCAACTTCGCCCAGCTCGGCAACGACCTCTACACCGGCAAGCGGTCGGTCCGGTTCATCGAGAACCGCCGCCGCTGGTACATCGCGTCCGGCGTCGTCATGGTGATCGCGCTCGTGGGCCTGCTCGTGTTCCGGCTCAACCTGGGCCTGGAGTTCACGGGGGGCTCGGAGTTCCGCGTCTCCACCACGCCCGCCGGCACGTCCAGCTACGAGACCCGCGCCAAGGACGCCGTCCGCTCGGTCGGATCGGCGCAGGACGCCAACGTCACCAAGCTCGGCAACAGCACCGTGCGCGTGCAGACCGAGCAGCTCAACGACGCCCAGTCGGCGAACGTCCGCGACGCCCTGGCCAAGGAGTTCGACGTCCCCACCGACAAGGTGAGCGCGAGCTTCATCGGCCCGTCGTGGGGTGCCTCGCTGAGCCAGCAGGCCCTGCGTGCCCTGGTCGTCTTCCTCGTGCTGACGATGCTGGTCATGGCGCTGTACTTCCGCACCTGGAAGATGGCCCTGTCGGCCCTGGTCGCCCTGGTCCACGACATGATCATCACCGTCGGCATCTACGCCCTCACCGGCTTCGAGGTGTCCCCGGCGACGATGATCGGCTTCCTGACCGTCCTCGGCTACTCGCTCTACGACACGGTCGTCGTCTTCGACAAGGTGCGCGAGAACACCAACGAGGCGTTCGCCGGCAAGCGGGTCACCTACGCCCAGGCCGCGAACCTCGCCGTGAACCAGACCGTGGTCCGCTCGATCAACACCACCGTGGTCGCGCTCCTGCCGACCTTGGCGGTGCTGGTCGTGGGCTTCGCGACCATCGGCCCGGGCACGCTGCTCGACCTCTCGCTCGTGCTGTTCATCGGCATGGCGGTGGGCGCGTACTCCTCGATCTTCATCGCCACGCCGCTGCTCGTGACGCTGCGTGCCAAGGAGCCGGAGGTGCAGCAGCTCGAGAAGGCCGCCCTGCGCTACCAGCAGCGCCACGGTGCGCCGACCTCCCACGACGTCGCCCCGCACGCCCACGAGGCGCCGGAGCCGGCCGACGAGGCCGGCGAGGAGGGAGCCGAGCGCGAGGGGGTCCCGGCCGGGGCCCGTCCCGCGGTCGCCCGTGAGACGCACCGGTACGCCACCTCGGGCCCGCGCAACCAGCCGCGGCGTGCACCCAAGTCGCGGCGCTGAGCCGGACGGGGACCCGCCGATGACGACCGACGAGACCACCACGACTCTCGCCGAGCGCGTGGACCGCACCCTGCGCGACATCCCCGACTTCCCCGAGCCCGGCGTGGTCTTCAAGGACGTCACGCCGGTGCTCGCCGACGGTGCGCTGTTCGGTGACATCGTGCGCGACATGGCGCAGCGGTATGCCGGGCGCGTCGACGTCGTCGCGGGCGTGGAGGCCCGGGGCTTCATCTTCGGTGCCGCCCTGGCCCACGAGCTCGGCCTCGGGTTCGTCCCGGTCCGCAAGGCGGGCAAGCTGCCCGGTGCCACGGTGTCGCTGTCCTACGCGCTCGAGTACGGCAACGCGACCATCGAGGTGCACGAGGACGGCTTCGAGCCCGGGGCGCGCGTGCTGGTCGTCGACGACGTGCTGGCCACCGGCGGGACGGCCGAGGCGGCCTGCCGGCTCGTCGAGCAGGTCGGGGCCACCGTGGTGGCGTTCGAGACGCTCGTCGAGCTGACCTTCCTCGGAGGTCGCGGTCGCCTGGCCGGGCGCGAGGTGCACACGACGGTCGTCGTCACGGGGGACTGAGACGGCCGGACCCGCGTCGGCGGCACGGCCGCATCACGTAGGCTCTTGTCATGACTGAGGACGTCGTCACCGGGCCCGTGCCCACGGGCGCGTCCTCGGCGAGCCGGGTCCGGGCCAGGCTGGCCCGCTTCGGGGCTCGCGGCGCCCCCGCGAACCCCGTCCTCGAGCCGCTGCTGCAGACGGTCCGGGCCACCCACCCCAAGGCCGACCTGACCGTCATCCAGCGCGCCTACGTCGTCGCCGAGGAGGCCCACCGGGGCCAGAAGCGCAAGTCCGGCGACGCGTACATCACGCACCCGCTCGCGGTCACGACCATCCTTGCCGAGCTCGGCATGACGCCGGCCACGCTGGCCGCGGCGCTGCTGCACGACACGGTCGAGGACACGGCATACGGGCTCGACCAGCTGGAGAAGGACTTCGGCCACGAGGTCGCGATGCTGGTCGACGGCGTCACCAAGCTCGACAAGGTGACCTACGGCGACGCGGCCCAGGCCGAGACGGTCCGCAAGATGGTCGTCGCGATGGCCAAGGACATCCGCGTCCTGGTCATCAAGCTGGCCGACCGGCTGCACAACGCCCGCACGTGGCGGTACGTCTCGGTCGAGTCGGCGCAGCGCAAGGCGCGCGAGACGCTCGAGATCTATGCGCCGCTGGCGCACCGGCTCGGCATGAACACCATCAAGTGGGAGCTCGAGGACCTGTCGTTCGCGACGCTCTACCCGAAGGTGTACGACGAGATCGTGCGTCTGGTCGCCGAGCGCGCCCCCGCCCGCGAGGAGTTCCTGGCCGGGGTGCGCGAGCAGGTCAGCGCCGACCTCAGGGCCGCCAAGATCAAGGCGACGGTCACCGGCCGGCCCAAGCACTACTACTCCGTGTACCAGAAGATGATCGTGCGCGGCCGCGACTTCGAGGACATCTACGACCTCGTCGCGGTGCGGGTGCTCGTGGACTCGGTGCGCGACTGCTACGCGGCGCTCGGCGCGCTGCACGCGCGGTGGAACCCCCTGCCCGGGCGGTTCAAGGACTACATCGCGATGCCGAAGTTCAACATGTACCAGTCGTTGCACACGACGGTCATCGGTCCCGAGGGCAAGCCGGTCGAGATCCAGATCCGCACCCACACGATGCACCGCCGCGCCGAGTACGGCGTCGCCGCGCACTGGAAGTACAAGGAGGACGCGACCGCCTCCGCCGCGGCCGCCAAGGACGGCGAGACCGGGCCGATCAGCGACATGGCGTGGCTGCGCCAGCTGCTCGACTGGCAGAAGGAGACCTCCGACCCGGGGGAGTTCCTCGACTCGCTGCGGTTCGAGATCAACGCCCGCGAGGTCTACGTCTTCACGCCCAAGGGCGAGGTCGTGGCGCTGCCCGCGGGGTCGACCCCTGTCGACTTCGCGTACGCCGTGCACACCGAGGTCGGTCACCACTGCATCGGCGGCCGGGTCAACGGCCGGCTCGTGCCGCTGGAGTCCACCCTCGAGAACGGCGACGTCGTCGAGGTGCTCACCTCCAAGGCCGACGGCGCGGGCCCCTCGCGCGACTGGCTGACGTTCGTCAAGAGCCCCCGCGCCCGCAACAAGATCAAGCAGTGGTTCTCCAAGGAGCGGCGCGAGGAGGCCATCGAGACCGGCAAGGACGCGATCGCCAAGGCGATGCGCAAGGAGGGCCTGCCGCTCCAGCGCCTGCTCACCGTCGAGACCCTGACCGGGCTCGCGTCCGAGCTGCGCTACCAGGACATCGACGCCCTGTATGCCGCGGTGGGCGAGGGCCACGTGTCCGCCCAGCACGTGGTGGGCCGGCTCGTCGCGTCGCTCGGCGGCGAGGAGGGCGCCTCGGAGGACCTCGCGGAGGCCACCACGCCGACCCGGTCCATGCGCCGCCGCACCGGGGACCCGGGCGTCGTGGTCGTCGGCACGGCCGACGTGTGGGTCAAGCTGGCCCGTTGCTGCACGCCGGTGCCGGGCGACCCGATCATGGGCTTCATCACCCGCGGCAACGGTGTCTCGGTGCACCGCACCGACTGCACCAACGCCGAGTCGCTGCTGTCCCAGCCCGACCGGATGATCGAGGTCGAGTGGGCGCCGTCGTCGGCCTCGGTGTTCCTCGTCCAGCTCCAGGTCGAGGCCCTCGACCGCAACCGGCTGCTGTCGGACGTGACGCGGGTGCTGTCCGACCAGCACGTCAACATCCTGTCGGCGTCGGTGCAGACCTCGCGGGACCGGGTGGCGATCAGCAAGTTCACCTTCGAGATGGGCGACCCCAGCCACCTCGAGCACGTCATGAAGGCCGTCCGCAAGATCGACGGCGTCTTCGACGTCTACCGGATCACCGGCACCAAGGCGACGGCCGCCAAGGCCTGACCTCGCACTCGCACGTTCTGCCCGCGCGGCATACTGCGTCCCGGCACCCCGCAAAACGTCAGTTGCTGACGTGAAACGGCGGTCCAGAACCGCTGTTTCACGTCAGCAACTGCCGTTGTGTCAGGGGCGCAGGCAGGCGAGGGCTGCACCGGCGAGGCAGAGCGCGGCGCCGGCGCAGCGGACGCGGTCGGCGACCAGCAGCCGCCGCACGAGGGCCGGCTCGGGACCCTCCCGCCCCAGCCGGCCGTGTAGGGGTGCGGCCACGGCTGCCGTCGTGCCCAGGGAGAGCGCGGCACCGACGGCCGCGGTGGCGAGCCCCGTCGTGAGGGGAAGGGTCGCCAGGGCCCAGGCCCCGGCCGCCAGGAGCAGCAGGTAGACGACGCCGACGAGGGGGGTGATCGCGCGGCTGTGCCGGTCGTGGGCCTCCGCCCAGCGGGAGGCGTCCACCCGGGCCAGGGCCGGGTAGACGAGCGTGGTGACGGTCAGCTGGAAGCCGGCGTGCAGTCCCGCGGCCCCGAGCAGCGCTGCGGCCGCGGTGTCGACCACGTCGTCAGCCGTCCAGGTCGGCCATGAGGTCGGCCACCTGGGTCGCCCCGGGGTCGCCCTCGGAGCGCAGCCCCGCGACCACGCCGGCCCGGTCCGCCTCGGACCGGTTCTGGCTGAGCTTGGCCTTGGCCTCGACGCGCTCAACCACCAGCTCGACGCCCACGATCCCGCGCAGCTGCCCGGCGACGTACGCCTCGGGCGCGTCGGAGACCGCCCAGGGGTCCTCCCGGCCGCCCTCGTGCTCCTCGGTCAGCGCGGTGACGAGGTCGCGCAGCCACTCGACGTTTTCGTGCACGCGGACCCGCCCGGTGAGGTGGACCGTCGTGTAGTTCCACGTCGGGACGACGCGCCCGTGCTCGGACTTCGACGCGTACCAGCTCGGCGACACGTAGGCCTGCGGGCCTCCCACGACGAGCAGGCCGGGGGAGCCCGGCCCGATCTGCTGCCAGTGCGGGTTCGCCCGGGCCAGGTGCGCCAGGACGCGGTCGCCACGCCAGAGCACCGGCAGCAGCGTCGCCACCGGGTAGCCGTCCGCCCCGACCGTCACGAGCTCGCCCGCACCGGCCCGGGCGACCATCAGGCGCGCGGCGTCCTCGTCGTCGACCCGGTTGAACGCCGGCGCGTACACAGGACCCCGGTCAGCCGGAGAACTCGTCGAGGTTGCCGCGCGCCTGGGCCAGCCACTGCTCCTGCGCCTCCAGCTTGGCCTGGGCGTCCTTGACCTTGCGCTCGTTGCCGGACGCCTGGGCCTTCTCCAGGTCCGCCCGGAGCGAGGCGACGGAGGCCTCGAGCTGGTCGACCATGCTCTGCGCCCGGGCGGCGACCTCGGGGTTGGTCTGGTTCCAGCGCTTGTCGTCGGCGTCGCGCACGGCCTGCTCGACGCGGCGCATGCCCTTCTCCATCCGGTCCACGTCGGCGCGCGGGACCCGGCCCGCGGCGTCCCACTTGTCCTGGACGGCGCGCAGGGCGGCCTTGGCGGCGTCGAGGTCGGTGACGGGCAGGATCGCCTCGGCCTCCTTGAGGAGCTCCTCCTTGACGGCCAGGTTGGCGCGGTACTCCTCGTCCTCCTGGGCGGCGACCGCGTCCTTGGCGGCGAAGAACGCGTCCTGCGCCGCCTTGAACCGCTCCCACAGGGCGTCGTCGTCGGCGCGGGAGGCGCGCCCCGCCTGGCGCCAGCGGTCCATGAGCCGCTTGTACGCGCCGGCCGTCGACCCCCAGTCCGTGCTGGTGGTCATGGCCTCGGCCTCGGCGACGAGGGCCTCCTTGGCCGCCTTGGCCTCGGCCTGGCTGCCCTCCAGCTGGGCGAAGTGGACCCGGCGGGCCTTGTCGAAGCTGTTGCGGGCGGCGGAGAACCGCTGCCACAGGGCGCCCTCGGTCTCGCGGTCGAGGCGGGCGCCGGAGCGCTGGTGCTTCTTCCACTCCTCGAGGAGCTCGCGCATCCGGGCCCCGCTGGCCTTCCACTGCACCTTGTTCTCGGGCTGGGCGGCGATCTTCTCGGCCTCGGACACGATCGCCTCGCGCTCGGTCGCCGCGGCGGCGCGGGCGGCGGACCGCTCGGCGGCCTCGGTGTCGCGGCGAGCCGTGACGGCCTGCTCGATCTCGGCGATCTTCGCGTCCAGCGCCGCCAGGTCGCCGACCACGTTGGCCTCGGCGCAGTGCTCGCGCAGCTTGGCCAGGCCGTCGGCGCCGTCCTTGGCCGACAGGTCGGTCGTGGTGACGCGCTGGTGGAGCAGGTCGGCCGAGGCGAACAGCTCGTCGTACTTGCGGGCGAAGTAGTGCAGCGCCTCGTCGGGGGTGGCACCCGGGTAGGCGCCGACCTCACGCTCGCCCTCGGCCGTCCGCACGAAGACGGTCCCGTCCTCGGCGACGCGACCGAAGGTCTCGGCCGGCGGGCCGCTCGGGGCCGCGGGGGTCAGGGCCGGAGCCGGTGCGTGGGCGACCTTGCGCACGGCCGCGGGGGAGGGCGGGCCCGGCTTCGGCGGGGTGGGCTTGGGCGTCTGCTCGGTCACGTCAGGCCTTCTTCTCGGTCACAGCAACCTTGAGGATGCTGATGGGTGCGTTCGGGGCCCCGTCACCGGTGCCACCGGCCGCACCTGCTGCGGCGATCTTCTCGACAATATCCATTCCGGACGTGACCGTGCCGAAGACGGAGTAGCCGGCCGGGACGCTGCTGAGGTCGGTGTCCTTGTAGACGATGAAGAACTGGTCGGCATTCGAGTTGGGGTCGTTCGTGCGCGCCATGGCGAGCGTGCCCTTGGGGTACTTGCCGTCCTTGGGCGTGTTCTCGAGACCGAACGTGTACCCGGGGCCGGTGCCGGTGCCCCCGAGCGGGTCGCCGCACTGCAGCACGTAGATGCCGGAGGTCGTCAC
Source organism: Phycicoccus sp. M110.8 (assembly GCF_032464895.1). Lineage (NCBI taxonomy): Bacteria > Bacillati > Actinomycetota > Actinomycetes > Micrococcales > Intrasporangiaceae > Phycicoccus > Phycicoccus sp. M110.8. The sequence goes on from NZ_JAWDIC010000004.1 coordinate 440,717, forward strand.
GCGGTGGCAGGGGGAGTCGGCGAAGTAGCCGTCCTTGGCGAGCGAGACGAACGAGGCCACCGTCTGGGGCGCCTTGGCGCCTTCGAGCTGGAAGGTGATGTCGCCGCAGTTCGTCGTGACGAGCGCCGTGAACGTCTTGCCGGCCGCCGTCTTCTTGTCCGGCAGCGTCTCCTTCTTCACGCTCGTGGGCGCCTTCGGGGGAGGCGTGCAGCCGGGGACGGAGGCGTTGGTGGTGGCCGAGGCGGACGGCGCCGACGTGGCGGCGGTCGAGCCTGCCGCCGGCGTCGAGGGCTGGTCGCCGGACAGCTTCCCGGCCAGCAGGACGAAGGCTGCGACGACGACGAGGACGGCAGCCACCACCCATGCGACCTGGCGGTTGCGGGCGGCCTCGCGTTCCCTGGCGGCGATCTTGGCGTCCAACTTCTCGGCCCGTCGGCGTGCGCGGGCCCGCTCCTGCTCTCTGGTCACGCGCGTCAGTCTAGGCAGGACGCCCTCTGGCTAGGCTGCAGGCCGTGCTCACGTTCGCCTTCCCCGGCAGGGTCATCGACGCCAACTGTTACGTCCTGGCCACCGGCCCGGGCGAGGAGTGCCTCGTCGTCGACCCCGGCATCGGCATCGAGGACACGCTGCGCGAGGTCCTGCGCGAGCACCGCCTGCGCCCGGCCGCGGTGCTGCTGACCCACGGCCACCTCGACCACGTCTACTCGGTGACGCCGGTCTGCGGCGGCGACACGGCGGCATACGTCCACACCGACGACCGCTACCGCCTGGAGGACCCGCTGGCGCACATCAGCGCACCCCTGCTGGCCATGGTGGAGCAGCAGTTCGGTGCACGTGCCACGTGGCGTGAGCCCGAGCGGGTCGTCGAGGTGACGGGCGGCCAGACGCTGGAGCTCGCCGGGCTCACGGTCGACGTCGTGCACGCGCCGGGCCACACGGAGGGCTCCGTCCTCTTCGGTGTGCCGACGGTGCCGGACGGCGTGGCCGACCAGGTGGACGTCCGCTCGACAGTCCTCAGCGGTGACGTGCTCTTCGCCGGGTCGATCGGGCGCACGGACCTGCCCGGGGGCAGCGACACCGCCATGCAGCGCTCCCTGCGCGAGGTCGTGCTGCCGCTGCCCGACACCACCCTCGTCCTGCCAGGCCACGGACCCGCGACCACGATGGACCGCGAGCGGGCGACCAACCCGTATCTGCAAGGCTTGTGACGTGAAGATCTCCCCGATCAGCGGATTCCCCGAGTACCTCCCGGCCCAGCGCATCGTCGAGCAGCACTTCCTCGACGTCATCCGCGAGACCTTCGAGCTGCACGGGTTCCCCTCGATCGAGACCCGCGCGGTGGAGCCGGTCGAGCGGCTGCTCGGCAAGGGCGGCGACACCGACAAGGAGATCTACGGCATCCGCCGGCTGGCGAACGCCGAGGACCCCGCCGCGGTCGCGGACGCCGAGCTCGGGCTGCACTTCGACCTCACCGTCCCGTTCGCGCGCTACGTGCTCGAGAACGCCGGACACCTCGCGTTCCCGTTCCGCCGCCACCAGATCCAGAAGGTGTGGCGCGGCGAACGGCCGCAGGAGGGCCGCTACCGCGAGTTCACCCAGGCCGACATCGACGTCGTCGACGTGGGGGAGCTGGCGCCGCACTTCGAGGCGGAGATGCCGCTCGTCGTCGCGGAGGTGTTCCGCAAGCTGCCGATCGGGCGCATGGTCATCCAGGTCAACAACCGCAAGATCCCCGAGGGCTTCTACCGCGGCATCGGGATCGATGACGTCGCAGGCACCCTGCGCATCGTCGACAAGCTCGACAAGATCGGCCCCGCCCGCGTCAAGGACGCGCTGGTCGAGGCGGGGCGCACGCCGGAGCAGGCCGACCAGTGCCTGGCGCTGGCCTCGATCCGTACCGAGGACCTGTCGTTCGTCGAGCGGGTGCGCGAGCTCGGGGTGGAGCACCCCACCCTCGACGAGGGCCTCGAGGCGCTGGCCGCGGTCATCAGCACGGGCATGCAGAACGCGCCGGGTGCGCTCGTGGCCGAGCTCAAGATCGCCCGCGGGCTCGACTACTACACCGGCACCGTCTACGAGACCCAGCTCGAGGGGTACGAGTCGTGGGGCTCGTTCTGCTCCGGCGGCCGGTACGACTCGCTCGCCTCGGACGGGAGGACCACCTACCCCGGCGTCGGCATCTCGATCGGCGTCTCGCGCCTGCTGGGCCTGCTGCTGTCGCAGGGGCTCGTCACGGCCACCCGCTCCACCCCGGCCGCCGTGCTCGTCGCCGTCACCGACGAGGAGTCCCGCGGGGCCTCCCAGTCGGTGGCCACCGCGCTGCGCGCGCGTGGCATCGCGTGCGAGGTCGCCCCGAAACCGGCGAAGTTCGGCAAGCAGATCCGGTACGCCGAGCGCCGCGGGATCCCGTTCGTCTGGTTCGCCGGCGCGGCCGAGGGCGGCGGCGACCAGGTGAAGGACATCCGCTCGGGAGCCCAGGTCGACGCCGACGCCGCGGCGTGGAACCCTCCTGCGGAGGACCTGCACCCGCGCGTCCTGCGCACCGGCGACCGGGGCGCCGAGGACGCACCCCAGGAGTAGCCGAATGACGGCCAGCCCGGTCACCGACCCGCGGTCCAGCGGGGTCCAGTGCCACGTCACCTCGCTGCCGGGCGGCCGCCTCGGCGACGAGGCTCGCCGGTTCGTCGACTGGCTCGCCGACGCGGGCCAGACGCTGTGGCAGGTGCTGCCCGTCTCCGTGCCCGACCGCCACGGTTCGCCGTACAAGTCCCCGTCGGCGTTCGCCGCCTCGCCGGCGCTGCTCGAGCACCCCGACGCGCCCGTCGACCCCGACGAGGCGCGGGCGTTCGCCGAGCAGCAGGCGTACTGGGTGCGCTCGTGGACCGACTACGGCGGCGACCTCGACGACCAGGTCCGGTTCGGCCGGGAGTGGTCGGCGCTGCGGGCGTATGCCGCCGAGCGCGGCGTCCGCCTCATGGGCGACGTGCCGATCTACGTGGCCCCGGACGGCGCCGACGAGCGCGCGTGGCCCGAGTTCTTCCGCACCGATGCCGTGGCCGGGGTGCCGCCGGACGCGTATGCCGCGACCGGCCAGCTGTGGGGCAACCCGCTGTACCAGTGGGACGTCCTGCGCGAGGACGGGTACCGGTGGTGGGTCGAGCGGATCCGCCGCACGTTCGCGCTGTTCGACGTCGTGCGCGTCGACCACTTCCGCGGGTTCGCGGCCTACTGGGCCGTCCCAGCGGGGGCCGAGACCGCGCTGGACGGCCGTTGGGAACCGGGGCCGGGCCGTGCGGTCTTCGACGCTGCCACGGCCGAGCTCGGGACGCTGCCCGTCCTGGCCGAGGACCTCGGTGACATCGACCAGCCGGTGGTCGACCTGCGCCGGGCGCTCGGCTACCCCGGGATGGCGGTGCTCCAGTTCGCGTTCGAGCCCGCCTACGCCGACAACGTCCACGACCCCGAGCGGCTCGGCACCAACCAGGTGGTCTACACCGGCACCCACGACAACGACACGGTGTGCGGCTGGTGGGCCGCCCTGCCAGAGGAGCGGCGCAGGATGGCGCGGGACGCCTGCCACCGGGCGGGGACGCGCGCCGGCATCGACGAGGAGCCGTCGTGGGCGCTGATCGAGCTGGCGCTCGCGGCACCCTGCGGGTTGGCGGTCATGCAAGCCCAGGACGTCCTGTCGCTCGGGTCGGACGCGCGGATGAACGCGCCCGGCATCGAGGGTGGGTGGCGCTGGCAGATGGAGCCGGGCGCGCTGACCCCGGACCTCGCGCGTCGCCTGCGCGACCTCACCGAGGCGTCAGGCCGGCTCCCCGCTCACTGAAGCAGGACGCGCGCCCAGCACAGCGGGCGGGCGCAGGCCACTGTCCTCGAGCTCGAGCAGGGCCAGGGCCCGGATCGTGGTGGCCTCGCCCCGGCGCCAGGCGCCGCTCGGGTCGCCCGAGATGGCGGCGAGCTTGTGCATCGGCTGTCGCGCCATCGCCCGCAACGCGAACAGGTCCAGGTCGGACGCGCTGTCGAGGAACCGCTGGGCCGCGCTCGCGCGGCGCACGAAGCGCCCCCGCAGCAGAGCCCACGCGAGGCCCACGACCAGGATCGGGACGAGCGCGGTGACCCACCCCAGGATGTTCGCCAGCTTGGTGACCGCGTCGACCAGGTCGGTGCCGGCCTGCTCGATCGTGGTCCCGGCGCCGCTGGCCTGCCGGAAGGGTGCGGCGATCCGGTCCCCGACGAGCGGCACGTCCCGCACCGTGTTGCCGGCACTGGTCATCTGCTCCCGGAAGCCGCTGCCGGCGCTCTCCAGCCGGTGGCCGGGTGCCGCGAGCTGCATCGTCGAGTCGTGCACGAACCGTCCCACCCAGGCCCACACGCACACCCAGGCGAACATGCCGACGTCGGCGAGGATCTGCGCCGTGCGACGGCCGGGCAGGTCTGCGTAGAGCTTCATGCCGCCTACACTCCCATCCGTGCCACCTCCCAGCGCGCTCGAACGGGCCGTCCGGGGCTGGCTGGACCACCTCGACGTCGAGCGCGGTGCGAGCCCGCACACCCTGTCGTCCTACCGGCGTGACCTGGCCCGCTGGACGGCATACCTGCAGGCCAAGGGGGTCACGGAGCCGGGTGATGTGCGCGAGGGCCACGTCACCGACTTCCTCGCCTCGCTGCGCGAGGGCAGCGAGGGCCACCCGCCGCTGGCCGCGTCGTCGGCCGCCCGCACGCTGGTCGCGGTGCGCGGGTTCCACCGGTTCCTGGCGCTCGAGGGCGACGTCGCGACGGACCCGACGGCCGCCGTCAGCCCGCCGACGCCTCCCGCCCGGCTGCCGAAGGCGATCACGGTGGAGGAGGTCGAGCGGCTGCTCGCTGCCGCAGGCGTGGGCGACACCCCGGTGGCGCTGCGCGACCGGGCCCTGCTCGAGGTCCTGTACGGCGCGGGCGCGCGGATCAGCGAGGCGGTCGGCCTCGACGTCGACGACATCGACACCGACGAGGGCGTGGTCCGGCTCTTCGGCAAGGGGCGCAAGGAGCGGATCGTCCCCCTCGGCTCGTATGCCGCGACAGCCCTGGCGGCCTACCTCGTCCGGGGCCGGCCGGCCCTGGCGACGCAGGGGAGGGGCACTGCCGCAGTGTTCCTCAACCAGCGGGGCAACCGGCTCTCGCGGCAGTCGGCGTGGGCGGCGATCCGGGCCGCCGCCGAGCGGGCCGACCTGTCCGGCCACCTGTCGCCGCACACGCTGCGCCACTCGTTCGCGACCCACCTGCTCGACGGCGGTGCGGACGTGCGCGTCGTGCAGGAGCTGCTCGGGCACGCCTCGGTGACGACGACCCAGATCTACACGCTCGTCACGGTCCAGCGGCTGCGGGAGGTGTACGCCCAGTCGCACCCGCGGGCGCGGTGACCGCATCGGACGCCGAAGCCACCGTCGACGCGCCCGGGGTGCGGGGCCCCGATGACCGCAAGGGCCGGCATACCCGCTGATAGGGTCGGGGCGATCAGCGAGAGGCTGACCGACGAACGCAACCTCACCGGGAGTGAAACGCCTGTGGACCCTGAGGCGACCACGACGCACCACCAGCCGTCGCCGTCACCCGAGGCGGCCCCCCACACCTCCCCGTCGGCCGACGGCCGGCTCCCCGGCATCGAGGCCGCCGCTGCCGGCCAGGTGGGCCCCACCGGCCGCCCGATGCCCGACTTCCCGGAGCCCGCGCCGCTGGACGGCCACGGACCCGCCCGCATCATCGCCATGTGCAACCAGAAGGGTGGCGTCGGCAAGACGACGACCACCATCAACCTGGGCGCCGCGCTGGCCGAGGTCGGCCGCCGCGTGCTGCTCGTCGACTTCGACCCCCAGGGCGCGCTGTCCGTGGGCCTGGGCGTGCGCGCCAACGAGCTCGACGTGACGATCTACAACCTGCTCATCGAGCGCGGCCACGACGTCCGGGACGTCATCCAGGAGACGGCCACCGAGAACCTCGACGTCATCCCGGCGAACATCGACCTGTCGGCGGCCGAGGTCCAGCTCGTCGGCGAGGTCGCCCGCGAGCAGATCCTTGCCCGGGTCCTGCGGCCGGTGATGGACGACTACGACGTCATCCTCATCGACTGCCAGCCCTCGCTCGGCCTGCTGACCGTCAACGCGCTGACCGCCGCCCACGGCGTGGTGATCCCGCTCGAGTGCGAGTTCTTCGCCATGCGCGGCGTCGCCCTGCTCGTGGAGACGATCGACAAGATCACCGACCGGCTCAACCCCCGCCTGCAGGTCGACGGCATCCTCGCGACGATGTTCGACTCGCGGACCCTGCACTCCAAGGAGGTCGTGCGCAGCGTCGTCGACCACTTCGGCGACCAGGTGTTCCACACCGTCATCAGCCGCACCGTGAAGTTCCCCGACGCCACGCTGGCGGCCGAGCCGATCACGTCCTACGCCTCCACCCACGGCGCGGCCGCGGCCTACCGCCAGCTCGCCCGCGAGCTCATCGCTCGGGGCGGTGCCGCCTGACCGCCGTGACCCAGGAGCCGGTGGCGGCAGCCGAGGAGCCCGTGGCGGCGCCCGAGGAGCAGGCCCCCACCCCTGAGCAGGACCAGATCACGCCGGGAGGCGTCATCACCCGGCGGGGTGCCGTCACGCCGTTCGAGGTGCACCTCGACGTCTTCTCGGGTCCGTTCGACCTGCTGCTGGGCCTGATCAGCAAGCACAAGCTCGACATCACCGAGATCGCGCTCGCCAAGGTCACCGACGAGTTCATCGCCCACATCAAGGCGGCTCGTGAGGCGGACAGGGACTGGGACCTGTCGCAGGCCTCGGAGTTCCTGCTCATCGCGGCGACGCTGCTCGACCTCAAGGCCTCGCGGCTGCTGCCGCAGACCGGGCCGCAGGACGAGGAGGACCTCGCGCTGATCGAGGCGCGGGACCTGCTGTTCGCGCGGCTGCTGCAGTACCGCGCGTTCAAGGACATCGCCTTCACCTTCGCCGAGCGGATGGCCACCGCCGGGCGGATGACCGCGCGCCAGGCCGGGCTCGAGCCGCAGTTCGCCAAGCTGCTGCCCGAGCTCGTCATGGGCATCACCCCCGAGCAGCTGGCGATGATCGCGGCCAAGGCGATGACGCCGAAGGTGGCGCCGTCGGTGGGCCTGGACCACCTGCACGCCCCGCAGGTCAGCGTGCGCGAGCAGGCGGGCATCATCGGCAGCCGGCTGCGGTCGGAGCGCGTGTGCTCGTTCCGGGCGCTCGTCGCGGACGCCGACAGCACGCTGGTCATCGTGGCGCGGTTCCTGGCCCTGCTCGAGCTGTTCCGCGAGGCGGCGATCGCCTTCGAGCAGGCCGAGGCCCTGGGCGAGCTGACGGTGCGCTGGACCGGCACGGACGACGGGGACATCGACGTGAGCGACGAGTTCGACGAGGGCGATGCCGACGGCGGCGACCAGCCGGACGCGGAAGAGCAGCCCGACCAGACGACGCAGGAGAGCGCCGACCATGAGTGAGCAGCAGGCCGAGACCGACCCCGTGGTCGAGGAGCCGGCGACCGAGGTGGAGCCGGCGACCGAGGCGCCCGTGGCCGAGGAGCAGTTCGCGTTCGACGTCAACGACTTCCCGGGTGGCGCCCGGTCGGCGCTCGAGGCCGTCCTCATGGTCGTCGACGAGCCGGTCACCGAGGTCGCCCTGGCCTCCGCGCTCGAGCTGCCCGTCGACGACGTCCGCGAGCACCTCGAGGGCCTCGAGCGCGAGTATGCCGAGCAGCAGCGTGGGTTCACGCTGCGCAGCGTCGCGGGCGGCTGGCGTGTCTACAGCCGCAGCGACTACGCCGCGGTCGTCGAGAAGTTCCTGCTCGACGGGCAGCAGGCCAAGCTGACCCAGGCGTCGCTGGAGACCCTGGCCGTCATCGCCTACCGCCAGCCGATCTCCCGGTCGCGGGTCAGCGCGGTCCGCGGAGTCAACGTCGACGGCGTCGTGCGCACCCTGCTCAACCGCGGGCTCATCGAGGAGCTCGGCGCCGAGGGCGACTCCGGTGCCGTCCTCTACGGCACCACCGACTATTTCCTGCAACGCCTCGGCCTCGGCTCGATCGATGAGCTGCCGGCCCTGGCTCCCTACCTCCCGGAGGTCGACGTGCTCGACGAGATCGCAGAGCAGGGTCGCGCATGACCCCGCCGAAGAACCGCGGCGGCGCCGGTGGCGGCCGTCCCCAGCGCCCGTCCCGAGGAGGATCCGGCTCCGGCGGTGGCCGTCCCGGCACGGGCGGCAGCCGTCCCGGAGCCTCCGGAGGTCGTACCCGCGGCGCCGGTGCGGGCACCGGGGGAGGCCCGGTTCCGAAGCGGTCCGACCGCCCCCAGCGCGGCAGCTCCGGCACGACCAAGCGCAGCCAGCCCACGCGCATCCCACGCGAGGCGGCCAGGCCGGACGTCGACGTCCACGACCCCGACGGCATCCGGCTGCAGAAGCTGCTCGCCGCGGCGGGGGTCGGCTCGCGCCGCGTGTGCGAGAACCTCATCGCCGAGGGGCGCGTCGAGGTCGACGGGCAGGTCGTGACCGAGCTCGGGGTGCGGATCCGTCCCGACCAGGTGGTCCACGTCGACGGGCTGCGCGTTCAGCTCGACGAGAACCGGCTGTACTTCGCGTTCAACAAGCCGCTCGGGGTCGTCACGACGATGAACGACGAGCTCGGCCGCATCAACATCGGCGACTACGTCGGCAACCGCGAGCAGCGGCTCTTCCACGTGGGCCGGCTCGACGCCGACACCGAGGGCCTGCTCATCCTGACCAACGACGGCGACCTCGCCCACCGGCTGCAGCACCCGCAGTACGGCGTGCTCAAGACCTACCTGGCGCAGATCGCCGGGCCGGTCCCGCGGGACCTCGGCCGGCGTCTGCGCGAGGGTGTCGAGCTCGACGACGGGCCCGCCAGTGTCGACTCGTTCCGTGTCGTGGACTCCCAGCCGGGCCGCGCGCTCGTCGAGGTGGTGCTGCACGAGGGGCGCAAGCACATCGTGCGCCGGCTGCTCGATGCCGTCGGTCACCCGGTGCTCTCGCTCGTGCGCACGCAGGTCGGCCCGATCCACCTCGGCGACACCAAGCCCGGCAAGATGCGCAAGCTCAACAGCGACGAGGTCGGCAAGCTCTACGCCGCCGCCGGCCTCTGACCCACGGGCCGCTGCGGCTCTCCCCGAGCGTTCCCCGTCGACGGTGGGACACCTGTCGCGCGTGCTACGTCACTGACCACCATCTGGATCAGTGACGTAGCACGGGCTCAATGGGTTGGTGGCCTCCGTCCGTGGGCGCATCAGCGCCGCCCTGAGGCTGCGTCGGTACCCTTCGCGTCGTGACTCCCTCCGTGCGGATCGTCGGCACCGGCCTCATCGGGACCAGCCTGGGCATCGCCCTGAGCCGGGCCGGGTATGCCGTGTCGCTGGCCGACCCGTCGCCGACCGCCGTGGCGCTGGCCCGTGACCTCGGCGCAGGAGCGGTGGCAGGAGCAGACGCACCCGACCCCGACGTGGTCGTGGTCGCGGCGCCGCCGGACGTGGCGGGCGCCGTGGTCGCGCTGGAGCTCACGTCGTGGCCGAACGCCGTGGTCACCGATGTCGCCTCGGTCAAGGTCGCCGTCCTCGACGACGTCCGTGCACGGGGCGGGGACGTCACACGGTACGTCGGCTCCCACCCCATGGCGGGGCGCGAGCGGTCGGGGGCCGTGGCGGCCCGCGGCGACCTCTTCGACGGGCGGGCCTGGGTCGTGGTGCCGCACGCCGCGTCATCGGCGGCGGCCGTGCAGACCGTGCAGGAGCTGGCGCGCGCCGCCGGCGGCACCGTGTCGACCATGGACCCCGAGGCGCACGACGCAGCCGTCGCGGCGGTGTCGCACGTGCCTCAGGTCGCCGCCTCCCTGGTGGCGAGCCGGCTGCGCGACCTCGGCGAGCCCGCCGTCGCGCTCTCGGGCACCGGCATCCGCGACGTCACCCGGATCGCCGCCAGCGACCCCCAGCTCTGGACGCAGATCCTGTCCGGCAACGCGGCCGCGGTCCGCCACGTGCTCGTCGACCTCCGGGACGAGCTCGACCAGGTCGTCACCGCCCTGACCCGGCTGAGCGAGGGTGACGCCGTCGGCGCACGCGAGGTGCTGGCCCGGGTCGTCGCCCACGGGAACGCCGGCCACGCGCGGATCCCCGGCAAGCACGGCGCCGCGCCGACGGCATACGGCGTCGTGGTCGTGCTGGTCCCGGACCAGCCGGGCGAGCTCGCGCGGCTGCTGCACGACGTCGGCGACGCAGGCGTCAACCTCGAGGACCTCCACCTCGAGCACGGCCTCGGCCAGCCGTTCGGGCTCGCCGAGATCTCGGTGCTGCCCGGTGTCGTCGAGCGCCTCGGCGAGGAGCTGCGCGTCCGCGGCTGGCGGCTGCACGGCTGACGGGCACTAGGCTCGACCGCCATGAGCAGTGAGCACCTCGTCGTGGCCGTCGACGGGCCGTCCGGCTCGGGCAAGTCGAGCGTCTCGCGTGCGGCGGCCACCCGGCTGGGGGTCGGCTACCTCGACACCGGTGCCATGTACCGGGCGGTCACGTGGTGGTGCCTCGAGGAGGGCGTCGACCTCGACGACCGCGACGCGGTGGCACAGGCAGCCCGCGAGATCCCGCTGGTGATGGGGACCGACCCCTCGCACGCCAGCGTCCAGGTCAGCGGCCGCGAGATCGAGGACGACATCCGCACGACCCGGGTGTCCGAGGCCGTCTCGAAGGTCGCCACGAACACCCAGGTGCGCCCCGTCCTGCAGCAGCTGCAGCGCGACCTCATGGACGAGATCGCCACGCGCACCGGGGGAGTCGTCGCCGAGGGGCGCGACATCACCACGGTCGTGGCTCCCGACGCCGACGTCCGGGTGCTGCTGACCGCGAGCGTCGAGGCGCGCCTGCGCCGCCGCTCCCGGGAGCTGCACGGTGGTGACGACGCCGAGGCCGTCGCAGCGACCCGAGACCAGATCGTGCGCCGCGACGAGGACGACTCGACCGTGTCCGACTTCATGGAGGCCGCGGACGGTGTGACCCTGCTCGACACCTCCGACCTGGACTTCCAGCAGAGCGTTGACGCCCTCGTCGACCTCGTCCGCTCGGAGGCGCCGGCCAAGGTGCGCGGGTGACGCAGGCGCCACGCACGGCCACTGCACCCGGGGTGGTGCAGGTGCCCGCGCCCTGGCGGGTCCGGGTCAACATGGTGATCGGCTGGCCGCTGTTCCACGCGCTGTACCGGGTGTCGGTCATCGGCCGCGACCGCGTGCCGCGCAAGGGGCCGGTCGTGTTCGTCGGCAACCACGTGGGCTTCCTCGACGGCCCGATGCTGCCGGGGTTCGCGCCGCGTCCGACGTGCGTGCTCGTCAAGCGGGAGATGTTCCGAGGACTGCTCGGGCGCTTCCTGAGATTCATCGGCCACATCCCCGTGACCCGCGGCTCCGGCGACCGTGCGGCCCTGAGCGCGGCCGTCGCGATCTTGCACTCCGGCGGTGCGGTCGGCATCTTCCCCGAGGGGACGCGCGGGCGCGGTGACGTCGCCGCCGTCCAGCAGGGCGCCGCCTGGCTGGCGCAGCAGGGCGGGGCGGTCGTCGTGCCGGTGGCCTTCCTCGGCACCCGGGTCGCTGGCGCCTCGAGGAACTCGGTTCCCCGGCTGCGCAGCAGGGTCGTGGTCGAGTTCGGCCATCCCGTCACGCTGTCGGCGGACCCGTCCCTGACCGGCCGCCAACGGCTCGTCGCCGCGACCGAGCAGGTGCGCGACGCCCTCGCCACGCACGTCCGGGAATCCCAGGCGAGGCACCAGGTGTTCCTCCCCGGGGACGAGGGCTGACCGCCCGTCCCTGCGCCCGCCCGGGCCGACCTGTCCGGGGCACCCGCCGAGATGCGAGACAATGGGCGCCGGCCCCACGGCATACCTGCGCCGCGGCGGCCCCACCACGACTCCCCGAGGACCTGCTGTGACCGAGCACCTGACCGACGACTCCACCGTCGAGCGCGCCCTGCGCGCCGGCCTGGAGGAGTTCGACCTGAGCGACGAGGACCGCGCCCTCGTCGACGGCGAGCTCGACGACGACGGGTATGCCCGTGAGGAGGGTCCGCGGCCGGTCGTCGCCGTCGTCGGCCGCCCGAACGTCGGCAAGTCCACCCTCGTCAACCGCATCCTCGGACGCCGCGAAGCCGTCGTCGAGGACGTCCCCGGCGTGACCCGTGACCGCGTCGCGTACGACGCGGACTGGGCCGGGCGCCGGTTCACCCTCGTCGACACCGGCGGCTGGGAGATCGACGCGACCGGCATCCACCTGCGGGTCGCCGAGCAGGCCGAGGTGGCGGTCGAGCTGGCCGACGTCGTCATGTTCGTCGTCGACGCCACGGTCGGTGCCACCGATGACGACGAGGCCGTCGTCAAGCTGCTGCGCCGCTCCGGCAAGCCCGTCGTCCTCGTCGCCAACAAGGTCGACGACCAGCGCACCGAGGCCGACGCCGCCGCCCTGTGGAACCTCGGCCTCGGCCAGCCGTGGCCGGTGTCCGCGCTGCACGGGCGGGGGAGCGGTGACGCCCTCGACGCGGTCCTCGAGGTGCTGCCGGCGGTCTCGGGCGTGGGCGGGGCGTACGAGCGCGGCGGTCCGCGGCGCGTGGCCCTCATCGGCCGCCCGAACGTGGGCAAGTCCTCGCTGCTCAACAAGCTGGCCGGGTCCGAGCGGGTCGTCGTCGACAACGTCGCCGGCACCACCCGCGACCCGGTCGACGAGCTGATCGAGCTCGGCGGCAAGACCTGGCGCTTCGTCGACACCGCCGGCATCCGCCGCCGCGTGCACCAGACCCGCGGCGCCGACTTCTACGCCTCGCTGCGCACCCAGACGGCGCTGGAGAAGGCCGAGGTCGCCGTCGTCCTCATCGACGCCGAGCAGAGCATCGCCGAGCAGGACATCCGTGTCGTGCAGCAGGTCATCGACGCCGGTCGTGCCCTCGTCGTCGCCTACAACAAGTGGGACCTGCTCGACGAGGAGCGCCGCTACTACCTCGAGCGCGAGATCGAGCGCGAGCTCGTGCAGATCCCGTGGGCACCGCGGGTCAACATCTCCGCCAAGACCGGCCGCGCCGTCGAGCGGCTCGTCCCGGCGATCGAGAAGGCGCTGGACTCCTGGGACACCCGCGTCCCCACCGGACGGCTCAACGCCTTCCTCGGCGAGGTCGTGGCCGCCCACCCGCACCCGGTGCGGGGTGGCAAGCAGCCGCGCATCCTGTTCGCGACGCAGGCCTCGACCCGCCCGCCGCGGTTCGTGCTGTTCGCGTCCGGGTTCATCGAGGCCGGCTACCGGCGCTTCGTCGAGCGCCGGCTGCGTGAGGAGTTCGGCTTCGAGGGCACGCCGATCGAGGTGTCCGTGCGCGTCCGCGAGAAGCGCAAGCGCCGGTAGCGCGGGCGGTCCGCGACATCGGGCTCGCGTGCGGCACACCGATTTCAAGCGGCGGTATGCCGTGCGCTAAGGTTTCGTTCGCTCCGCAAGGGGCGAATGCCACGGGCTGTGGCGCAGCTTGGTAGCGCACTTGACTGGGGGTCAAGGGGTCGCAGGTTCAAATCCTGTCAGCCCGACCAACCGGGGCCTGACCTGTCACCACAGGTCAGGCCCCGTTTTCATGCCCCACCCCGGCCGCCGTTGACGACACCCAGCCGAGGCTTCTCCGGACCAGTTCCGGACCACCAGGCCGAGAACGCGGTCCCGGCGTCGAGTACGGCCTGGGTTTCGGGGTGCCGGGCCACCAGGTGGTGCCACAGCCTTTACCGAGGCGCGCCACCGGGGCCATAGTTCGGGCATGTGGGCCATGGGGGGCGGTGACGATGACGCGCAGGAGGAGTGGCGTCGTCGAATGAAACCTCACAACGAGTTGCCCGCATCCCTGGTACTCGACGTGGTGCTGGCCGAGACGCCGGTCGTGGTCATCTCGTTGGCCACCGCGCAGGTCTACCGGAACGGCGTCGACCTGGAGATCGACATCCGAGCTCGCGAGAACATCGGCAGCAACGGGTTCATCGGTGAAGATGTCCTTGTCGGTGTCGAGTTCTCCGACGGACGACGCGCCACCAACCTCCCGATGGTGCACGGCCGGACCCCACCATCGAGCGATGACGCCGTCCTGGCCATGGGTGGAGGTGGAGGCGGGCAACGGTCCGCTTCGATGCGCCTGTTCCTCACGCCACTACCTTCGCCGGGGGAGCTGAAGCTCTTCTGCGCGTCTCCGCGTAGGAACGTGCAAGAGGCGGCGACCTTGTTGGATGCCGATGCAATCCGCGTGGCATCCAGTCGTGCGCGCGAGTTGTGGCCGTGGGAACCGTACGGCGAGTACCAGCCGCCCGATCCACCACCTCCGCCCCCCGGGGGATGGTTCGAAGCGACGCAGGGCAGGGCGGATGCCCCCTGACGCGAGCAGGCTCCTGCGCCCTCCGACGGACGGTCCGAGCACGCATGATCGTCCAGTCCACGGCACGGCAGCGCGTGGGGCCTTGCTCGGCCTCCTTGCGGTGTCTGCGGTGAGCTGTGGCGCAGGGTCGCCTACCGACGTTCACCTACAGAGCGCGACCGTCACCCGTGCCGATCACCGGCTCCTCAGGATCGACGTTGCGGCGTGCAACAGCCAGCCCTACGAGGTCCACGCGACCGAGAGCGCCGTGGCCGTCAAGGTGAGGATCACGACGACCCAGCCACAGGGGCAGGCAGCGGCACCGTCATGCAGCGACGGGATAACCCTGCGGCTTGCTCAGCCCATCGGATCTCGTGTCCTCATCGACCTGACCACCGGGCACCAGGTACCGCTCGGGCCGCTTCCGACAGCCCGTCCGTAGCGCCGACCGCGCTCGACAGCACGGGCCGGCGCCGCAACGGGGGTCCGCCGGACCGAATTCGTACGCCAGTTGACGCTTCCGCTGGTGCCGCCGCGCCATATGTCGCGGCATACCGGCCCTCAGCCCTCGTAGCGGGCGAGCCAGGCGGTGAGGATGCGCTCGAGGTCGTCCCGGTCGGCGGGGGAGAGCGCCTCCAGGATGCGCCGCTCGTTGGCAAGGTGCGCGGCGATCGCGTCGTCCACGAGCGCGCGGCCGCGTTCGGTGAGGGCGACGACGCGGCCCCGGCGGTCGCCGGTCGCTGCGCGCCGCGTCACGAGTCCGGCTTCCTCGAGGCGGTCGAGCCGCTTGGTCATGCCGCCGGTCGTCACCATCGTGTGCCGGGCGAGATCGCCGGGGGCCAGCTCGTACGGCTGGCCCGCCCGCCGGAGGGAAGCCAGGACGTCGAAGTCGCCCTCGCCCAGGCCGAACCGCCGGTAGACGGGGACGAGCTCGCCGGTGAGGTGGGCCGCGAGCCGGTGCAGGCGACCGATGACGCCGACGGGCGAGGTGTCGAGGTCCGGTCGCTCGCGCCGCCACTGCTCCTGGATGTGCGCGACCCGGTCGGTTGCGGTGCCCTCCCCGGACTGCTGCTGGCCCATCCGCGGAATATACCTTCCTCGGAAGGCATTGAGGGACTCGTGGAGTCGAACCTGCGCGTGGTCCTCACGACCGCCCTCGCCCCGATCGCCTGGGGCGCCAACTACTACGTCATCCGGCACACGCTGCCCGCCGACAGCCCGTTGTGGGGCTCGTCGCTGCGCGCCCTGCCGGCGGCGCTCGTCCTGCTGCTGGTCGCCCGCCGGCTGCCGCGCGGCGCCTGGTGGTGGCGTTCGGCCGTTCTCGGCACGCTCACAGTCGGCGGCTTCTTCCTCCTCGTCTACCTCGCTGCCCAGATGCTGCCGAGCAGCGTGGCGGCCTCGATCATGGCGGCCTCACCGCTCGTCCTGGCCGGCTTCGCCTGGCTGCTCGCCTCCGAACGGCCCACCGCCCGGGTCCTGGCCGGCGCCGTCGTCGGCATCCTCGGCGTCCTGCTCGTCGTGGCGGCCGGGTCGGGCGCCGTGTCCGGCTGGGGCGTCGCCGCCTCGGCCACGGCGATGGCGATGTCCTCGTTCGGTTTCGTGCTGGCCAAGCGCTGGTCGGACGACACCCCCGTCGTCGCCACGACCGCGTGGCAGATGCTCTTCGGCGGCGTGCTCCTCACCGTGGTGGCCGCTGTGGCCGAGGGCGCCCCGCCCGCGCTCGACGCCAAGGGGGTTGCCGGTGCGGCCTTCGTCAGCCTCATCGGGACTGCCCTGGCCTTCGTCGTCTGGTACGACGGCCTGCGGCGCCTGTCGGCCGGCACGGTCGGCGTCATCGGCCTGCTGAACCCGGTGACCGGCGTGCTGCTCGGCGCGCTCGTGGCGGGGGAGCACCTGACCGCGTGGCAGGTGCTCGGGATCGTCCTGGTCCTCGGCGGCATCGTCGTCGGCCAGCAGCGATCGGGTGCCAAGGCCGGGAGGGCGGCGGCCGAACAGGCACGCTCGCGCGAGCCGGAGCGCGTCCCCGCCTGACCCGTTCGGGGGAGCACCGTCCACGAGTGCCCGCACGGGCGCCGCGTCCCGGGCGTGGTGGACTGACGGGTCAGGCGGTGCCCACGGCACACCACGCCTCGGCGTGGACCTCGAAGGGGGCCGCCGGGAGGCGCTGCTGCGCCAGCGCGCGCAGGGCCTCCCGGCGCCCGTCGTCGAGCGCAGTGACGTAGGCGCCGGCCGGGCCAACCCCGAAGGTGTACGGCTCCCACCAGTCCTCGAAGGAGTCGAAGCGGGTGGTGACCGCGAGGGATGACTCTCGCACGTCGGCCAGCCCGGCCTCCCGGAGGAGCTCACCGAGCTGTCCCCGCTCCGTCCCCGCGAGCAGGCCCTCACCCTCCTCGCCGGGGTCGAACTCGCGGACCACGTCCCAGAACGCCGACACCGGCCCCTGCCGTCCGGCGTGGTCCCACACGCACGCCGCCACGACGCCACCGGGCCGGGTCACCCGCGCCATCTCACGCAGGCCGGCCACCGGGTCGCGCATGAAGTGCACGACCAGCTGCGCCAGGGCCGCGTCGAAGCGGTCGTCGTCGTACGGCAGGTCCTCCGCAGCCGCGGCGACCACGTCGACCCCGGGCAGCCGGCCTCGCGCCGCCTCCACGAACGACTGCGAGGGGTCGCAGGCGTGCACCTGCCCGGACCCGAGCCGTTCGACCAGGACCGAGGTCAACGCCCCCGGACCGCAACCCACGTCCAGCACCGCCTGGTCGCCGCCCGGCACCACGCCCGCCGCGTCGGCGAACACCGCCCCGAGGGGCTCGGAGAAGCGGCCCATGAACTGCCCGTACGCCTGCGCGGTCACCTCGAATCCCACGGACCCGAGCGTCCGCCGCCTGCGAGCGCTCGTCAATGGCCCACCCGAGGCGCCCCCGGGTCCGGACCCACCAGGCGGCAACGCACCGTCCCGCAAACGGTCACAAACCGACGAAGGCGGACCCCGCGACGCGCTGCGGGGGGTGGATTCCCGCAAACGCCCTCCACGTGGTCTGCTGCAGCGCTACAGTTCGGCCGTCGGTCACGGCTTCGGCAGGAGAACCCCCCATGCGTCCCACGGTCATCGGCGTCAAGCTCGGCGCTGCCCTCGTCATCGCCCTCGGGATCGCCGGAGGAGGCACGGTCGCCTACGCGCTGACGTCCTCGCCGGTCGACACCACCACGTCGTCCGCGACCGCGTCGAGCGACCCCACCGCGACGGAGACGGCCGACCCCACGGAGACCGAGACGGCCGACCCGACCGAGACCGAGACCGCGGACCCCACGGAGACCGAGACGGCCGACCCGACCGAGACCGCGGACCCGACGGAGACGGAGACGGCCGACCCCACCGCGACCGGCGCCAAGGGCCCCGACGCCACCGGTCCGGCCGCCCGCGGCCTGTGCACCGCGTGGATCCACCACCAGGGCCGCACCACCGGCAAGTCCGCCGACTCGACCGCGTTCCGCGCCCTCGCGACCGCCGCGGGCGGCCAGGACCAGGTCGGCGCGTACTGCGCGACTGTCCTGGGGACGGCCACGCAGCCCCAGCCCTCGGCGACCGAGGACCAGGGCAGCACGCCCAGCGCCACCGCCTCGGGCTCCGCGACGGGCCACGGCAAGTCCGGGGGCTCGGACCACTCCTCCACGGGCAAGGGCGGCAAGCACGGCAAGGGCCACGGCAAGGGTCACTGACCCCTCGCCCATCGCCCGGCGACCCCTCGGCCCATCACCCGGCGACCCCCGGGCCGGGCCCCCGGCATACCGCCCACCGACCGCTCCCACGCAACGGGCGGCGCCGGCCGCCGCGAAGGCCTCCGGCGCGTTGCGGCGCCCCGGCCCTAGAGGGCAGCCGCGATCCGCGAGACCGCCTCGCGCAGGATGTCCGGCGAGGTCCCGAAGTTCAGCCGTGCGTGCCCCTTCCCGCCGGTCCCGAAGCCGGGGCCGGGATGCAGGGCCACCTTGGCGCGCTCGCGCAGCACGGCGCTGGGGTCGTCGCCGAGCCCGACGGCGCTGAAGTCCAGCCATGCCAGGAAGGTCCCCTCGGGCACCCGGTATCCGACACCCGGCAGCTGCTCGGCCACGAGGTCGGCGAGCAGCCGGCGGTTCTCGTCCAGGCCGGCGAGCAGGGCGTCGAGCCACGCCCCGCCGTGCAGGTAGGCGGCGCGGTGGGCGATGACCCCGACGTGGCTCGCGCCGTGCGAGACCTCCTCCGGGATGCGGGCGAGCTCGGCCGCGGCCTCGGGTCCGGGCACGGCGAGCGCGGCCTTGAGCCCGGCCAGGTTGAACGCCTTGGACGCAGACATCAGGGCGACCGCCCGCGCCCCGGCCGGCAGCGACGCCACTGGCGTGAAGGTCGCGCCGTGCGGCACGAGGGGCGCGTGGATCTCGTCGGCGACCACCCGCGCGCCGTGCTGCTCGGCGAGCTCGATCGCGGCGGTCAGCTCCTCGGGCGTGTGCACCGTCCCGGTCGGGTTCTGCGGGTTGCACAGGAGGTATGCCGCGTGGCCGCCGTCGCGCGTGGCCTCAGTGAGGGCGCGCTCGAGCGACTCCAGGTCGATCCGCCCGGTGTCGCCTAGCGGTGCCTCGACGACCCGCCGCCCGAGGTGCTCGACGAACTGGAAGAACGGGGGGTAGACGGGGGTGTTGACCACGACGGCGTCGCCGTCGCCGGTGAGGAGCTTCAGCACCTCCACCACCCCGAGCATCACGTCGGGGACGATCTGCATGTCACCGGGGTCCGGGTGCCACCCCCACCGCTCGCCGGCAAAGCTCGCGAGCGCCTCGGCGTAGTCCTCGGGCCACGGGTACCCGGTGTCGCCCGACTCGAGTGCCTCGTGCACGGCGCGTCGCACCGGCTCGGCCGGGACGACGTCCATCTCGGCCACCCACAACGGCAGCACGTCCGGCCCGTACAGCCGCCACTTGACGCTGCGCCGCTCGCGCAGCCGCTCCAGACCCGGTCCGAGCAGCGGGTTGTCCATGCCTGCGAACTCTACGCAGCACCAGCCGGTTAGGCTTCGGACGTGGTCGGACGAACGGAGCGGGGGAGCGCTGTCGACGCGCCGTCGCGACCCGTCGCCGCCTCCGGGCAGGTGCTCAACGTCCCCAACGCCCTGTCGGCCCTGCGCCTCGTGGGCGTGCCGGTGTTCCTCTGGGCGATCCTCTCGCGGCACGACGCGGTGGCCCTGCTCACCCTGATGGTGTCCGGCGTCAGCGACTACCTCGACGGCAAGATCGCCCGGCGGTTCGGGCTGGTCTCCCGGCTGGGGGAGCTGCTCGACCCGCTGGCCGACCGCCTCTACATCGCGACGACACTGCTCGGGCTCGCCTGGCGCGAGATCATCCCCTGGTGGCTGGTCGGCGCGCTCGTCGGCCGCGAGGTGCTGCTCGCCGCGGTCCTGTGGTGGATCCGCCGCTACGGCCAGGTCGGCCTGCCGGTGCACTTCGTCGGCAAGGCCGCGACGTTCAACCTGCTCTACGCGTTCCCGCTGCTGCTCCTCGGCCAGGGCACGAGCGGCTTCGCCCGGTGGGCCGAGCCGATCGGGTGGGCGTTCGCCTGGTGGGGCACCGTCCTGTACTGGGTGGCCGGCGTCATGTACATCGTCCAGGCGCGGCAGGTGGCGGTCGCGCACCGCGCCGTGCCGGCCCGGTAGGGCGGCGTCGTGGTCCCCACCTCGCACCGCTCGGAGGCGCCACCGCCGACCCCCACGGGGCGGCGCGTCGACGAGTCCATGACGCTGCTCACCTCGATGATGGAGCGTCCGCTCGACCCCGGGTATGCCGCGGCGGCCGAACGTCGCGTGGCGGCCGGGCTGCCCGCCAGCACCGGGTTCGGCACCCCGGTGGTCGTCGTGGCGTCAGCGGTGGTCGGACTGCTGCTCACGTTCGGGGCCCTCGCGCTGCGCGCGCCCTCCACCGCAGCGGCCAAGGCGAAGGCCGACCTCGTGTCGCAGATCGAGACGCGCCGGGCCGCCTCCGACCGCCAGGAGGCCACCCTGCGCTCGAGGCAGGCCGACATCGACCGGCTGCAGAAGGAGGCGCTGGGCGGCCAGCAGGCCGCGCTCCAGGCGCGGCTCGACACGCTGAGCCTGGTGTCCGGGTCGGAGGCCGTCACGGGCAAGGGCGTCGTCCTCACCCTCGACAACGCGGCCGGGAGCGACAGCAACAGCGCCGACGGCAACCCGCGGACGGGCACGGGCACGGACGAGGGGAAGGTCTTCTCCAAGGACCTGCAGATCGTGGTGAACGGTCTGTGGGAGGCCGGGGCAGAGGCCATCGCGGTCAACGGGCAGCGGCTCACGTCCCGGTCGGCCATCCGGTTCGCGGGCGAGGCCATCCTCGTCAACTACCGCCCGCTCACCCGGCCGTACCGCATCAGCGCGATCGGCGACCCCAGCGGGCTGCAGACGGGTTTCGCCGAGAACGACGGCGGCTCGTACGCGCGCGCCCTGCACGACAACTACGGCATCCGTGTTTCCATGGATACCGCCGACTCGCTGACCCTGCCTGCCGCGGCGTCGCTGACGGTCACCGAGGCGACCGTCCCGCGACCGAGGACAGGCGCCACGGCCACCCCCACCCGCTCGCGCACGAACTCCCCGGCCCCGACCCAGGCCACGTCCACCGCGACCCCGTCACCCTCGGAGACCTCACCGTGATCCCCCTGCTCGGCCTCATCGGCGGCGTCGTCATCGGTCTCGTCTGGGGCCCCGACGTGCCCGTGGCCCTCCAGCCGTACCTGCCCATCGCCGTCATCGCCGCCCTCGACGCGGTGTTCGGGGCCGTGCGGGCAGTGCTCGACGGGATCTTCAACGACAAGGTCTTCGTCGTCTCGTTCCTCGCCAACGTCGTCGTCGCCGCGTTCATCGTCTTCCTCGGCGACCAGCTCGGTGTCGGCTCCCAGCTGTCCACCGGTGTCGTCGTCGTCCTCGGCGTGCGGATCTTCTCCAACGTCGCCTCGATCCGGCGGCACCTGTTCAAGGCCTGACGATGAGCAGCACGCCCCCGCCCACCGGTCCCGACCGTCCGAGCCCGTCCACGCCGCAGGCTCCGGCGCAGGCTCCGACGTCGCCGCAGGCTCCGACGTCGCCGCAGGCTCCGTCCACGCCGCAGGACGGCGCCTGGCACCGGCTGCTGCGCATGGCGCGGCCGCGCGCCACCCGGGCCAACGCCTTCGCGGCCCTCCTCGCGATCGGGCTCGGCTTCGCCATCGCCACCCAGGTGCAGCAGACCAACCAGAACGGGCTGGAGCAGCTGCGCGAGGACGAGCTGGTCCGCATCCTCGACGACGTCAGCTCGGAGCAGGACCGCCTCTCCGCGGACGTCCGCACGCTCGAGCTGCGCCGCGACCGCCTGCTCTCCGGCGCCGACGGCAGCGAGGAGGCCCTGAAGTCGGCGCAGGAGCGGGTGGACACCCTCGGCATCCTCACCGGCACGGCCCCGGCCACCGGCCCCGGTGTCGTCATCACGATCAGCGACCCCGACCACAAGGTCACCGCGGCCCGGCTCCTCGACGCCCTGCAGGAGCTGCGGGACGCCGGGGCGGAGGCGGTGCAGATCAACGACGTGCGCGTCGTGGCCGACACCTGGTTCACCGACAGCGACGGCGCCGTGGAGGTCAGCGGCCACCAGATCCAGCCGCCGTACACCATCCGGGCCATCGGTGACAGCGCCACCATGGCCTCCGCGATGGACATCCCCGGCGGCGTCACCGAGTCGGTCCGGCGCGACGGCGCGACGTCGACCGTGCGCCAGGCCGACACGGTCGAGGTGACCGCATTGCACAGCCTGACGGAGCCTCGTTACGCTCGGCCCGTCCCGGCGCCCTCCAAGTGACACCCCGCGTGCCACCGCGGCGCCCCGTCGACCTCCGCACACCCGAGCAAGGAGCAGCATGAGCGAGCTGGAGTACCCCGAGGACCTGCGCTACACCGCTGAGCACGAGTGGGTGCGCGCCGGGGACGACGGGACCGTCCGGATCGGCATCACCTCCTTCGCCCAGGACTCCCTCGGCGACGTCGTGTACGTGAGCCTCCCGGGTGTCGGTGACACCGTCGCGGCCGGCGACGCGTGCGGCGAGGTCGAGTCGACCAAGTCCGTGAGCGACCTGTACGCGCCGCTCGCCGGTGAGGTCACGGCCGTCAACTCCGCGCTCGACGCCACCCCCGAGCTCGTCAACACCGACCCGTACGGCGAGGGCTGGATGTACGAGCTGCGGCCGTCCGACGAGGGTGCCCTCGACGCACTGATGGACCAGGCCGCCTACAAGGACCAGCTGGGCTGACCCGCCACCGCCTCCGGGCGATTCCGCTGCACCGTGTCGGCGGCGTCGCCTAGGGTGTGTGCTTTGCTAGGGCCGGGACAGTCGAACACGACGAGGGAGCGCGCAGTCATGAACGGCAGCGAGAGGGACGACCAGGCGTCGCGGCCGCAGGAGCCGACGACCATGCGGCTGCCCGGCATTCACGACCTCGAGCAGGTCGACACGACGGCCGAGCCGGAGGTCGCACTCAGCAAAGCCGACCAAGCCACCGTCGACGCCCTGCGCCCGGGGACGGCCCTGCTCGTCGTCCTGCGCGGCCCCAACACCGGGGCGCGCTTCCTGCTCGACGACGACGAGGTCCACTCGGGGCGCCACCCCGACAGCGACATCTTCCTGGACGACGTCACGGTATCGCGCAAGCACGCCACGTTCCGCCGCGAGGGTGACACCTTCGTGGTGCGCGACGTCGGCTCCCTCAACGGCACCTACGTCAACCGCGAGCGCATCGACGAGGTGGCGCTGCACACCGGCGACGAGGTGCAGATCGGCAAGTTCCGGCTCGTCTTCTACGCCGGCAAGGCCTGACCCGGCCCGGTGTCCGCCCGCCCGCCACGCCGGTCCATGACGATCGGCGCCGTGCTCGCGACGCTCCAGCAGGACTTCCCGGACGTCACGATCTCCAAGATCCGCTTCCTCGAGGCCGAGGGACTCGTGACGCCAGCCCGGACGGCCTCGGGCTACCGCACCTACTCGGACACCGACGTGCAGCGGCTGCACTACGTGCTGACCGCCCAGCGCGACCACTTCTGGCCGCTGAAGGTGATCCGTGAGGCGCTCGACGCGCTCGACCGGGGCCTGACCCCGCCGCGCGGGGACCAGCCGGGTATGCCGCGGCCGGTGGTGCCGGCCGCCGGCGCCGACCCGGACGTGCCGACGGCCGAGGAGCTCACCGCCGCCCCGACGCTGCGCCTGACCCGGTCCGAGCTGCTCTCGGCCAGCGGCGCCGACGAGCCCCTGCTCCGCGACCTCGAGACCTTCGGGCTGGTGCGTCCCGACGGCGAGGGCCACTACGGCGACGCAGCGCTGTCGGTGGCGACGACCGCCGCCGGGCTCGCGGCATACGGCATCGAGGCCCGGCACCTGCGGCCGTTCCGGACCGCCGCCGACCGTGAGGTGGGCCTGGTCCAGGCGGTCGCCTCGGGTCGCGCCGACGACTCCACCGGCGAGGTACTGCGCCTGTGCATCGCCCTGCACACGGCACTCGTGAAGGACGGGCTGGGACGGGCCTGACCCCACGGTGGGGCGCGGGGGTACGGTGGGATCGTGAAGGTCCTCGATGTCCTGGGCGTGCGGGTGGAGATGCCCACCAACCACCCGATCGTGCTGCTGCGTGAGCGCGACGGCGACCGCTACCTGCCGATCTGGATCGGTGCCGCGGAGGCGACGGCGATCGCGTACGCCCAGCAGGGCATCGAGCCGCCGCGCCCGCTGACCCACGACCTGATGAAGAACGTCATCGAGGGGCTCGGGCACCGGCTCACCGAGGTCCGCATCGTCGAGATCAAGGACGGCGTGTTCCACGCCGCGCTGGTCTTCGACGGCACGGTCGAGATCTCCTCCCGGTCCTCCGACGCGATCGCCCTGGCCCTGCGCACGGGGACCACGATCGTGACCGGGGAGACCCTGCTCGAGGAGGCCGGCGTGTCCATGTCGGCCGAGGAGGACAAGGACGACGAGGTCGAGCGGTTCAAGGAGTTCCTCGACCACGTGTCCGCGGAGGACTTCGAGACCAAGCCGGGGGAGAGCGGCACCGAGGCTTAGCGCCCGACCCTGACCCTCAACTACACATCGAGACATGGCCCTCGCGGCGCGACACGCCGACGCGCGAAGGTCCAGTGGTTGTTGACCTGCCCTTACGCCCCGCCGTACCGTCAGGTCAAGACCTGTAATGCGACCGATGTAGTTACACCCGGGAGGTGAGCGCTGTGACCCCGAGCGAAGAGGCTCAGCACGGCCACAGGAGCGTGCCCGCTGTGGCCCAGGGGCTGCTGTTCACGGACGACCTCCCGGAGCTCAGCGAGGACATCGGCTACCGCGGCCCGACGGCCTGCAAGGCCGCCGGCATCACCTACCGCCAGCTCGACTACTGGGCCCGCACCGGGCTCGTGGAGCCCTCGGTCCGTGGTGCGACCGGCTCGGGCACGCAGCGGCTGTACGGCTTCCGCGACATCCTCGTGCTCAAGGTGGTCAAGCGACTGCTCGACACCGGTGTCTCGCTGCAGCAGATCCGGGTCGCCATCCAGCACCTGCGTGAGCGCGGGGTCGAGGACCTCGCCCAGATCACGCTGATGAGCGACGGCGCCTCCGTCTACGAGTGCACCTCCGCCGACGAGGTCATCGACCTCGTCCAGGGCGGCCAGGGCGTCTTCGGCATCGCCGTCGGGCGCGTGTGGCGCGAGGTCGAGGGCACCCTCGCCGAGCTGCCCAGCGAGCGCACCGAGGACGAGGCCCCCGCGGCCCACCCGGACGACGAGCTGAGCGCCCGTCGCGCTGCCCGCCTGGCCTGAGCCGCGCCACCACGGCTCCACCGTCCACCGGCCCGTCGTCCCTTCGGGGAGGCGGGCCGCGGTGTTAGATTGGGGCTGCTGAACATCCCGCGTGGGAGAGTCCCCGCGTGCACCGGTCGGTGTGCGGCGGGGCGCCGAAGGGGCAAACTCCCCGGAACCTCTCAGGCGCCAGGACCGCGCGGGACAGGCACCTCTGGAGCGGCATCGCCGTGACAGAAGGGGAGGCGATCCGAGCACCCACCCGTTCAGGAGCCTCATGTCCGCCCAGCCCGCCGCCGACCTGCCCGCCTTCGCCGGCCGCCACATCGGTCCCTCGTCCGACGACGTCGCCGCCATGCTGGCGACGGTCGGCCACGACTCGCTCGACTCGCTGGTCGACGCCGCCATCCCCGGTGCCATCCGGTCGCAGGGGGCGCTGCGCGTCGACGCCGCCGAGTCCGAGGCCGCGGTCGTCGAGGAGCTGCGCGCCCTGGCCCGGCGCAACCACGTGCTGACCTCGATGATCGGCCTGGGCTACTACGGCACCATCACGCCCGCGGTCATCCAGCGCAACGTGCTGGAGAACCCCGCTTGGTACACCGCCTACACCCCCTACCAGCCGGAGATCTCCCAGGGCCGGCTCGAGGCTTTGCTCAACTTCCAGACGGTGGTGAGCGACCTCACCGGGCTCACCACGTCGGGGGCGTCGCTGCTCGACGAGGGCACCGCCGCGGCGGAGGCCATGACGCTGATGCGCCGCTCCAGCAAGGCGGCCGCCGACGCCGTGCTGCTGGTGGACCGGCACGCCTTCCCCCAGACGATCGCCGTGATGCAGACCCGGGCGACGCCGCTCGGCATCGACCTCGTCGTGGCCGACCTGGGCGGGGTCGACTCCGTCGAGGCGCTGCGGGCCGCTGCTGGTGACCGCGACGTGTTCGGCGTGCTCGTGCAGTACCCGGGCGCCGACGGCGAGCTGCGCGACTGGGCCGCCCTGGCCGGGGCCGCGCACGAGGCCGGTGCCCTCGTCACCGCCGCCGCGGACCTGCTCGCCCTGACCTTGGCCACGGCGCCGGGGGAGTGGGGCGCCGACGTCGCCGTCGGCACCAGCCAGCGGTTCGGCGTCCCCATGGGCTTCGGTGGCCCGCATGCCGGCTACATGTCCGTGCGCGCCGGGCTCGAGCGGTCGCTGCCGGGCCGGCTCGTCGGCGTCAGCGTCGACACCGAGGGGGCACCGGCATACCGGCTCGCGCTGCAGACGCGCGAGCAGCACATCCGCCGCGAGAAGGCGACCTCGAACATCTGCACCGCCCAGGTGCTGCTGGCCGTGATGGCCTCGATGTATGCCGTGTACCACGGCCCGCAGGGCCTGGCCGCGATCGCGACCCGCGTGCACTCCCACGCCCGCACCCTCGTCGAGGGCCTGGCGGCCGGTGGGATCGAGGTCGTCACCGGCGCGTACTTCGACACGGTGACGGTGGCCGTTCCCGGTCGTGCCGACGAGGTGGTGCAGGAGGCCGCCCAGCGTGGCGTGAACCTGTGGCTCGTCGACGACGACCACGTGTCCGTGAGCGTTGACGAGACGACCGACCTGCGCGACCTCGAGGCCGTGTGGGGCGCCTTCGGCGTGACCGGGTCGTCGGCGGTGGAGGTGGCCGCGCCGCAGTGGCCGGCGGCCCTGGTCCGCGAGAGCGGCTACCTGGAGCACCCCGTCTTCAACACCCACCACAGCGAGACGTCGATGCTGCGCTACCTGCGCCGGCTCTCCGACCGCGACTTCGCGCTCGACCGCGGCATGATCCCGCTGGGGTCCTGCACGATGAAGCTCAACGCCACCACCGAGATGGTGGCCGTGACCTGGCCCGAGTTCTCCGACCTGCACCCGTTCGCCCCGGCCGCCCAGACGACCGGCATCCGCGAGCTCATCTCCGACCTGTCGGCCTGGCTGTGCGAGATCACCGGGTACGACGCGGTCTCGCTGCAGCCGAACGCCGGATCGCAGGGGGAGTTCGCCGGGCTGCTGGCCATCTCCGCCTTCCACGAGGCGAACGGGCAGTCGCAGCGCCGGATCTGCCTCATCCCGGCCAGCGCCCACGGCACCAACGCGGCAAGCGCGGTCATGGCCGGCATGAAGGTGGTCGTGGTCAAGACCGCCGCGGGTGGCGACATCGACATGGACGACCTGCGCGCCAAGGTCGACCAGCACCGTGACGACCTCGCGGCGATCATGGTGACCTACCCCTCGACGCACGGGGTGTTCGAGGACACCATCACCGAGCTGTGCGGGCTGGTCCACGACGCCGGCGGCCAGGTGTACGTCGACGGCGCCAACCTCAACGCGCTCGTCGGGCTGGCCAAGCCGGGCAAGTTCGGGGCCGACGTGTCGCACCTCAACCTGCACAAGACCTTCTGCATCCCGCACGGCGGCGGCGGCCCGGGCGTGGGGCCGGTGGCGGTGCGGTCGCACCTGGCGCCGCACCTGCCCAACCACCCGCTCGCGCCCGAGGCGGGCCCGGAGTCGGGCGTCGGCCCGATCTCGGCCGCGCCGTACGGCTCGGCGAGCATCCTGCCGATCTCGTGGGCGTACGTCCGCCTCATGGGTGGGGCCGGCCTGACGCGCGCGACCCAGGTCGCCGTGCTCAACGCCAACTACATCGCGGCGCGGCTGCGCGAGCACTACCCGGTGCTGTATGCCGGGCACGACGGGATCGTCGCGCACGAGTGCATCCTCGACCTGCGCGACCTGACCAAGCGCAGCGGAGTCACCGTCGATGACGTGGCCAAGCGCCTCATCGACTACGGCTTCCACGCCCCGACGATGTCGTTCCCGGTGGCCGGCACCCTCATGGTGGAGCCGACCGAGAGCGAGGACCGGTACGAGATCGACCGCTTCTGCGACGCGATGATCGCCATCCGGCACGAGATCGCCGCGGTCGAGTCCGGCGAGGTGGCCGTGGCCGACAGCATGCTGCGCAACGCCCCGCACACGGCGAAGGCCCTGGCGGGCAAGTGGGAGTACCCGTACGAGCGCTCCGACGCCGCCTTCCCGGTCGGGGTCGAGCCCGCGGACAAGTACTGGCCGCCGGTCGCCCGGATCGACGGGGCCTACGGCGACCGCCACCTGGTCTGCAGCTGCCCGCCGCCGGAGGCCTTCGAGGGCTGACGGTCTGGCTGCCTGACGGGCTGGCTGACTGCCTGACGCGCCTGCTGTGCCGACGCCACGCTGTGGCGTCGGCACAGCGTTGTCAGGCGACGGCGGCGGAGTCGGCCGTGCCGCGCAGCCGCACGGTCGACCCGCGCTCGGTCTTGACGACCTCCACCTGGCTGGCGATGCGGGTGCGCAGCTCGGCCACGTGGCTCACGACCCCGACCGCACGGCCGCCCTCGCGCAGGCCGTCGAGCACGTCCATGACCTGCTCGAGGCTGTCGTCGTCCAGCGTCCCGAAACCCTCGTCGACGAACAGCGTCTGGAGCTCGAACCCGCCGGACTCCTCGCGCACGGCGTCGGCGAGCCCCAGGGCCAGCGCGAGCGAGGCCATGAAGGACTCGCCGCCCGACAGCGAGGTGGTGGCCCGGGCCTGGCCGGTCCACTGGTCGAGGACCTCCAGGCCGAGGCCGCTGCGAGCACCCCTGGCGGCCAGCCCGTCGGTGTGCCGCAGGAGGTAGCGGCCGTCACCCATGGAACGCAGTCGCTCGTTGGCCAGCGCGGCGACCTTCTCGAGGCGGGCGGCCAGGACGAAGGCGGACAGGCGCATCCGCAGGGCGTTGTTGGGCCCGAGTCCGGCCACGGTGTCGGCGAGGTCGCGCAGCACGTCGTGACGGACCACGGCCTCACCGAGCTGCTCGCTGTGCGCGGTCACGGTGGCTCGGGCCCGACGCACGTTCGCCAGCATGGCACGGGCCAGGGTGTCGGCCGACGTGGCCGCCGACAGGGCCTCCGCGGCCGCCGTCCGGGCCTCTTCGAGGGCCACGAGGTCGGGTGCGGGCTGCTCCAGCGCGGCAGCGACCTCGGGCTCGGCCAGCGTGGCGGTGGCGACCGCGAGCCGGCGCTCGTGGGTGCGGGTTGCCTGCGTGAGCTCGGCCACCGTGCCCGCGTCGAGCAGGGCGCCCCTTGCCTCGGCGGCATCGGCGAAGCCGTGCTCCGAGAGCGCTGCCGCCGTGGACGCGGTGACCTCCGAGTGCTCGGCGGCCCGCTCGTGCAACCGTGCCGCCGCGTCGACGTGGGCCACGAGGTCGTCGACCGCTCGACGGTGCGCCGTCGCGGTGGCGGTGAGGGCCGCGCGGTCCGGGCCCGGGGTCGCCGAGCCGTCGCTCCCGACCGGTGTCGCGCACGGGCAGAGCTGGTCGTGGCCGCCAACAGCCTCGAGGTAGCGGGTGAGGCCCTCGGACAGCCGTCGGTCGAGGTCGGTGAGGGAGGCCTTCGCCGCGGACACCGTCTCGCGCAGCCACCCCTCCTGGTCGGCCAGCGCGGTGCCCTCCTCCTCGAGCGTCATGACCTGCTGCCGGGCGCCCTCGAGCTCGGCCGCGCGGGCCTGCAGGACGGACACCGCCTCCGCGGCGCGGTCCGCCTCCGCAGCGAGCTCCTCGGCCGTGCCGGGGTGCCCCGCGAGTGCCTCGGTGTGCTGGGCCACGACGGCCTCCACCGACGCGATCCGGACCTGGAGGGCCGTGGACGCCTGCTGCGCCTCTCGCCAGCGGGACTCGGCCGTCTCGACGTCGTCGGCACTGACCGGGTCCGCCGACCTGGCCGGGGCGGGGTGCTCCACGGACCCGCAGACCGGACAGCGAGCCCCGTCGGCGAGGCGGGCGGCGAGCTCGGCCGCCATGCCGTCGAGCCGCGCCTCACGCCGCTGCTGGTAGGTGTCGCGCAGCGCCTGCTCGTGGTCGCGTGCTGCGCGCAGGTCGTCTTGGAGGGCGGTGAGCTGCGTGGTGGCGGCGTCGCACGCCCTGCGGCGGCGCAGGGCGTCCCCGGCGGCGTCGAGCACCGCCCGCGCCGGGCCGAGGTCCTCGCGCGCCTGCTCGAGCTCTGTGACGCGTTCGCGCGCCGTGGCCACACCCGTGGCGAGGCGGGCGCGCTTCCCGGCCAGCTCGGCCAGTCGTGCCGTACTGCGCTGGAGCCGCGAGTCGACCTCGGCGCGCTCGGACCGGGCCTGCTCAAGGTCGTCCGCGAGGTGCATAGCGTCGACCAGGTGGTCGCCGCAGGTCCCGAGCTGCTCCAGCGCGCGCCGCAGGGCGTCCTCCGACCGGTCGGCAAGCCCGAGCGCTGCCACCGGCACCGCGGTCGTGTCCAGCACGGCACGCGCGTCGGCGACTGTCGCGGCCGCTCGGGCCAGGGCGGTGAGGTCGCCGGACACCGCCCGCGCACGCAGGGCACGGTCGAGGGCAACGGTGTCCCGGTCGTGGGCGCCTGCCTCGTCCTCGAGGGCGGCGAGCTCGCACCGCGCCGCCTCGCCACGCTGCTGCAGCCTGGCCAGGTCCTGGGCCGAGGTGTGCGCCGCCACGGCTCGGGAGCCGGCGATGCGTGCGGCGTCGAGGTCGGCCATCGAGGCGGCCACCCACCCCTCGACCGCCGCCTCGAGCGCCTGCAGGGCCTCCTCCAGCTCGCGCGGTGACAGCGCACCCCAGTCCGGGAGGTCGGCCGTGATGTCGGACGGCGCGCCGACGAGGTGCTCGCCCAGCACGGTCAGCGCGGCCGAGAGGGCGGACCGTGCTGTCTCGACGGTGCCGGCAGCAGCCTTGCGCTGGTCGGCGAACCAGTCCTCGATGCCGACGTACCCGGTGACGTCGAACAGCCGCTCCAGCAGCGCGCGACGCTCCTCCGGGGAGGCGCGCAGGAAGGCGGCGAAGTCGCCCTGGGGGAGCAGCACGACCTTGCTGAACTGCTCCAGCCCCATGCCCAGCACGTCCGCCACGACCTCGGCGATCTCGTCGTGGCGGGAGCTGAGCGCCTCCCAGGAGCCGTCGCGCAGCTCGTGCAGGGTCGCCTTGGCCGGCACCGAGACCTCACCCCGGCCACGGGCCTTCGGCCGGCGGAACTCCGGCGAGCGCTCGATGCGCAGGCGTCGGCCGCCCGCCGTCAGCTCGAGCGAGACGAGCGGCACGGCGCCCCGCTCGGCGTGGTCGCTGTGCAGCCCCTTCTTCGTCCGGGCCCCCGGCACGTCGGCATACAGCGCGAAGGCGATGGCGTCGAGAAGGCTGGTCTTGCCTGCACCGGTGGCCCCGCGGATCAGGAACAGGCCGCCCTCGGACACGGCGTCCAGGTCGACCTCGACGGTGCCCGCGAAGGGGCCGAACGCCGTGACCGACAGGCGGTGCAGCCTCATGCCGCCCCCGCCCGGCGGCCGGCGGGTCCCTCGGCCGACCGCTCAGCACCGACGTCGGCGCGGCCCTCGTCCTCGCGCAGGCCCCGGTCGAGGCGGACGGCCTCGACCGCCTCGAGCAGCAGCGCCCGCTCGTCCTCGCTCGCGGCCGCCCCGGCACGGACGTGGCCGAGGAAGTCGCAGCACACGTCGACGGGGTCCTCGGCGGCGGTGCGCTCGGTGTAGCTGCGGACCGGAACCGCCGCGCCCTGCGGGTCGAACTGCAGGACCAGGGTGTGCGGGAACCGGCGGCGCAGCTGCTCCATCGCGCCGAGGGGCCGCACCGGGTCGGTGAGCGTCACCTGGCACCAGGCACGCTCGGCGGGGGTGAGGCGCGGGTCGAGCAGCAGCTCGTCGAGGTCGCCGCGCAGCACGGCCAGCTCGCGGTGGACGGGTGCCTCCACGTGCTCGACCTCGACGGCACCCGTGGCCGTGTCGAGGTCGACGAGCCACGAACCCTTGGCGTGCCGCCACTCGCTGAACGACAGCGCCACCGGCGAGCCGCTGTACCGGACGGTCTCGGCCACCTGCTGGCGTCCGTGGAGGTGACCCAGCGCGGCATACGCGGCACCGTCGAAGACGGACGGCGGCACTGCGCTGACGCCGCCCACGGAGATGTCGCGCTCGGAGTCGCTGGTCGCGCCGCCGCTGACGAACGCGTGCGCCATCACCACACCCGGCAGCCCACGGGACTCGAGGTCGGCACGGACCCGGGCCATCGCCGACCCGAGCACCCCCGCGTGGGTGCGGTCGGACGCGCCCAGCGGCTCTGCCGCGACGGACGGCTCGAGGTAGGGGAGCGGGTAGACCGCGACGCCGTCGACGACCACGGGGGTGCCGACCGACGCCAGCGAGGAGCCGATGTGCAGCCCGGCGCGCGCGAGCAGGTCGCTGGCGAAGCCGAGGCGGATCGCGGAGTCGTGGTTGCCGCTCGACAGCACCACCTGGGCGCCGGCGTCGACGAGGCGGGTGACTGCCTCGGACAGCAGGCGCACCGTGTCGGGGGAGGGCATGGCGCGGTCGTACACGTCGCCCGAGACGAGCACCGCGTCGACGGACTCGGTGCGCACGACCTCGACGAGGGAGTCGACGAACCCCGCCTGGGCGTCGAGCAGCCCCACCTGGTGGAACGAGCGCCCCAGGTGCCAGTCGGAGGTGTGGAGGAACCGCACACCAGCAGGGTAGGAGGGCGCGCCGACACCGTCGGTGAGGTGCCTCGGCGTGCCTCGCCCGGGGATCGTGAGGCGGTGGTGGCAGGGCCGCTCCGCCTGTGGTTGGGTCGTGTCAGCAGAGGGCGACACGCCGCATCCGCACGCACCGCGTGCCGCACCGCACAGGAGGTCAGCAGTGGGCGAAGAGGTGACGGCGCAGAGCTACAGCCGCGAGCAGCGCCAGCGCTACCGCGAGAAGGTTCGCCAGAACCTCGATGTGTTCGAGCGGATGCTCGCGCAGAGCGTCTTCGAGTTCGAGCGCCCGATGACCGGCATGGAGATCGAGCTCAACCTCGTCGACGGCGACTACCGGCCCAAGTTCGCCAACGCCGAGGTCCTCGAGGAGATCGCCGACCCGGGCTACCAGACCGAGCTCGCGCGCTACAACATCGAGCTCAACGTCCCGCCCCGCCCGCTGCCCGGCGACTCGGCCATCGAGCTCGAGGAGGAGATGCGGTCCTCGCTCAACGCCGCCAGCGCGGCCGCGGAGAAGCGCGGGGCGCACATCGTCGCCGTCGGCATCTTGCCGACGATCATGCCCGAGCACTTCGAGGGCGAGTGGATCAGCGCCAACAACCGCTACACCGCGCTGAACGACTCGATCTTCTACGCCCGGGGCGAGGACATCTACCTCGACATCGAGGGGCCGACGGGGGAGCGGGTCGCGACCTACTGCGACTCGATCGCGCCGGAGTCCGCGTGCACCAGCGTGCAGCTGCACCTCCAGGTCTCGCCGCAGGACTTCGCCGCGCACTGGAACGCCGCGCAGGCGCTCGTCGCCCCGCAGATCGCCCTCGCCGCGAACAGCCCGTTCTTCTTCGGGCAGCGGCTGCACGCCGAGACCCGCATCGAGCTGTTCAGCCAGGCCACCGACACGCGCAGCATCGAGCTGAAGAACCAGGGTGTGCGGCCTCGGGTCTTCTTCGGCGAGCGCTGGATCACCTCGATCTTCGACCTGTTCGAGGAGAACGTGCGGTACTTCCCGGCGCTGCTGGCGGAGGTCTCCGACGAGGACCCGGTCGCCAAGCTCGAGGCGGGGGAGGCGCCCGCGCTGGCCGAGCTGCGGCTGCACAACGGCACGGTCTACCGCTGGAACCGCCCGATCTACGACATCGTCGACGGCACGCCGCACCTGCGGGTCGAGAACCGCGTGCTGCCGGCCGGTCCGACCCTCGTCGACGTCCTCGCGAACGCGGCTTTCTACTACGGCGTGATGCGCAAGCTCGCCTCGGACGACCGCCCGGTGTGGACGAAGATGAGCTTCGCCGCTGCAGAGCAGAACTTCCACAGCGCCGCCCGTGACGGCATCGAGTCCCGGCTCTACTGGCCGGGGTTCGGCGAGGTCCGCGCCGAGGAGCTCGTCCTGCGCCACCTGCTGCCGATGGCCCACGAGGGGCTCGCCGAGTGGGGGGTCTCGCAGAAGGTCCGCGACCGGTACCTGTCGGTCATCGAGGGCCGGTGCACGACCTCGACCAACGGCGCCACATGGCAGACCGACGCCGTGGCGCGCCTGCAGGAGCGGGGGATGGACCGCCAGAGCGCGCTCGCCGAGATGCTGCGGGTGTATGCCGGGCACATGCACAGCAACGACCCGGTCCACACCTGGCCGCTGCCCTGAGACCTCGGGGCCGGCCGTTGCCTTGAGGCCTCAGGGCAGCGGCCGACGCCCTGGCACCTCGTGGCGTGTCCGCTGCCCCGACCCGTCGGTCCCCGCTCGGGGGTTCGTGCCCCTAGGATCGTGCGCCGTGAGGGGGAGACTCGCAGGGGCGCTCGGGGACACCGGCGCCGTCCTGGTCCGCGCCGCGGTGCTGCTCGCACGGCACTGGCCGGTGCTCGTCCTGACCTACCTGCTCGGTGCGGCGGCGCACAACGGCATCCTGTGGTTCTGCGTCTGGCTGAGCGAGAAGCACTCGACCAGTGCCGCGTTCGTGCTGCCGCTGGTCCCGCTGGCCACCCTCACCGCACTCATCCTCATGCTGCGCTCGCTCACCCCGTCGCTGGCGCACATCCAGCCGCCGCGGATGGGTCGGCTGACACTGCTCGCGAGCACCCTGGTGCCCTTCCTCACCGTCTACGTGTCCCAGCAGTACCTCGCGGAGGACACCCGCGCCTTCCTCAACGCGGCGACGAGCGACGAGCTGCTCGAGCGGGCCGGAGGCCTGGGCGGGGCCGCCTTCAACGTCGACCGCACCAACATCGCCAGCGGCGCGGCCCTGGCGGGGATCGTGGCGGGGGCACTGCTCGTGCGCTGGCTGCTCGACCGGTTCGACCTTCCGCAGAAGGCTGTCGGCTGGGGACTGTTCGCCGCCTACGTCGAGGTCCTCTGGGTCTGGCTGCTCGCCAAGCGGCTGGGCAACTTCACCAGCGGCGTCGAGGAGTGGGTGCGCACGCGCGCCCTCACCGGCTGGCTGCTCGACCGGTGGGCCGACCTCGTCGCGGCACTGGGACCGGTGGGCCACCCCGTGGACGCGACGGCGCAGTGGCTCTGGGGCGCCCTCGGCAAGGCCGACGCCATCATCGTCGTGCCGATCGCCTGGCTCACCGTCGGCGCGGTGGTCTACGGCCGGTCCCTGGACAGGAGGAAGCCGGTCGCGGCGCCGACCGTGCCCGCGGCCGGCTCGGGCCCCGCGGGCTCCTCGGCGACACCGGTCGCGCCAGGTGCACCCCGACCGTGGCAGCGCGGCGTGCAGCGGCTCCCCGCGCCCGTGCGGCGGGCCGGCCGCGAGGCGACTGCGAACTTCCGGGGACGTTTCTCCGCCCTCACCAACGGGATCCGGCTGCTGGCCCTGGCCGGCCTGGCGCCGATGCTGCTGTTCTGCCTCGTCTTCCTGCTGAGCCGCCAGGTCGAGGTCGGGGTCGCCGAGCTGCTGCGCCTCGTCGTGGGACCCCGTGACTTCCGGGACGCCCTCACCCTGTCGCCATACCTCTCGGTGGTGAGCCGGGGGGCGTACACGGTCGTCCTCGTCGTGCTCCTCGGTGCCGCCGTGGACCGCATCCTCGGCCACCTCGAGGACGAGCAGGAGGTCGATCCAGCGGCGCCGCCGGCGACGACCGCGCCGGCCGGCGTGGCTCAGGAGCCGGTGACGGGGAACTCGGCGTAGCGCGGCGTGTCGAACCACACGCGCACCGCGGTGGGGCGCACGCCCGAGGGCATGATCACCGGGTACCAGCGGTCGTACTCGGCCGGCCGGGCCGGGTCCGCCGGTGTGGCGGGCTCGTCCCTGGACAGCGCCGGCATCGGCCCGGGGGCGCCCGGCGGCGTGCAGCTGGTGTACGCCAGCACGTCCTTGACCGCGCGTGCGACGCCGGGGACGTACTCGCGTCCGGCGCCGTCCCGGACCCTGACGAAGCAGGCGCCCAGGACCGTGTCGGGGTCGGCCGCGAAGTGCACCGACAGGCGCCACATCTGCTGACCTGGCGGCAGGGTGACGGGCTGGGACTTCGCGCCCGGGCCCTCGCGGTAGTCCGTCACCGGTTCGAGCGACACCAGCCGCATGGTCACCTCACGCGGGTGCGCCCCCTTGGCGTCGGTCAGGGTGTCCCGCAGGTGGACCGAGCCGTCGGCGGCCGCGGGGAGGCGCTCGTGCGGGAAGCTCGGCCACCAGCGGTCCACCGCCCGCTGGCTGGTGGCGCCGAGGGCGGCCACGAGGGCGACCGGGATGGCTGCGACGGTGAGGACCGTGCGCCGGCGGGGCGCCAGGCGGCTCATCGGGCGTCCTCCTCGGGCAGGGCGAGCTCGACGGGGGTGGTGCGGGCCCGCCACTGCGCCACGTCCGCACGCGTGATGCCGAGGTCGACCACCGCCTGGTCGTCGCCGCGCTGGTCGTCCGCGGAGCGGCCGAGGACCAGGTGTGACCCGGGCAGCGCGTCGTGGTCCACCTCGAACGCGGTGATGCAGTGGCCGGGTATGCCGGGGTTGGTCAGCTCGCAGCGCAGCACGTTGCGGGTGCCGAGGCTGACGACGCGGCCGCGGCCGTCCCGCAGCTCGGCCCAGCCGAACGCCGTGTTGTCCAGGGTCGGGGTCACCTCCGCCTCGACCGTCACCCAGAGGTCGGGGGAGAGCATCGCCTCGGTCGTGGTGGACAGCTGCCGACCGCCGTCGACGCGCGAGACGACGACGTCGGCATACCGCAGGTGGGCGGGGTGACCCACGGTGGTGGCGCGCTCGAACGGTCGCACCGGGGACGGGCCCTCCGGGAGCCACTCGGTGACGACGCGTCCCAGGGACAGCGCGGCGAGGACGAGGGCGCCGGCGCCCAGCTGGGCCCTGCTCGGGCGGGGCAGCCTCATGACGCCGCCTTCTGGTACGGCAGGACCGGGAAGGTGCCCACGGCGGCACGGGTGGGGTCGCGCCAGTCGACCGTGTCGTCGATCGAGGCCTGGCGGTAGGTGTGGCGGTAGGCCGCGACCCGCAGCGTGGCGGGGAGCGGCTGCCCGGGGGCCTGGCGCCACACGAACGCCAGCCGGTACGTGAGGCCGGGGGCCAGGTCGCCCATGGGCTGGGCGTCGTCGGCGACGAGGATCGTGTCGGGCTCGAGGTCGTCGCTCACGGCCTCGGGCCGGGAGCCGTAGGCGCGCGTCACGCCCGGGACACCCTCGATCCGCAGCAGCTCGCGCAGGGCGGAGAACTGGGGCACCGAGCGCTCGCCGTCGGTGCTCGAGACGGTCGCGAAGACGACGAGGTAGCGCCCGTCGATCTTCGGGGCCTGGGCCACGCCGAGGTCGTTCCCCTCGCGGACCTTGGTCACCGTGAAGCGGAAGGGCTCGACGGCCGCCGCCTTCCCGAGCTCCAGCGCGGGGGTGGCCTCGGCCCGCTGGGCCCGCAGCCCCCCGAACGGGGTGGAGGCGAGCAGGACCACGAGGAAGGCGCCGAGCAGCCACTGCCGGACCGTCACCGTCGCCAGCCACCGACGTGCCGCACCCCACCGGTCCGGGCGCGTGGGCGCACCCGGGTCCTGTTCCCCCTCGATCCCCACGGGCGCCATGCTAGCGACGTCGGAGCGGCGGGGTAGGCTTGACCTCATACCTTGACACCCTTGACGCACGAGGTGAGGCACACATGGCCAGGACGACCACCCGATCGACCTCGGGCCCGGCGGCGGCCCCGACCACGGCGTCGACGGACCAGCCCACGCCCGCGACGGCGGGGGAGGCCGTCGACGCCGACTCCGTCGACGTGCTCCTCGCCGAGGTGCGCCGCCGGGTGGAGGAGCGGGCCCGTGGCCTCGTCGCGCAGGGACGCCGCCTGGACCTCGCCCAGGTCGAGGACCTCGCCGACCGCATGGTCGCGGCACTGCCGACGGTGCACCCCCTGGACCAGCCGCTCGCGCCGTTCTACGACACGACGGGGCTCGTCTCGTGGCTCGGCATCTCGCGGCAGGCGCTCTTCGACCGCGTGCGCCGCGGCACCGTGCTCGCCTGCCGCACCGCCGACGGTCACCTCGTCTACCCCTCGTTGCAGTTCGGCCGCACCGGCCAGGTGCGACCGGGGGTGCAGGAGGCGGTCGGAGCCTTCACCAGGGCGGGGCTCGACGGCTGGGTGACCGGCACGTGGCTCACCACCCCGAGCGAGGTGTTCGACGGCGAGAGCGCAGTCGACTACCTGGTGGTCCACCGGTCGTCCGCCGCAGCGGTCGCGCGGGTCGCCTCCGCGGCGGCCGCGGACGCCGCCCGGTGGGCCGCCTGACGTGGCGGACCGGCAGCGATCGGCCCAGGGACGCCCGTCGGGATCGCTCGACGGCTTCCCCACCCGGCGCCTGACGCGGGCGACGGACCTCTTCCGCGCCCACCGGGCCGACCGCGGTCCGTGGTGGTTCGGCAACGACGGGGGAGGGCGGTTCGACCTGACCGCCCCGCGCGGCACCTGCTACCTCGCGCTCGACCCCTGCAGCGCCGTGCGCGAGCGGCTCGGCCCCGTCCTCGGCGGTCGGCGGGAGGTGCCGGCGTCGCTGCTCGAGGAGGTGCTCGTGTCGACCCTGCACGTCCCCGCGCCGACCGAGGTCGCCGACGTGCAGTCCCGCGAGGCCGGCGACTTCGGGGTCACCCGCGAGCTCGAGAGCATGGTCCCGTATGCCGTGCCCCAGGCGTGGGCGCGAGCGTTCGACGACGCGGGCCTGGGCGGGGTGGCCTACGGGCCGAGGTTCACGCCCGGGGAGGCGAGCGCGGTGGGGCTGTTCGGTCCGGCCGGCGCCGCCGACCGGCCGGTCGACCCCGCGCCGGTGCAGGCCGTCGCGGTCGAGGGGGTGCCCGTGTCGCTGGCCCCGCCACGGCTGGCGGACCTCACCGTGGTGCGGCCGCCCAGGACCCGCACGACGCGGCTTGGCCAGGCTGACGACTAACGCGGTCAGGACGGGTGCTGAGCCCGGACGGCCGGTCCGTGGTTCCAGACCCGGATCGCCGGCTGCTCGCGCTCGTACTCCAGGACGCTGACCGACCCCGCGTCGAGCAGCAGCTGGGCCCCCATCCGGGGCTCGCGCCGCAGGAACACCGTGGCGAGGACCCGCAGGCAGTGGCCGTGCCCGACGAGCGCGACGTCGCCCTCGTGCAGGGCTCCGACGGCGCGCCGGACGACGCGCGAGGCGCGGGCGGCGACCTCCTCGACCGTCTCGCCCGGGGTGTCCCCGCTCACCACGCCGTCCTCGAAGATGCTCCAGTCGTAGCCGAGCTGCTCGCGGATCTGAGGCGTGGTGAGGCCCTCGTAGGCCCCGTAGTCCCACTCGAGCAGGTCGTCGTCGACCTCGGGGCTCAGGCCGGCGAGCTCCGCCGTCCGGCGCGCCCGCTCCAGCGGCGAGCTCAGGGCGAGCACGAACCGGTAGCCGGTCAGCAGCCGCCCCGAGGCCTGCGCCAGCTCCTCACCGTGCCCCGTCAGGGGGATGTCGGTGCGCCCGGTGTGCTGGCCGGACCTCGACCACTCGGTCTCCCCGTGGCGCAGCAGGACGAGCCGGCCCTCGGGAGTCGGCGGGTTCAACGGTCGCGTGGTCACACCGCGCAGTCTCTCTGACACAGTGGCCCCATGCGACTGCGGTACCGCCTGCTCAACGTGTTCGCCCGGGAGGGAGACCCGTTCTCGGGCAACCCGCTGTGCGTCTTCGAGGACGGATCCGGGCTGTCGGACGACCAGATGCTCGCCCTGGCCCGCCAGTTCAACCTCTCGGAGACGACCTTCGTCGTGCCGCCTGCCGACGGTGCCGACGCGGGGGTGCGGATCTTCACCACGGCCTACGAGATGCCCTTCGCCGGGCACCCGACGCTCGGCACGGCGCACGTGGCCCGGGCGCTGGGCCTCGGCGGCGACCGCCTCGGTCTGTCGATGCCGGCCGGCGTCATCCCCGTCCAGGCGTCCGGCGACACCTGGACGCTGACGGCCAACCCCGGCCGGGTCGAGGCCGACCTCGACCTCGCCGACCTCGCCGCTGCGCTGTCGCTCGAACCCGGGGACCTGGTCGCGCCGGCGCAGCAGGTGTCGGTGGGCACGACCCAGGTCATCGCCCCCGTCGCCGACGCGGACGCCGTGCGGCGTGCGCGGGTGGTCCCCACCGCGTTCCCCAGGTATGCCGGGATGGGCCGCAGCGGGGAGGCCCTCGTCTACGTGTGGGCGCGGACCGGCCCGGGGACGATCCTCGCCCGGGCGCTGCTCAGCGACGGCTCCTCGCTGGCGGAGGATCCCGCGACGGGGTCGGCGTGCTCCAACCTCGGGGCCTGGTTCGCCGCCCAGGGCACCACGGGGTCGTGGGAGGTCAGCCAGGGCGAGCAGGTGTCCCGTCCCTCCACTCTGCGGCTGGGCGTCGACGAGGTCGGCACGGTGCGTGTCGGAGGGCTGGTGCACGAGGTCGGCGGGGGAGAGGTGGTCCTCTGATGCCCGAGTTCGTCGTCTTCCTGCGCGCCGTCAACGTCGGCAAGCGCAAGCTCACCATGGCGGAGGCCCGGGACGCGTTGTCCGACAGCGGGTTCGCGGACGTCGAGTCGCACATCCAGACCGGCAACTTCCTGCTCGGGACGAACATGCGCAGCGCGGCCAAGGTGGAGGCCGCGGTCAGCACGTGCCTCAGCGCCCACGCCGGCTTTGACATCGTGTCGATGGC
This sequence comes from Phycicoccus sp. M110.8, assembly GCF_032464895.1. NCBI lineage: Bacteria > Bacillati > Actinomycetota > Actinomycetes > Micrococcales > Intrasporangiaceae > Phycicoccus > Phycicoccus sp. M110.8. The sequence goes on from NZ_JAWDIC010000004.1 coordinate 481,599, forward strand.
GCGCACCCGCACGCAGGTCCGCGCCCTCGTCGAGGAGGTCGACGGCATACCGGCGGTGTGGGAGGGGTCGTCGCGCTATGTCTCCTTCCTCGCCGACGCCCCTGCCGCTGCGGCGCGCAGGCGGCTGGAGGAGTGGGACGAGAGCAAGGAGCGTGCGTTCGTCCTCGGCAAGGAGGTGCTGCTCGAGATCGGTGGCCCCTTCCACGAGGCCAGGCTCGGGAATGCCCTGCTGGAGAAGATCGCTGGAGTGGACGGAACGGCCCGCAACATGACCGTGGTGCGGGCGATCGCTGAGAAATGGGGTGCCTGATGGCGCAGGAGACGAGTGAGAAGACCGGCGGCACCGGTCTGGGCCACCGCAGCGTGAGCATGGAGCGCGTGTCCAAGGGCGTGTTCGACGTGACCAACGTGCGCGGCGGCACGATGCGGATCGGTGGTGGCGACACCGCGGACTTCACACCGGTCGAGCTGCTCCTGACCGCGATCGCCGGCTGCTCGGCCGTCGACGTCGACTTCATCACGGCCAAGCGGGCCGAGCCCGTCACCTTCACCGTGACGTCCGAGGGAGACAAGATCCGCGACGAGCAGGGGACCAACCGGATGGAGGGCCTGACGGTCCGCTTCTCCGTGACGTTCCCCGAGGGGCCGGACGGAGACCGGGCCCGCGAGATGCTGCCCAAGGCGATCCAGATGTCCGAGGAGCGGTTGTGCACGGTCAGCCGCACCGTCGCGCACGGCACGCCCATCGACGCCGGTCTGGCAGACTCCTAGCTGGTCGGTATCCGGCTGGCCGGGGGCCGGCCGGTGCGCTGGTCAGTGCCGCACCCAGTGGCGGGTGAAGACGACGCCGCTGGAGAAGGTGCGCACCTCCGCGAGCTCGAGGTCGAGCCGCTGCCCGGCGGGCAGGGCGGCTGTGCCACCACCCACGCAGACCGGGTGGCGGTACAGCCCCACCTCGTCGACCAGCCCCGCGGCGAACGCGCGGGCCGCGAGGGTCGGTCCGCCCACGCTCACGTCTGCCGGTGACTCGTCCAGGAGCCGGCGTACCGCCCCGACGTCGAAGGTCGCCTCGAAACGCGTGCGGGGCGCCGTGTGGGATTGACCGTCGACCGTCGTGGAGTACACCACCTTGTCCGCGCCCTGCCACAGCCGTCGGTAGTCCCGGGTGACCGGCTCGCGGTCGTCCTCGTCGTGGCCGTCCCAGTACCGCAGGACCTCCCACATCCTCCGGCCCAGCAGGTACGTGCCGATGCTCGCCGCCCCGTCGTTGACGTGCGCGTGCACCTCGGCGTCCGGCGCCGCCCAGTCGAAGCTGCCGTCGGCGTCGACGACGTAGCCGTCGAGCGAGCAGATGGCGGTGAAGACCAGGCGGCCCATGGCGCGCTGCCTCAGCCCTTCCCGTCGACCTGGTCGCGGGCGGTGGTGAAGGCGTGGAAGCAGGTGCGGATGTCGTCCTGGGTGTGGGCGGCGGAGAGCTGGACGCGGATGCGGGCCTTGCCCTGGGGGACGACGGGGTAGGAGAAGGCGGTGACGTAGACGCCGTGGGCGAGCATGGTGTCGGCGATGCGGGCGGCGCGGCGGGCGCCGTCCTCGCCGGGGAACATGACGGGGGTGATGGGGTGCTCGCCGGGCAGCAGGTCGAACCCGGCGTCGGTCATGAGCTCGCGGAACAGCGTGGTGTTGTCGCGCAGGCGCTGGCGGGCGTCGGTGGAGGCGGCGGCGAGCTGCAGGGCCTTGAGGGACCCGGCGGCGATGGAGGGGGCGACGGCGTTGGAGAACAGGTAGGGGCGGGAGCGTTGGCGCAGCAGGTCGACGATCTCCTGGTGCGCGGCGACGTACCCGCCCGAGGCGCCGCCCAGGGCCTTGCCCAGGGTGCCGGTGAGGATGTCGACCCGGTCCATGACGCCGAAGCGTTCGGGGGTGCCGCGTCCACCGTCGCCGATGAACCCCACGGCGTGGGAGTCATCGACCAGGACCATCGCGCCGAACTCCTCGGCGAGGTCGCAGATGCGGTCCAGCGGGGCGAGGTACCCGTCCATGGAGAACACCCCGTCGGTGACGACCACGGTGCGGCGGGCGCCGGCCTCTTGGGCGGCTTCCAGCTGGGTGCGCAGGTCGGCCATGTCGGCGTTCTTGTACCGGTACCGGCGGGCCTTGGACAGCCGGATCCCGTCGATGATCGAGGCGTGGTTGAGCTCGTCGGACACGATCGCGTCCTCGGGGCCGAACAGCACCTCGAACACGCCCCCGTTGGCGTCGAAGCAGGAGGAGTACAGGATCGTGTCGTCGGTGCCCAGGAAGTCCGACAGCGCCGCCTCGAGCTGCTTGTGCAGCACCTGGGTGCCGCAGATGAACCGGACGCTGGCCATCCCGAACCCCCACTCGCGCAGCGCAGCGGCGGCGGCGTCCTCGACGTCGGGGTTGTCGGCCAGGCCGAGGTAGTTGTTCGCGCAGAAGTTCAACGCCTCCGCCTGCGCGCCCTCCCCGGCGCCGGTCGTGCCGGTCTGGGTGCGGATGTGGGCGGACTGGGGTGAGGCCAGCTGCCGCTCGTGCTTGTACAGGCCGGCCTGCTCGATCTCGGCCAGGGTTGCGGCCAGCTGCTCCTTGACGGTGCCGTACACGGGGGTTCCTTTCAGCTCCAGTCCATGATGACCTTGCCGCACTGCCCGGATCGGGCTGCGGCGAACGCGTCCGCCCACGCCTCGGCGGGGAAGCGGTGCGTGATGACCGACGCCACCCGCTCGCGCAGGACCTGGCTGCTGCCCAGCATCGAGCTCATCGCGTACCAGGTGTCGTACATCTCCCGGCCGTAGATGCCCTTGATCGTGATCATGTGCGTGATCACCCGGCCCCAGTCGATCGCGAACGGGTCCTTCGGCAGCCCCAGCATCGCCACCCGCCCGCCGTGGTTCATGTTCGCCAGCATGTCCTCCACCGCGCTGGGCACCCCGGACATCTCCAGGCCCACGTCGAACCCCTCGCGCATACCGAGCTCGCCCATCGCCTCGCGCAGATTGCTGCTGGCGGCGTTGACGACCAGGTCGGCGCCGGCGTCCCGGGCCAGCCCCAGCCGGTAGTCGCTCACATCGGTCACGACCACGTGCCGGGCCCCCACGTGCCGGGCCAGCGCCGCCGCCATGACCCCGATCGGGCCCGCCCCGGTGATCACCACGTCCTCACCGGCCATCGGGAACTGCAGCGCCGTGTGCACCGCGTTGCCGAACGGGTCGAACACCGCCCCCAGGTCCGGGTCCAGGTCATCAGGCTGCACCCACACGTTCGAGGCCGGGATCACCACGAAGTCCGCGAACGCGCCGTCCCGGTTCACCCCCACCCCCTGCGTGTGGATGCACATGTGCCGGCGCCCGGCCCGGCAGTTGCGGCACGTGCCGCACACGATGTGCCCCTCACCGGAGGCGCGCTGACCCACCCGCACCGACGTGACGTCCTCACCGACCTCCACGACCTCGCCGTAGAACTCGTGCCCGATCGTCATCGGCGCCTTCACCGTGGAGGCCGCCCAGTCATCCCACGCCTCCAGGTGCAGGTCCGTCCCGCACAACCCCGCCCGCAACACCCTGATCTTCACGTCCATCGGCCCCACCACCGGCTCAGGGACGTCCAACAGCTCCAGACCAGGACCCGCATGGGTCTTCACGAGTGCGCGCACGCGCCCACCCTAGTGACCCCCGCGGGAGCTCCTGTATGCCGCGGTGCCCGGCACCGCGGCATACAGTTCGGCCATGGCCCGCTACCTCGACGTCCACCCGGTCGACCCCCAGCCCCGGGCCATCGGCCAGGCGGTCGCCCTCATCCGCGAGGGTGGCCTCGTTGCCTACCCGACGGACTCCGGCTACGCGCTCGGCTGCGCCCTGGGCAACCAGGAGGGCAAGGAGCGGATCCTGCGCATCCGGCACCTCGACGACCGGCACCACTTCACGCTCGTGTGCCGTGACTTCGCCCAGCTGGGACAGCTCGCGCACATCGACAACGCGGTGTTCCGGGCGGTCAAGGCCGCGACACCGGGGCCGTACACGTTCATCCTGCCCGGCACCAAGGAGGTGCCCCGCAGGCTGCTGCACCCGAAGAAGAAGACGGTCGGCGTGCGCATCCCCGACTCGCGCGTCGTGCAGGCGCTCCTCGACGAGCTGGGGGAGCCGCTGCTGTCCAGCACCCTGATCCTGCCCGGGCACGAGGAGCCGATGACCGAGGGCTGGGTCGTCAAGGACGAGCTGGACCACCTCGTCGACGCGGTCATCGACTCGGGGGAGTGCGGCACCGAGCCGACGACCGTCGTCGACTACTCCGACGGGACGCCGGTCGTCACCCGGGTCGGCGCAGGGGACCCCACCCCGTTCGAGTGAGGCGGTCGTGGCGGCGCGCGGGCAGGAGCTTCCCGGAGGGGCGGAGGAGCTGTTCGCGGGACACCCGGAGTCGCTCGAGGTGTACCGGGCCGTGCGCCGCGTGGTCGACGACCTCGGCGGCGCGCGCGAGCGGGTCACACGCAGCCAGGTGGCGTGGTCGCGGCACCGCGGCTTCGCGTACGTGTGGCGGCCCGGGCAGTACGTCGGGGGCACCGTTCCCGCGGTGCTCTCCGTCGCGCTGCCCCGCGAGGTCCGCAGCCCCCGCGTGAAGGAGGTGGCCCACCCCTCGCCCGGGACCTGGATGCACCACCTGGAGCTGGCGGGGCCCGGCGAGGTGGACGAGGAGGTGGTCGACCTGCTGCGTCAGGCCGCCGGCGCGGCCGGGCCGCCGGCTCCCTAGGTGCCCGGGCCGCCGGCTCTCTAGGTGCCCGGGGCGTCCGCGTCCCCCACGCCCAGCAGGCCGATGAGGCGCACGGCGTCGTACGGCGCGCGGCCGTCGGCGTCGTTGTCGAAGTAGATGTACGCGTCCTCGCCCGCGGCCGTCCACCGCTGGAGCTGCTCGGCCCAGGACGAGAGGGTCGCGTCCGAGTAGCCGCCGCCGTAGAGCCGTTGCTCGCCGTGGAGCCGCACGTAGTGGAACGAGGCCGTGCCGTCGCCCATCGTCGGGAACCGGCCGGCGGTGTCGGCGTGCACCATGGCCACGTCCTTTTCCCGCAGCAGGGCCCGGGCCTCATCGGTGTCGAAGGAGGCGTGCCGTGGCTCGAGTGCGTGCCGCACGGGACGGTGCGTCCCCGGCTTGGTCAGGACCCGGTCGTCGGCCAGCTTGTCGTCATGCCGGCGGGCGAGGGCGGCCATGGCCGTCGTGGTGCGGGGGAGCAGGTCGAGGAAGTCCCGCACGACCGCCGCGTCGAACTCGACCCGTTCCGGCAGCTGCCACAGCACCGGGCCGAGGCTCGGACCGAGCGCCAGCGGCCCCGAGGCGAAGAAGTTCGCCAGGCCCGTCTCCACCCCACGCAGCCGCTTGAGGTGGGTGATGAAGCGGCCTCCCTTGACCGCCAAGGGGTAGCCCTCGGGCACCGCGCTGCGCCACCCGGCATACGTGCTGGGGCGGCGCAGCGAGTAGAACGAGGCGTTCACCTCGATCGAGGTGACGCGGCCGGCGAGGTACGCGAGCTCGTCCCGCTGGCGCAGGCCCTTGGGGTAGAAGTCGCCGCGCCACCGCGGGTACAGCCACCCGGACGTCCCCACCCAGGCCTGACCCTGCCGGTCCACCGGCGCTACATCTCCTCGTGCGTGTCCGGGTCGCCGCCGAAGCGCCGCCCGTCGGCCCGCTCGAGGGCGCTGATCGCGCCCATCTCGGCCTCGGAGAGCTCGAACCCGAGGACGTCGAGGTTCTCCGCCTGGCGGGCCCGCGTGCCGGACTTCGGCAGCGGCATGGACCCGAGCTGGACGTGCCAGCGCAGCACCACCTGTGCCGGGCTGACCCCGTGCGCCTGCGCCGCGTCGGCCACGGCCGGCTCGTGGAACGGGGTGGGGTTCTTGCCCAGCGGGCTCCACGCCTGCGTGCGGATCCCCAGCTCCTCGTGGGTCTCCCGCAGCCGCTCCTGGGGGAAGTAGGGGTGCAGCTCGACCTGGTTCAGGGCCGGGGTGACGCCGGTGTCGTCGATGATCCGCTCGAGGTGCTCGCGGGTGAAGTTGCTGACGCCGATGGTGCGGACCAGGCCGTCCCGCTGCGCCTGGACCAGCGCCTGCCACGCCTGCGGGTAGAGGTCCCGGCTGGGGTTGGGCCAGTGGATCAGGGCGACGTCGATCTGCTCGATCCCCAGGCGCTCGGCGGAGTCGGCGAGGGAGCGCCGCGCCAGGTCCTTCTCGTGGAACCGCCCGGGGACCTTGGTGGCCAGCCTGACCTCGCCACGTGGGATGCCGCTGCGGCGCAGGGCCTCGCCGACCTCGTGCTCGTTCTCGTAGTTGACCGCGGTGTCGAGGTAGCGGTAGCCCTCCTCGAGCGCGCTCGTCATCGCCGCGATGCCCTCCTCGCCGCGCAGCGGGTACGTGCCGAAGCCGATGAAGGGCACCGAGGTGCCGTCGTTGAGCCGGTAGGTGAGGTCCTGGGTCGCCATGGACACACCGTACGAGGACGGCTCAGGCGCGCGACTCGGGAGGGTGCATGAGCAGGTTCGCCGCCGTGGCGAGGTCGTGGGCGCGGGCGACCGTGACGTGCGGCGAGACCGGGGGAGTGGTGTCGGGCCAGCCCGGGCCGCCGATGACGAGGAGCATCGGGTGGTCGATCACGTTGAGCGTCTGCCAGATGGGCTCGTTGCTGGCCCGCGACAGTGAGGCCCACAGGAACACCCGGTCGGGGCGCCGGGTGCGCATGACCGTGCTCAGCGCGTGGGTGGGCATGCGCGGCCCGAGGTAGGACACGCCCAGGCCCTGTCGGGCCAGCTCCGCCTGGAGCGCCAGGAGCGGCAGGTAGTGCTGCTCCTCGTCCGCGCTGGCCAGGATGACGTCCGAGTGGACCCGTTGCGGTCGGCTGGCGGAGACCACGGCGCGCAGCTCGGTCACGAGCATCTCGCTGGCGAGGTGCTCGGACTCCACGCCGAGCGTGCCGGTGCCCCACTGCTCGCCGATCTCGCGCATGGCCGGCGCGAAGACGTCGGTCCACGCACTCACCAGGTCCCGCTCGCGCAGGGTGGTCTGGTACAGGCGCGCCAGGGACTCGGGGTCGAGCGCCAGCGCTGCGCTCGTGATGGCGGCGACCCGCCCACGGTCGCCCGCGATGTTGACCGGGTGGTCCTCGGCCGTCTCGATCTGCAGGCGGGTGGTGTCCATCGCGGACGCGACCCGCGCAGCAGACTGGGCGGGGACGCCCTTGTCGATGAAGCGGGACATGACCCGGACCCGGCGGATGTCCTCCTCGGAGTAGCGCCGGTGCCCGCCGGCGGTGCGCTGGGAAGGACCCACGCCGTAGCGCCGGTCCCACGTGCGCAGCGTCGCCGTCGGTATGCCCAGACGGTCTGCGACGCGGCCCACCGACCAGTCGAGGTCGGCAGGGTCCGCGGTGCTGGGGGTCGGTTCCGACACCGGGCGCACGGCAGCGTCCGGGTTGCGGTCGGTTCCGGAGGTCACGCGGTACCACTCCTCACAGTTAGCGCCCGGGGTCCTTGTCGACGGGTTCCTGTCACCGCCACCACGGTCGTCCGGGCACCTCCCACTCTAGAACTTATTCGAGGGTCTTGCATAGTGAAGCGGTTTTGCATAAGTTGCTGACACACACCTGAACAGGTTGTGCCAAGATTTTTTTGCACCGACGAAGTTCTCCACCAGCGAACAGGACGGGACACCCAATGGACGTGGGCAACATCAAGCGGCTGCCGAAGCCCCTCATGGACAACTACGACTGGCAGCTGGAGGGGGCGTGCCGGAGCAGCAGCCCGGACCAGTTCTTCTTCGGTGAGGCCGAGCGCGGCAAGCGCCGGATGGCGCGCGAGGCTGCGGCCAAGGCGCTGTGCGCCACGTGCCCGGTCGTGCAGGCCTGCCTGGCACACGCGCTCAAGGTGCGCGAGCCGTACGGCGTCTGGGGCGGGACCACGCCGGAGGAGCGCGAGGTCATGGTCCGTCGCCAGGCTGCTGTCTGAGGGTCCGGCCACGGTTCACACCCGCTCGAGCAGGACCGCCACCTCGTGGTGGGCGCTCTGCGGGAACATGTCGAAGAGCCGTGCCGAGCGCACGCGCAGCGACGGCATGGCGGCAAGGTCGCGCGAGAGTGACGTGACGTTGCAGCTGGAGTAGATGACGTGGCGCAGCTCGGGCGAGTGCTCGATGCGCCACGCGAGGTCGGCCCCGATGCCACGGCGTGGGGGGTTGACGACGAGGACCTCGGGGGAGCCCGGTGTGGTTCCCGCCGGCTCGCTGGACGCGTCCGCGTCCCGGGCCGGCCCGAGGCCCTGGGTGGCATCACCCGCTTCGAAGACGGCGGTCCCGGGCGTGGCGCCCATCTCGGTGGCCGTGCGGTTGGCGCTGTCGACGGCGGCGGGGGAGACCTCGACACCCCGGACGGCCCGCACGGCGCCGGCGCGCAGGGCGTGCAGGGCGAAGCCACCCACCCCGCAGTAGAGGTCCAGCAGGACCCTCGGGTCCAGGGTGGACATCCACTCGGTCGCCTGTCGGTAGAGGCCGGTGGCGACCGCTGTGTTCGTCTGGAAGAAGCTCTGCGGACGCAGGTGCAGCGCCACGTCGTCCACGCGCATCGTCAGGGAGTCGGCCTCGGTGAGGACGACCTCCTCGGCACCCTCGAGCACGGCCTTGTGCTCCGGCAGCAGGTTCGCCGTGACGACCGTGGCGGCAGGGAGCGTCGTCCGGAGGTCGTCGAGCGCCTCGCGCAGACGGGGCAGCTGGCCGGGTGAGCGCAGCACGAACCGGAGCATGAGCTCGCCGTCGGGGGAGGCGGTCACCAGGATGTTCTTGAGCTCGCCCGAGCGCTGTCCGACGTCGTAGGGCGTCAGGCCGCTCCGTGAGACCAGGCCCGGCAAGGCCCGCACCGCGTCGGCCAGGGCCGGCTCGTAGAGGCCGCACCCCGTCAGGTCCGCGACGCCACCACCACCGTCGAGGATGCCCAGGACGGTGGCGCCGCGGCGTCCGCCGACCACCAGCTTGGCCTTGTTGCGGAACCCGGACTCCGGGCCGGAGAACGGCGCGAGCCAGACGGCTTCGTCGACGTGCGCGGCGAGTGCGGACCGGACCGATGTGTCCTTGTCGGCGAGCTGCACGGCATACGGCACTCCCATGAACGTGCACGAGCGGCACACGCCGGCATCGAAGTAGTCGCACTGCACCGGAGCAGGGTAGCGGCGGTCCCGTGCGTCGCCGGGCAACCCGCTCTCCGAAACGCAGTAATGACATAATGTCGATTATCGGCGCAATAGTCAGGTGCGCACCCGTCGCACCGTGGTCGCCTCCACCTCGTACCGGCTGGCGGCGCCCGACCTGGCACGGAAGAACCGGCGCCGCAGCGCGCCCTCGACCTGCACCACGTCGCCGTCGGCCAGGCTCAGCGCGGTCCGGCGCACCCGCGTCGTCCAGCACGCGACGTCGATCGTGTCGACGCTGGCCGCCGACTTCCGCGCCCGCCGGCCCGTCCTCGGGACGACGATGCGCAGCGACACCACCTCGTCCCCGCTGGGCAGCTCGCGCTCCTGGCCGCTGCCGCTCACCCTGCCCACGAGGCGCACCTCGTTGGCCCACTCCCCTGTCTCGATCATGTGTTCGATGGTGCTTCGGGGGCCGGGACGACACCAGCCGCGGCCGGTACCCCTGTGGACGGGTGCCGGCCGCGGCTGGGCCTGTGGACGACTGCCTCACGGCAGTCGGCTGCCGGTCAGGGCAGGTAGTACATGGGGTTCGGCAGCTTGACCGCGCGGTCGGCGTGGCCGCCGATGAGGTCGCTGAACTGGTCGCCGAAGTTGGCCACCACGTCGTAGCCGAGGTCCTCCTCGACGTGCTTGCGCACGGTCGACTTGTACTCGATGGTGGTGCAGCTCGGGTACGCGACGCAGTCCGACGCCGTCACGTACGACGGCGGGGTCGAGCCGCTGACCCACTTCGTGAAGTAGGTCTCCGGCGTGAAGCCCTGGTACCCGACCTTGGCGAGGTTGGCCAGCGTCGCGTCCTTCTGGGTGTCGTTGCGTCCGGTGAGGCCGACGAGGGTGCAGCCGGCCTGCGCGGCCGCGTTGACGAGGTCGACCATGCCGGGCGTCGCCGGGAACTTGCCCTCGTTCACCCAGGGCGCCTGCGCGGCCGGGGTGAAGACGAACTTCATGTCACCGACCTCCATGTTGTAGCCCCAGAGGGTGGTGTCGTCGGCGTCGAGCACGACCGCCGGCTTGCGGCCCTCCTGGGCCTCGGTGGCGCAGGTCTGCAGCAGCCGCGTGCGCTGCTGCTTCTCGATCGTGGCCATCTCGGAGATGTAGCGCGAGGAGGTCGTGGCCGCGGTGCCGGTGCCCTTGGGGTCGCCGTAGTAGGCGTAGATGGTCTTCTTCACCGAGTCGATGTTAGGGATCCCCTCGCCACCCTGGGTCAGGCCGCTCGAGCCGTCCGGCTCCATGGTGAAGTGCGTCCGCGGCGCGAGCCACGGCTCCTTCACGCCGGGCAGGTTCGGCGACGGCAGGTAGTACGTCGGGTTGGGCAGCTTGAGCCAGTGGTCGGCGTACCCGCCCTGGAGGTCGGAGAACTGGTCGCCGACGTTGAGGGCGATGTCGTAGCCGAGGTCCTGCTCGATGTGCTTGCGCGTGCCCGCCTTGTACTCGACCGTCGTGCACGTCGTGACCGCCGCGCAGGTGAGGTATGCCGGCGGCGTGGTCCCGGAGTTGAACTTCGTGAAGTAGCGGTCCGCGGTGAATGCCGTGTAGCCGACCTTCGCGAGGTTGCCGAGCGTGTGCGCCTTCTGGCTGTCGCTGCGGCCGGTGAGTCCGAACACGGTGAAGCCCATGGCCTGGGCGTCGTTGACGAAGTCGACCATTCCGGGCACGGCGGGCATCTTCTCCCCGTCGATCCACGGCGCCTGCGCCTGGGGGGTGAACACGAACTTCATGTCCCCCACCTCCATCTGGTAGGTCCACAGCGTCGTGTCGTCGGCGTCGAAGACGATGGCCGGCTTCTCGTGGTGGCGCCTGGCGTCGGCGAGCAGGCGCGGCAGCTGCTGGCGCTCCCGGGCCAGGATCCCGGCCATCTCGCGGACGTACGGCGAGTCGGTCGGGTTGGCGGCGCCCGTGCCCTTGGGGTCTCCGTAGTAGGCGTAGATGGTCTTCTTGACCGAGTCGATGTTGGGGATGCCCTCGCCGCTGGCCGTGTAGCCGCTGGACCCGTCGTCCTTCATCGTGAAGTGGGTGCGGGGCGCGAGCCGCTGGTCGCGCCGGTCCTGCCGACCATGGTGGTCGTCGGTGCCGTGGGCGCTCGCGGGGGCCGCGACCGAGACGGCGGCTGCGGCCAGGGACAGGGTCGCCAACCCGGCGACCACCGCCGCTCGCCGGGTGCGGGGGGCGGTCGAGCCGACCCCTTCGTGCTGGGTGGGTCGACTCATGTGACGAGCTCCTGACGGTCGCGCGGTAGGGGTGACCGGCGGAGGCTACGCAACCCGCTGACGTGGGCGGAAGTGACATTTGTCATGGGTGGCACACTCGCTCCCATGGCACCCGCTCCCCCGCTCCCCTCCCCCGTCGACGGCATCCTGCGCCCCCTCACGGAGGCCGACGTCCCGGCCGTGCTGCACCTCAACGCCACCCACGTCGAGCTGTTGTCACCGCTCGACGAGGAGCGGCTGCAGCGGCTGGTCGCGTGGAGCGAGCGAGCCGACGTCATCACCGCCGACGAGCAGGTGGCCGGCTTCGTCCTCACCTTCGGCCCGGGCAGCGACTACGACTCGGAGAACTACCGCTGGTTCGCTCAGCGGTACGGCACCGGCTTCCTCTACCTCGACCGCATCGTCGTCGACGACCGGTTCCGCCGTCGCGGCCTGGCCTCGCACGTCTACGAGCTCGTCGAGGCGCGCGCCGCCGGGGCGGGACGGCTGGCCTTGGAGGTCAACGTCGATCCTCCGAACGAGCCGTCCCTGGCGTTCCACCGGGCGCGCGGCTTCGTGGAGGTCGGCACGCTCGGGCCACAGGGGCACCAGGTCGCGCTGATGGTCAAGGAGCTCGACCGGGGCTGAGCCCGGTCCCCCCACCGCGCCGGTGACATGGCCGGCCGATGGGTGGCCGACCGGTCGACCCGGTCTCGACCAAACGCAGGAGACGCCATCCGTGCGGGTCGGGTTAGGGTCGTGCAGGATGGCAGTTCGTCCGCCGGCGGGTCCGGCGGCAGGGGTGGAGACAGGACGAGACGTGGCGCGGTTGGGTGGACGCGCCGGCCTCGCGGCAGCAGTACTCGCGGCCGTGGCGCTGGCAGGGGCAGCACCCGCACACGCCGCGACAGCCTCCCCATCCGCCCCCTCCGTCACACCCGTCACACCTCCCACCAGCGCGACCGGCCCGACGCCCGGCCCGACCGGCACGGCCGCGTCGCCGGGCTCGGGTGCGACGTCGGGCACGGGCGACGTCACCGGCAAGGCGACCGCCACACCCGGTGCCGGCGGTGAGCGGACCCTGAGCCCGGCGGACGTCGCCGCCCAGATCGCCAAGGCCGACGCGCTCACCGCGGACCTCGGCCGCACCAACGCCGGGATCGCGGCCGCGGCCGAGAAGCTGTCACGCCTGGCCGTGCAGGCCAACGCCCTGCTCCAGCAGTACTCCGAGGCCAGCACGCAGGAGCGCGCTGCGCGCGACGAGGCCGCCCGCGACGTCGCGCTGTACCAGCGGCTGAGCAGCCAGATGGGACAGGACCGCCGGGCACTCGCGCAGTGGGCCTACCTCGCGTATGCCGGTACCGGCGGCACCATCACGGACGTGGGCGCACTGCTCGACACCCTGGGCAAGCCGGCGGCCGAGGCCAGCGACAGCGCGGCCCAGCTGTCCTACCTGAGCGACCTCAGGGCGGGCGCGTTCGCGCGCGTGCAGAATCAGACCGAGCTGCAACGCTCGGTCGCCGTCCGCGCGGTCGAGGCCAGCACGCGGGCCACGGAGGCCGCTGCGGCAGCCAAGGCCGCCAAGGACCAGCTCGACGTCGTCATCGCCGAGCAGAAGTCCCAGCTCGAGACGACCCGCGCCCTGCACGCCGCGCAGGTGTCCAAGGCGGGCCCCGTCGCCGGGCTGCTGCTCGGCAGCGGCGACCCCGCCGCGGTCGACGCGTTCAAGCGGCTGCGCAAGGCCCTCGTCGTCCCCGGGGTGTCGGCGGACGGGTCGGTCAAGCCGTGCAGCACCAACGAGAACGACTACCCCAACGGCCAGATCCCCGCCGCCGGGCTGTGCCCGCTCGTGGGCGATCCCAGCCAGAGCCTGCGCCCGAGCGCGGCCGCCGCGTTCAACGAGATGAGCCTGGCGTACCAGAAGGACACGGGGAAGCCGCTGTGCATCACCGACTCCTACCGCTCGTACGCCGAGCAGGTGGCGGTCAAGGCGAGCCGTGGGAAGTGGGCGGCCGAGCCGGGCACGAGCGAGCACGGTCTGGGCCACGCCGTGGACCTGTGCGGCGGGGTCGAGGACTTCGGCAACCCGGCCCACCTGTGGATGGTGCAGAACGCCCCCCTGTACGGCTGGTTCCACCCCGACTGGGCCGAGCCGCAGGGCGCTCTGCCCGAGCCGTGGCACTGGGAGTTCGCCGGCTGACCGACCCGGGGCGACGCGCCCGCGGGGTCTGGGTACCAATACGCATGGTGGCGCCGACCCGCTGTGCCACCCTTCACGCATGACGACACAGGCGTCCGCCCCGGACGCGCTCTACGCGGACACCGACCGGTACAAGCGCCCGTGGTACTGGTACGACTGGGCCAACTCCGCGTTCGTCACGACCGTCGGCACGGTGCTGTTCGGGCCCTACCTGACCACCGTCGCGAAGAAGGCCGCGTGCCCCGACCAGGACACCGACCTGCGGTGCGCGGTCGACCTCCACGTGGTCCCCGGCGCCGCCGGCCTGCCGGGCTGGGTCTGGCGCGGGGCGCTGGTCCTGACGGTCCTGGGCCTGCTACTCCTGGTCGCCGGTGTCGTGCAGCTCGTCCGGGACCGCCCCGCTCCCCTGCCGTTCGGCGTCCCCCTCGGGGCTGCCGGGCTCGGAGCGGTGCTCCTGGTGCTCACCGCACCGCTCGACCCGGGCTCGGTGGCCTCCTACACCGTGACCCTGTCGACCATCCTGTCCGCCGTCCTGCTGGTCCTCGTCGGCGCCATCGCCGACCGGACGCCCCGCCCCGCGCGGCTCCTCGGCGGGTTCGCCTGGACCGGCGCGCTGGCCGCCTCGCTGCTGTTCTTCCTCAACGGCCAGAACTGGCGCTTCGGCGCCGGCATGATGATCCTGGCGACGATCGCCCTCGGGTCCTCGCTCGTCGTCTACGACGCGATCCTGTGCCGCATCGCGAGCCCGGACGACCGTGACACGGTCTCCTCCAAGGGGTGGGCCTTGGGCTACCTCGGCGGCGGCCTGCTGCTCGCCCTGAACCTGCTCATCGTCTCCGCACCCGGTCTCATCGGCGTGGACAAGGGCACCGCCGTGCGGATCAGCCTGCTGTCCGCGGGCCTGTGGTGGGGCCTGTTCACGATCATCCCGGTCAAGGGCCTGTGGGACCTGCGCGGTGCCGGGATCCGCGGGAACGACGCGCCGGCGGCGGGCATCGTCCGCGGCAGCTGGGTGCAGCTCGGCCACACGTTCCGCGACATGCGGGCCTTCCCGCAGACGCTGCTGTTCCTGGCGGCCTACCTCTTCTTCAACGACGGGATCCAGACCGTCATCACCTCGAGCAGCCTGTACGGCGCCGAGCAGCTCAAGTTCGAGCAGAGCCAGCTGATCGCCCTCATCCTGCTCGTGCAGTTCGTCGCGTTCGGCGGGGCCCTGCTCTTCGGGCGGCTGGCGCGCCGCTACGGCGCGTGGCGGACCGTCCTGGGGTCGCTCGTCGCCTGGTCGGTCATCGTGGTGGCCGCGTTCTTCCTCCCCGCCAAGGCGTTCGTCCCCTTCATCGCCCTCGGCGTGCTCATCGGCATCGTCCTGGGCGGCAGCCAGGCGCTGAGCCGCTCCCTGTTCAGCCAGCTGGTGCCCAAGGCGCGCGAGGCCGAGTTCTTCGCCTTCTACCAGGCGATGGAGCGCGGGACGTCGTGGTTCGGGACGCTGCTGTTCGGCCTCGTCCACCAGGTCACCGGCTCCTACCGGCCGGCGATCGTGGCGCTCATCGTCTTCTTCGTGGCGGGCTTCGTGCTGCTGCGCCGGGTCGACGTGCGCCAGGGCATCCTCGACGCGGGCAACGAGGTGCCGCAGGTGGTGTGATCTGCGTCACAACAGCCAACGTGCAGGCGTCCCGGACCGTCCCCAGGGGTAGACGACGCCGGAACATTCGGCCGATCCGCGGCGTTGACGACAACGAATCCCGGGAGCCCCGACCGAATCCGAGCGGGCAGGGACACCATACGTTGGGAGAACCCCTCATGGCAGAACGCACCCTCCGCGGCAGCCGGATGGTCTCGCACAGCCTGGAGACCGACGAGCACGTCGTGCCGAGCGAACGGCAGATCACCGCGTACGTGTGCCCCCAGGGGCACCGCACCGAGCTCCCCTTCTCGATCGAGGCCGAGATCCCGCCCACCTGGGAGTGCCGGTGCGGCGAGGAGGCCCGGCTGGTCGACGGCCCGGAGCCCGAGCACAAGCCGGTCAAGCACCAGCGCACGCACTGGGACATGCTCCTGGAGCGCCGCAGCATCCCCGAGCTCGAGGAGCTCCTCGAGGAGCGGCTGACCCTGCTGCGTGAGTCGCGCGGCGAGAAGCCGCGCCGCAAGCGCACCGCCTGACCTGCGACAACCACGAAGGCCGCGTTCCCACCGGGGCGCGGCCTTCGTCGTGCCTGCGTGGGCTTCGTCGCGCCGGACCTCAGAGCACCTGGCCCTCGATGACGTCCGGCGGCCCTCCGCCGGGCCCACGGCCACCGAAGAAGCCGCGCAGCAGCCGTCGCGCCACGACGGCCTCCAGCGCCCGCCGGGCGAGCGGGCGGGTCACCGGGAGGATCAGGACGAAGCCGACGACGTCGGTGAGGAACCCCGGCGACAGCAGCAGCGTGCCCCCGACCAGCACGAGGGCCGCGTCGGACAGCTGGCGGCTGGGCATCTGGCCGGTGTTCAGCGCGGTGACCAGGGCCCGCCACGCGCGGGCGCCCTCGCGACGGACCAGCCACGCGCCCAGCGCCGACTCCAGCAGGAGCAGGACGAGGGTCTGCCATCCCCCGATGACCTTGCCGACCGCGATGATCGTGGCGATCTCCAGGATGGGCACGACCAGCAGCAGGACGAACACCACGGCCAGCCACCGCGGGCGGCGACGGCGGGCGCGCGGGGCGGGTCCTACAGCTGGTGCCACGTGGCCTCCCTGCGGCGCAGCCGGCGCAGCTGGTCGGCCCGGTGGTGGACGCCCCACACGGTGATGCGCTGCAGCGACTCGCGCATGATGTCGCCGCTCATCTTGGAGTCGCCCACCTCGCGCTCGACGAAGGTGATCGGCACCTCGACGACCCGCATCCCGAGGGCGACGGCCCGGCGGGTCAGGTCGGTCTGGAACGAGTAGCCCTGGGACGCCACGTCGTGCAGGCCGATCCGGCGCAGGGCGTCGGCCGTGTACACGCGGTAGCCCGCCGTCGCGTCGTTGACGGGCATGCCGAGCAGGACCCGGATGTAGAGGTTGCCGCCCACGGACAGCGCCTTGCGGTGCAGCGGCCAGTTCACGACGGACCCACCACGCACCCACCGGGACCCGATGACGAGGTCGGCGCCGTCTGAGACGGCGGCGAGGAGGGCCGGCAGCTGCTCGGGCTGGTGCGAGCCGTCGGCGTCCATCTCCACCACGGCGTCGTAGCCGTGCTCGAGCGCCCAGGCGAAGCCGGCCAGGTAGGCCCGTCCCAGGCCCTCCTTGCCGGCCCGGTGCAGCACGTGCACGAGCGGGTCGGCCGCCGCGAGGTCGTCGGCCACCTGGCCGGTCCCGTCGGGCGAGTTGTCGTCCAGGACGAGGATCTCGGCGGAGGGGACGGCGGCGCGCAGGCGCCGGACCACGACCGGCAGGTTCTCGCGCTCGTTGTAGGTGGGGATGCACACCAGCACCCGCTCGATCGTGCGGTCAGACAACGACGCGTTCCCTCTCGTGGTCGGCCGGCTCGGACGGGCCGGCGGCAGTGCGCCCGACCCTAGCGTTCCGGCGACCCAGCCACAGTCCCAACCCCAGCAGCAGCAGCGTGGCGAACCCCGCGGCATACTCCGGCAGCGGTCCGATGCGGTCCGAGGGGGTGACCTCCGTACGCACGACCGGCGAGCCGTACCGGGCCGCCTGCGTGAACAACGAGGTCTTGTCGACGTACGTTCCGTCGGGGGCGATGAAGCCGCTCACGCCCACGGTGGAGACGTGCACGATGGACCGGCCGTGCTCGATCGCGCGGATCCGGCTGATCGCGAACTGCTGCTCGGACTCCGCGGTGAAGCCGAACGTCGCGTTGTTCGTCTGCACGGCCAGGACGCTGTCCTGCTTGCCCGGCTGCAGCGTCGAGTCCCGCATCAGGCCGTCGTAGGCGACCTCGAAGCAGATGGTCGGGACGATCCAGTACGGCCGGCTGCCGGGGACCGGCACCTCGAAGGCACCCGGGCGGTCACCCCTGGTGAAGTCGCGGGCGACGAGGTCGACCTTGTCGCTGAAGTTCCGGAAGAAGGACCGGTACGGGATGTACTCGGCGAACGGGACCGGGTGCTGCTTGACGTACCGCTGCGGCGCGCCACCGCCCGGCCGGTAGAAGAGGGAGGCGTTGGAGACGTAGCGGCCGGGGCCGTCGAGCACCGCCCCGACGAGCACGGGGGCCTTGGCCGTCTCGACGGCCAGCCGGATGTCCGCGGCGGCGTCGAGGTTCTGCAGCGGGTCGATGTCGGAGGAGTTCTCGGGCCAGACGACCAGCGTCGGCGGCGTCGACTCGTGGGCCGTGGCCCGGACGGTCGCCTGCACGTGGTTGTCGAGCACCTTGCGCCGCTCGGCGTTGAAGTCCAGGCCGGGCTTGGGGACGTTGCCCTGCACGAACAGCACCGAGACGCGCCGGCCGTCGGTGGGCGGCGTCGTGGCCACGGCTGCCACGGCGGGCGCCGCGGCAGCCAGCACCAGGACCGCCGCCAGGGCGCGGCTGGGCCGGGGGCCGCGGGGGCGGGGGCGTCCCACCCGGTGGGTCAGCTCGCGGCCGAGCACGTGCAGGAGCACGCCGGCGCAGGCGACGGCGAACGTCAGCCCGGGCGCCCCGGCATACCGGGCGAAGGGAGCCAGCGGGCTGTCCGCCTGGCTGAACGCGAGCCTGGCCCACGGGAAGCCGCCGAACGGCGTGGTCCCGCGCGCCCACTCCTGCAGGACCCACCCCAGGGGGACCATGGCGTATGCCAGCGGTCGCCAGCGGGTGCCCAGCAGCGGGCGCTGGACGACGGCGACGAGCAGGCACATCGCGGCGATGTAGAGCGACTCCAGGACGGCCAGGGCGACCCAGGGCAGGTTGCCGACGTAGACGCCGGTCCAGGACAGCGTGGGCAGGAAGAAGCCGAGGCCGTGGGCCAGGCCGACGAGCGCGGCGAGGCGCCAGCGCGCCCCGAGCACGGCAGCGGACAGGAGGGCCACCCCCACGGGGGCGAGCCACCAGTGGTTCGAGGTCGGGAACGCCTGTGCCGTGAGCAGGCCCGAGAGGACGGCGGCGAGGACCCGGGCCAGGGCGCGGGCGCGACGGACAGGCGACGGCACGCCACCACGGTAGGACACGGCACGACCCGCGCCGCCGTTGGGACCAGCAGGGGGCTGGCTGGGTGCCATCCCCACGCTGTTGTCTACTGAGCGCGCGGGCCGTGTCGTCGTCCACCACCGCGGCGAGGCGGGGTGTCAGCTCGGGTGGGACTGCGGTGCTGGCGGGCGGTGACTGCGCGCGCTCGTCACCGTGCATCACGTCCCCGTGCCCGGTGCTGGATCCCCCTGTCGCGGTCGTTGCGGTGAAACAACCGAGGGCCAACTTACCGTCGCGACGTGTGCTGTCAACCCGCCTGACGGAACCCCGTCACGTCGTGGGACCGCCCACGGCGTCGCGCCGAATCCGTTGTGCTGCAGAGGTTCTGGCGAGGTTCGTGGGACGGTCGGCGTGTCGACTCGCGACACGCCGACCGCGGTGTCCGAGGAGTGGTCAGTCCGCCCGCGGAGGGACCACGACGACGCCGCGGGCGGTCGTGGCCACGACCGGCGGGTCGAGCACGTCGGCCGCGGACTCGCCCCGCTCGGGCGCCCCGCGTCCCACCACCCGGACCTCGAACTCCATCTCGCGGCTGCGGGTGCCGGCCCGGACGAGACGCGCCTCGATCTCGATGACGTCGCCCGCCCGGACGGGCGCCTTGAACTGGACGTCGGAGTAGCTGGCGAACAGGCCCTCGTCGCCGTCGGTGCGGATGCACATCTCGGTGGCGACGTCCCCGAACGCGGCCAGGGAGTACGCCCCGTCGACGAGGTTGCCGGCGTAGTGCGCGTGCGAGTAGGGGACGTAGCGGCGGTGCGTGACGGTGGTGCCGACCTCGGGGCTGGTCATCGCTTCTCCTTCGGCTGGGCGAGGGCGTGGACGAGGTAGCTGGCCACCTCGCCGGGTGTGGTGCCGCGCCCGAAGATGCGGTCCACGCCGAGGCGCTGGGCCGACCCCTCCTCGAACCGGGGACCGCCCACCACGAGCAGCGGCACCTGCCCGGCCGGGTAGGCCTCGCGGAACGCGGCGCTCATGGCGGTGGTGTTGTGGATGTGGGCGTCCTTCTGGGTGACGACCTGGCTCACCATGACGGCGTCGGCCTTCTCGGCCCTGGCGCGCTCGACGAGCTCGGGCACGAGCACCTGGGCGCCGAGGTTCACGACCTTGATCTCGCGGTAGTACTCCAGGCCCTTCTCCCCCGCGAAGCCCTTGATGTTGAGGATGGCGTCGATGCCGACCGTGTGGGCGTCGGTGCCGATGCAGGCGCCGACGACGACGAGCTTGCGCCGCAGCCGGGACTTGATCGCCGCGTTGACCTCCTTGGGGCTCAGCAGGGGGAACTCGCGCTCCACCACCTCGACCTCGCGCAGGTCGACCAGGTGCTTCACGGATCCGTAGACGACGAAGAAGGTGAAGTCCGGGCCCATGGACTTGGCGTGCACGAGCAGCGCCGGCTCCAGGCCCATCTTCGCGGCGAGCTGCAGCGCGGCGCCCTCGGCCCGCTTGTCGTGCGGCACGGGGAGGGTGAACGACACCTGCACCATGCCGTCACCGGTGGTGTCGCCGTAGGGCCGGACGATGTCGGGCGTCCGCCGCCCCGCGCCCGCTCCCCCGGCCTGCCCCTCGTCCGCCGCCCGCGAGCGCCGGGCCGGGGTCGGGTCGAGCGGCATGGCGCTGTCGGTGGTCGAGGCGCTCACTTGGTCTCCCCCGTCTCGAGCAGGGTGACGGCCGGGTTGTCGTAGCCGTCCGCTCGGCGCACCACGCCGTCGAGGCCCTTGCCCGCGGTGGCGGGCCGCTTCATCAGCCCGAACGTGCCGTCGGCGATCGCGGCCAGCAGCGGGGGGTCACCGGCCGTGTCGCTGTCGGAGACGATCTGGTCGAGCAGCTCGACGGCCTCCCCCAGCACCTGGCGGGCGCGTGTCTGGATGAAGCCGTCCCGGGGCGGGTGGAAGTCCTCTGTGAGCCCGCCGGCGGCGTTGAGCACGTACCGCACGTTCTGCAGCGCCAGGTCGCGGTCGGACAGGAACGGCGTCACGACGGCCTCCGTCATCATCCCCACGAGCAGGATGCCCTGCCCGGTCATGGCGCCGACGAGGTTGAAGAAGCCGTCGAGCAGGTAGCCGCGGAACACGTCGCCGGTCATGTGCTTGGTCGGCGGCATCCACTTCAGCGGGGCGTCCGGGAACAGCTGGCGGGCGAGCAGCGCGTGCGCGAGCTCCATGCGGAAGCTGTCGGGCAGGTCCGGGTTGATCTCGAACGCGTGCCCGAGGCCGAGCTGCCAGTCCTGCAGCCCCGCCTCCTTGGCGAAGTACTCGTTGAGCAGCTGGCTGACCGTGACGGTGTGCGCGGCCTCGACCGCGTCGGCGGTGGTGAGGTAGTTGTCCTCGCCGGTGTTGATGATGATCCCGGCCCGGGCGTGGATCTGGCGGCTGAACCGCTGGTCGACGAACGTGCGGACCGGGTTGATGTCGCGGAAGAGGATCCCGTACATCGAGTCGTTGAGCATCATGTCGAGCCGCTCGAGCCCAGCCAGCGTCGCGATCTCCGGCATGCACAGCCCGGAGGCGTAGTTGGTCAGCCGGATGTAGCGGCCGAGCTCCTTGGACGTCTCGTCCAGGGCCGCCCGCATGAGGCGGAAGTTCTCCTGCGTGGCGTACGTGCCGGCATACCCCTCGCGGGTCGCGCCCTCGGGCACGTAGTCGAGCAGCGACTGCCCGGTGGAGCGGATCACCGCGATGATGTCGGCACCCTCGCGGGCGGCCGCCTGCGCCTGCGGGATGTCCTCGTAGATGTCGCCGGTGGCGACGATGAGGTAGATCCACGGCCGCTGTGCGGGGTCGCCGTGCCGTTTGATGAGCCGGTCGCGCGCGGCCCGCTGCCGGTCTATCGTCCGTATGCCGCGTGCGACGGTCGAGCGGGCGGCCTTCTGCGCGCGGGTGGCATCGCGCCCCTCGGGCAGGCGGAACGTGACCGAGCCGCTGGCCGACTTCTGGGCCAGCGTCAGCAGGTCCTCGGCCTCGCCGCGCCGGAGGGCGTCGAAGACGGGGGTCGTGACGCCGTGCTCGAGGCCGACGTCCGCGCGCACGCGGTCGACGAGGTGGTTGACCCACGGCACGCGCTCGTGGTCGGCGCCGGCGAGCCCCGCCAGGCGAAGGGTGGCGCGCTCCACCGACACGGTGGTGTGCTCCTGGGCCATGCGGACGACGGGGCGGCCGGCCTTCCGGGCCAGCGCGCGGGCCTTCCGGACTGTGGCGGGGTCGAGGTCGAGGAGGGGCTTCACGCGGGAGGACACACGCCGAATCTAGCAGCGGAGCACAGGATTTCCGGTCACCAGCGGTGCAGGCCGCAAATCCTCTGGTCGTGCTGGTCGCCGGGTCGCCAGTTCCGGCGAGCCCGGCGATGCTGGGCGTGACGCCGCATCGCGCGGCGGGACGGGAGGCGGTCGTGCCGAAGACGACGAGGTCCGGGCGGGCGAAGGAGAGCGAACTGCCGAGCACCCTGCAGCGCTCGGACCAGAAGGCCAAGGACACCTACGCGCAGACGTACGACTCTGCGGCAGAGCAGTACGACAGCGAGGAGCGGGCCCAGCGCACGGCGTTCGCGGCCCTGAAGCACACGCACGAGAAGGTCGGCGACCACTGGGAGCCCAAGGAGGAGTACGGGCCGTCCGACGCCCACGCGGAGCAGGGGTACGGCTCGTCCGCCTCGACGGCGGGTGGCGTCGACGCCAACGCGACGAAGGAGCACCTGCTCGAGCTCGCCCGCCGGCTCGACGTCCGGGGCCGCTCCCGGATGACCAAGGCCGAGCTCGTCGACGCGCTGCAGAAGGCCAACGACCGGGCCAGCGCGCAGGCCCGGGAGGACTAGGTCCCGAGCGCCTGCAGGACCCGTTCGGCGAGGGCCACGGCTGCGACCCCGTCGGCCGCGGTGACCCTGGCGGGCGCGCCGGTCAGCACGGTGTCGAGCAGCTCGCGGGCCTGGCGCAGGTAGGGGTCCTCGCCGCCACCCGCTGCGTCGCCGCCTGCTGGGCCGGCCATCGAGTCGTGGCGGGCGGTGCCCCGGGAGCCGGTGACCTCGAACGTCGTCGCGAACGGCGTCCCGGCCGGCCCCCACGTGGCCTCCACGGTGGACGTGGTGCCGGAGTCGTGCGCCAGGACGGCGCGCACGGCCTGCCCCGCCGTTCCGAGGGCCCTCGCCGTCACGTCGCGGACGGGCCCGAAGTGCCACAGGGCCTGGTCGAGGTCGTGCAGCATCAGGTCGAGCACCACTCCCCCGGACCGCTCGACGTCGTGGAACCAGCTGCCCTCCGGTGGTGCCTGCACCTGCCGCGTGAATCGGGCCCGGTCGACGACCCCCAGCGAGCCGGCCACGAGCCGGGCGTGCAGCGCCTCGTGGGCGGGGAACCAGCGCACGACGTGGGCGGGCAGGAGCGGCACCCCCGCCTGCCGGGCCGCGTCCACGAGGGACTGGGCGCGACGTGAGGTGCGGGCGAGCGGCTTCTCGCAGACGACGGGCCTGCCGGCCGCCAGGGCGGCCTGCACGACCTCGTCGTGGGTGTCGGTCGGCGAGCAGACGTCCACGAGGTCGCTGGTCGCGAGCAGCTCGGTGAGGTCGGCGGCGACCGCGGTGCGATGACGCTCGGCGAACTCGGTCGGGGGGCGTCGGGAGTGCACCACCACCTCGGCGCCGAGCTCGTGCCAGGCCCGCACGTGCGGCACCGCGATGCCTCCCGCGCCGACGACCCCCACCCGCACGGGGATCAGCCCGCGGTCGAGGGTGCGAGGGCTCCGGTGTCGTGCACGACGCGACCACGGACGGAGGTGCGCAGGCAGACCGGCAGCGGTGCGCCCGGCGACAGGTCCGGCAGCCCCGGCGTGCCGGACCGGGGGTCGGTGGACCAGGTCTGGATCCGGTCGTCGGGGGCCTGCACGACGAGGTCGCCGACCTGCCAGACCGCGAACGTCGCCGGCAGGCCCAGGTCGAGGTAGCCGCGGTCGTCGAAGCCGGCGGCCCGCCACCCGCCGCGGGTGTGCGCCAGGAACGCCGAGCGGGCCGAGACCCGCTGGGACTCGTCGTGGTGGTTGACGCAGGCGCGCACGGCCTCCCAGGGCGCGAACGGCGTGACCGGCGAGTCGGACCCGAGCGCGACGGTCATCCCTGCGGCCATCATCCAGGCGAACGGGTTCATCGGCCCCGCGTCGCCC
This sequence comes from Phycicoccus sp. M110.8, assembly GCF_032464895.1. Taxonomy (NCBI): domain Bacteria; kingdom Bacillati; phylum Actinomycetota; class Actinomycetes; order Micrococcales; family Intrasporangiaceae; genus Phycicoccus; species Phycicoccus sp. M110.8. Next base: position 505,514 of record NZ_JAWDIC010000004.1, read on the forward strand.
TCGCCCCGGCCGTGGACGCGCTCGGCGCCCAGCCGCGCGGCATACATGCCGGAGTCCCCTCCCCAGAAGGCGTCGAACGCGGGTTGGACGGAGGCCGATATGCCGAGGCGGGCCAGCCGCTCGATGCCGTCGCGCGAGACCATCTCGAGGTGCTCGAGGCGGTGCCGGGCACGGGTCACGACCGGGGCGCCGACGAGCTCGGCGGCCGCCTCGAACCCGGCCACGGCGGTGTCGACGCCGGCGTCGCCGATGACGTGGAAGCCGGCCTGCAGCCCGGCGAGCGAGCAGGCGGCGACGTGGTCGCGGACCTGCTCCACGGTGAGGTAGGCGTTGCCGGTGTGCCCCTCGCGGTCGGCGTAGGGCCGCCGCAGGTGGGCGGTGCGTGAGCCGACGGAGCCGTCGATGTTGAGGTCGCCGGCGAGGCCGTGGGCGCCACGGAGGGCGGCGACGTCGCGGGCCTCCTGCTCGTCGGCGACGAGCTGGGCCCAGTAGCCGATCGTCTGCGGGCCGTCGCCCCGCTCCCCCGCCGCCAGCACCTCGGCGAAGTCGTCGGTGCCCGACAGGGTGCGGCCGCCGTTCTCGTGGACGAGGCCGATGCCGGCTGCGGCGGCGGTCCGCAGGGCGAGGTCGATGTCGGCCTGCCGCTGGGCGGGCGTCACCGCCGCGTTGAACGCCTCGCGGGCGGCGTGGTGGGCGTCCCGCGTGACGAGGCCGTCGCCCTCCCAGCCGGGCAGGTCGCGGGCACCGCACGCGGCCGCGAGCGCGGAGGAGATGACGGCGGAGTGGCCGTCGACGCGGGGGCTGTAGACGACGCCGCCGTAGGTCGCCCGGTCGAGCTCGGCGCCGGTGTGCGGCCGGCCGTCGGCCCAGTTCCCCTGGTCCCAGTTGGGGGCGTAGACCGGGCGCCCGCGGTCGCGCCGGGCCGCGTCCTCGACGCGGCTGAGCGCCTCGGCCACGCTGCGGGCGGTGCCGAGGTCGACCCCGCGCAGGCCTGCGCCCGTCTGCGACACGTGGGCGTGGGCGTCGACGAACGCGGGCGTGACGAGCGCCCCGTCGAGCTCCACGACCTCGTCGACGGCGTCGGCGTGCACGGCCGCCGCGTCGTCGCCGCCGATCCAGGCGATGGTGCCGGTCGCGTCGTCGACGACCATCGCGTTCGCGAAGGGGTCGATGGGGGTGTAGACGAATCCGCCGCGGTACAGGGTGGTCACGGCTGCACCCTATGCGCCGGGGCCTACGCGCCGGCCCGCTCCCCCAGGACGCCGAGGCAGGCGCGGGCGATCTCCAGCTCCTCGTTGGTGGGCACGACCAGCCCGACGACCCGGCTGGCCGGGGTGGTGACGACGCCCTCGGCGGGGCCGTCGTCGTTGGCGGTGGCGTCCAGCTCGACGCCCAGGACCTCGAGCCGGCCGAGGACCGCCGCCCGCACGGCGGCGCTGTGCTCGCCGATGCCGCCGGTGAAGACGATGGCGTCGACCCGGCCGAGGGCTGCGGCGTACGCCCCGACGTACTTGCGCAACCGGTACGTCATCACGTCGAAGGCCAGGGCGGCGTCGGCGTCGCCGGACGCTCGGCGCTGCTCGACCCCGCGCAGGTCGGCGATGCCGGTGAGCCCCTTGAGGCCGCTCTCATGGTTCAGCGCCCTGTCGTATGCCGTCGCGTCCAGGCCCGCGGCGCGCGACAGGTAGGCGCCCAGGGCGGGGTCGAGGTCGCCCGGGCGGGTGCCCATGACCAGGCCCTCGAGCGGCGAGAGCCCCATGGACGTGTCGACGCTGCGTCCGCCCTGGACGGCACAGGCGCTCGCGCCGTTGCCCAGGTGCAGCACGACGAGGTTGGTGTCGCCCGGGTCCCGCCCCAGCACCTCGCACGCCCGCCGCGACACGTACGCGAAGGAGGTCCCGTGGAAGCCGTAGCGGCGGACCCGGTGGCGCTCGCGCCACTCGCGCGGCACGGCATACGTGTGGGCGTGCGCCGGCAGCGTCTGGTGGAAGGCGGTGTCGAAGACTGCCACCTGCGGCACGTCCGGGAACGCGCGCAGCGCCGTCTCGATGCCCTCGAGGTTGGCGGGGTTGTGCAGAGGCGCCAGCGGGGCCAGGTCGCGGACCGCCTGCAGCACGCGGTCGTCGACGAGGACCGGCTCGCTGAACCGGGCACCCCCGTGCACGACCCGGTGGCCTATGGCGACGGGCGGCTCGGAGTCGAGGTCCGGGCCGTGGTCCCGCAGCGCCTGCTGGGCGGCCGCGAGCGCGGCGGCGTGGTCGGGGACGGACACGTCCTGCTCGTGGGTGCCGTCCGCGGCGGTGTGCCGCAGGTGGCCGTCGCCGCCGATCCGCTCGACGAGACCGGTGGCGGCCGTCTCGCCGCTCGCCCCGTCGACGACCTGGTACTTCAGGGACGAGGAGCCGGCGTTGATGACCAGGACGCGGTTGCCGGCCATCAGTCGCCGGCCTGGATCGCCGTGATGGCGATGGTGTTGACGATGTCGCGCACGAGGGCACCTCGGGAGAGGTCGTTGACCGGGCGGTTGAGACCCTGCAGGACCGGTCCGATGGCGACCGCCGACGCGCTGCGCTGGACGGCCTTGTAGGTGTTGTTGCCGGTGTTGAGGTCGGGGAAGACCAGCACCGTGGCGCGGCCCGCGACCCTGCTCCCCTCGAGCTTGGTGGCGGCCACGTGCGGGTCGACGGCGGCGTCGTACTGGATGGGTCCCTCGACGAGCAGGTCGGGGGCACGGTCGCGGACCAGCGCCGTCGCGGCGCGGACCTTCTCGACGTCGGCACCGGTGCCGGAGCCACCCGTGGAGTACGACAGCATCGCCACCCGCGGCTCGATCCCGAACCGCTGGGCCGTGGCCGCCGAGGAGATCGCGATGTCGGCCAGCTGCTCGGCGGTCGGGTCCGGGTTCACCGCGCAGTCGCCGTAGACGAGGACGCGGTCCGCCAGGCACATGAGGAACACGCTGGACACGATCTGGACCCCTGGAGCGGTCCGCACGACCTCGAGCGCGGGGCGGATCGTGTGGGCCGTCGTCGTGACCGAGCCCGAGACCATGCCGTCGGCCAGCCCGTCGTGGACCATCATCGTGCCGAAGTAGGCACCGTCCGCCACGAGGTCGAGCGCCTGGTCCAGGGTGACGCCCTTGTGGGCGCGCAGGGCGGCGTACTCGCGCGCGAAGCGCACCCGCCACGGGCTCGTCAGGGGGTCGACCACGTCCACCCCGGTGAGGTCGACGCCGGCAGCGCGAGCGGCCTCCTGCACCTCCTCGCCGTCGCCGAGCAGCGTGATGCGGGCGATGCCGGCGCTGCGGACCCGCTCGGTCGCGAGCAGGATGCGCGGCTCGGTCCCCTCCGGCAGGACGATGTGCGCCCCGGTCGCCCGAGCCCGCTCCACCAGCTGGTGCTCGAACATCAGCGGGGTGACGGCACCCTCACCGTCGCCCGGGTGGGCCGGGAGGGCGGGCCAGTCCTGCGGCCCGAAGGCGTCGTCGACCAGCGCGACCGCGGCCTCGATCTTGCGGGTCGCGTCGGCGGTGATCCGGCCGCGGGCCTCGCCCAGGGCGGTGGCGGTCGTCATCGTCCCGCCCTCGCTGGCGATCACCGGCAGCCGCACGTCGAGCCCCTCGATGAGCCGGCGCACCTGCGGGGTCAGGGCGAACCCCCCGTTGAGGACGAGGCCCGAGAGGGAGGGGAAGGTGCTGGAACGGTGGGCGAGCAGGGTGCCGAGCACGACGTCCTCCCGGTCGCCGGGGACGATGACCACCCCACCCTCGATGAGGCGGTCGAGCACGTGCGGCATGGTCATGGCGGCCACGACCAGGCCCAGGCACTCGCGGTCGAGGAGCCCGTCGTCGCCGTGCACGACGGTGCCCCCGCACACCTCGAGCAGGTCGCGGACCGTGGGCGCCCGCAGCAGGGGCGTCTCGGGCAGGACGTGGACCGATGCCGGGGCGACCCGCCGGCCCAGCACCTCCGCGGTCTGCACGAGGCGGTCGGGCGGCACCTGGTTCGCGACGACCCCCGCCACGTGCGCGTGCTGCTCGCGCGCGGCGGTGATCGCCAGCTCCGCGGTGGTCGCCACGTCCTCGGGGTCGCGGCCGACGGCAGGTTCGACGAGCAGCATGCTCGCCCCGAGGTTCGCCGCGATGCGCGCGTTCACCGCGAACTCCGTCGGGGCGGCCACGTCGGTGAAGTCCGACCCCACGACAAGCACGGTGTCGTGGTCGCGCGCCACCTCGTGGAACCGGTCGACGATGGTGCTCATGGCCCGGTCGGGGTCGGCGTGCACCTCGTCGTAGGTGACCCCGCAGGCCCGCTCCGCCGTCGTGGTCGTCGCCGGCAGCAGCGACAGCAGCGTCTGCACGAGCACGTCGGTCTCCCCGGCACGGACGACGGGCCGGAAGACGGCGACCCGCCCCGCGCGCCGGGCGAGGCGGTGCAGGAGCCCGACCGCCACGGCGGACTTGCCCGACCGCGCCTCCGTCCCGGCGAGGTAGATGCTGCTCGGCATGCCGCCGAACCTAGCGGGCCGCGGTGCCGGACGCCCCCTGCCAGGTCCAGCTCGCGATGTCCGGCAGGTCGGACAGGTTCTCGCGGATGTACGACTCGTGCTCGGCGAGCCGCTGGTCGCACAGGTCCTTGAGCTCGCGCCAGCCCGGCGGCCTGGTCCGCGCGCGCCGCAGGACCTCCTTGGCGAGGTGGAAGCGGCTCATCCGGTTGAGCACGACCATGTCGAACGGTGTCGTGGTCGTGCCCTGCTCGCTGAACCCGCGGACGTGGAAGCGACCCGGGTTGGCCCGGCCGTGGATGAGCTGGTGGATGGCGCGCGGGTAGCCGTGGAACGCGAACACGACGTGCCGCTCGGGGGTGAAGACGTCCTCGAAGTGGCTGTCGGAGAACCCGTTGGGGTGGTCGTTCTCCGGGATCAGCGTCATCAGGTCGATGACGTTGACGAACCGCACCTTGAGGTCGGGCACGTGGTCGCGCAGCAGCTCGGCGGCGGCGAGCGCCTCCTGCGTGGGCACGTCACCGGCGCAGGCCAGCACGATGTCGGGGTCGTCGTCCGGGCCGCAGGTGCTCGCCCACTCCCACATCGAGGCCCCGGCCGAGCAGGCGCGGGCGGCTTCCTCGAGGGAGAGGTACTGCAGGTGCTTCTGCTTGTCGACCACGATGAGGTTGACGTGGTCGGTGCCCGACAGGCAGTGCTCGGAGATCCACAGCGCGGTGTTGGCGTCCGGTGGCAGGAACACCCGCACCACCCCGGGCGCCAGCGGCAGCAGGCAGTCGATGAGGCCGGGACCCTGGTGGGAGAACCCGTTGTGGTCGTTGCGCCAGCACGTGGACGTCAGCAGGATGTTGAGCGAGGACACCGACTCGCGCCACGGCAGCTCCTGCGCGTGCTGCAGCCACTTCACGTGCTGCACCGCCATCGAGGCGGACACCATCGCGAACGCCTCGTACGTCGCGAACATCCCGTGCCGCCCGGACAGGAGGTACCCCTCCAGCCAGCCCTGGCACAGGTGCTCGCTCAGCACCTCCATCACCCGGCCGTCGGGTCCGAGGTGGTCGTCGGTGTCCCGCAGCGGACCCATGAAGCACCGGTCGGTCACCTCGAACACCGGCTGCAGCCGGTTGCTCACCGTCTCGTCCGGTGAGAACAGCCGGAACGAGCCGCCGCCGTCGGGACGGGCCGTCGCGGCATACAGGTCCCGCAGGAGGCGACCCGTGGTGATGGTGTTCTCGACCAGCTCCCGGCCACGGCCGTCGGGGCTGACCTCCACCTCGTACGACGACAGCTCCGGCATCGGCAGCGGCGTGCGCAACCGGCCGCCGTTGGCGTACGGCGTCGCTGACATCCGCAGGTCGCCCTCGGGGGCGAGCGCGCGCAGCTCGGGGACGAGCCGCCCGTCGCCGTCGAAGAGCTCGTCGGGCCGGTAGCCGCGCATCCACTCCTCGAGCATCCGCAGGTGCTCGGGGTTCTCGGCCAGGCCGGCGAGCGGCACCTGGTGGGCGAGGTTGGTGCCCTCGACCTGCTTGCCGTCGACGACGGCGGGGCCGGTCCACCCCTTGGGCGTGCGCAGCACGATCGCCGGCCACGCGGCCCGGTGGTCGGACAGGTCGGCGCCGTCGCGGCCTCCCCCGCCACCGCCGTCGGTGGCATTGCCCCGCGCGCCGGCCTGGATCTCCCGGATCCGGTCGTGCGCCCGCGCCAGGGCCTCCCGGAACGCCGGGAAGACCTCGCGCGGGTCGTCGCCCGCCACCACGACCGGGTCCCAGCCCTGGCTGCGCAGGTACGCCTGGACGTCCTCGTCGTCCGTGCGACCGAGGACGGTCGGGCCGGCGATCTTGTACCCGTTGAGGTGCAGGATCGGCAGCACGGCGCCGTCGCGGCGCGGGTTCAGGAAGTGCGGCAGCCGCCAGGACGCGGCCAGCGGGCCGGTCTCGGCCTCGCCGTCGCCGACGACGCACGCCACGACCAGGTCCGGGTGGTCGAAGGCCGCGCCGGCCGCGTGCACGAGCGCGTACCCCAGCTCGCCGCCCTCGTGGATGCTCCCCGGGGTCTGCACGCTGACGTGGCTGGGCACCCCGCCCGGCGACGAGAACTGGCGGAACAGCCGCAGCACCCCGGCCGCGTCGTCGCCCACCTGCGGGTAGACCTCCGAGTACGTCCCCTCGAGCCACGCGGCCGCCACGAGTGCGGGTCCGCCGTGGCCCGGACCGGTGACGTAGAGCCAGCTGGAGCCGGTCTCCCGGATCCGCCGGTTCACCAGGGCGTAGACCATCGACAGGCCCGGGCTGGTCCCCCAGTGCCCCAGCAGGCGCGGCTTGGTGTGCTCGACCCGCAGCGGCTCGGTGAGGAGCGCGTTCTCACGCAGGTAGATCTGCCCGACCGTGAGGTAGTTGGCCGCAGCCCACCACCGCAGGTCGAGCTCGAGGTCCTCCGCGGCGTATCCCGGCGTCACGTCAGCAGGCATACCCCGCATCCGACCACGGGACGGGCCGCGCGTCCACGGGTCCGAGGTCCTTGGCGCCGGGGCCCGGGATGTGCCTCAGTCGTCGAGCCGCGACTCGAACAGCCGCCGGACCGCGTCGTTCCCCCGCACCAGGTCGAGGGCGGATGCCGCGTGCCCGGGCACGTACCCGTTGCCCACGAGCATGCGCACGTCGGCGGCGACGCCCTCGGCGCCGAGGGCGGCCGCGGCGAAGTTGGTGGCCATCGAGAAGAAGATGATCGTGCCGCCCTGGGCGGTCGACAGGATCGCCGGCTGCTCGCAGCCCGGCACGTCGACGCAGACGACGGTGACGTCGGCCGGTCCCCCGGCGGCAGCCACGGCCTCGGAGAGCCCCAGAGGGCTGCGGGCGTCCGCGACGACGACCTCGTCGGCCAGGCCGGTGCCGGCGAGCAGGTCCGCCTCGCGCTGCACGGGGACGACGGCGATCCGCCGGCCGGCTCCCGCCTCGGCGGCCGCGGCGAGCGACAGCGAGCCGGACTTCCCGGCGCCGCCGAGGACGGCCACGGTCGGCGCCTGGCCGCGCGCGGCATACTCCCCCACCACCCGCGACACCAGGGCCGGCGCACCGCACACGTCCATCACCATGAGGGCGAGGTCCGGGCTGAGGTCGTCGGGCAGCTTCGCGGCGATGGACCGGCCGAAGAGGATGGCGTGACCGGAGGCGGGCACCCGCTCGGAGCGGCCGTCCCAGCGCTCGAGCCCGTCGGTGAGGACCAGCGGGGTGAGCGAGAGGGAGACCAGCGTCGCCACGCGGTCCCCCGGCGCCAGGCCGAGGGTGGACTCGGGGCCGACCTCCTCGACCGTGCCGATGAGCATCCCGCCCGAGCCGGTGACCGGGTTCTGCATCTTGCCGCGGGTGGCGACGATGTCCAGGACCTCGGACCGGATGGCCGCACCGTCGCCCGCGTGCTTGTCGTGCAGCTGCCGGTAGGAGGCGGCGTCGAGGTTGAGGGTCTCCACCGCGATGCGCACCTCGTCGGGCCACAGCTCGGGACGGGCGTCCAGGCGCTGCGCGGCCTGGGGCAGCGAGGCAACGGCGGGCTCCAGCACGCGGTGCAGGCCGACCGGGGACGAGGGGGTGTCCGGCACAGAATCTCCCATCAAGAGCGACACGCGACGCAAATACTGCGGCGACAGGTCGTGTTCGGTGGAACTTCTACCGTATCCTGCCATGCATGAGCGCGACGATCGAGCAGCCCTACGCCTACCGCCACCGCGAGCTGGTGGAGCCGGACTGGACCCGCCTGCCCGGGTGGAAGGACGTCACGGCGCAGGACTGGGCCAGCGCGCAGTGGCAGCGCGTCCACTGCGTCAAGAACATCCGCCAGCTGCGCGAGCTCATGGGCGACCTGCTGACCGAGGCGTTCTACGCCGACCTCGAGCGCGACCAGGCCGAGCGGGCCACGATGTCGATGCTCGTGCCGCCGCAGATGATGAACACCATGGTGCCGGCGACCGAAGGCGCCATGCCGGCCGCCGGTGAGGAGTTCACCAGGGCGTTCTACGCCGACCCGGTGCGCCGCTACATGCTCCCGGTCTTCAGCGACCGCCGCACCGACTGGCCGTCGCACCCGCACGCGACCCGAGACAGCCTTCACGAGCACGACATGTGGGTCGCCGAGGGGCTGACCCACCGCTACCCCACCAAGGTTCTCGCCGAGCTGCTCCCGACGTGCCCGCAGTACTGCGGCCACTGCACCCGGATGGACCTCGTCGGCAACTCGACGCCCGTCGTGGACAAGCTCAAGCTCGTGGGCAAGCCGGTCGACCGGTATGCCGCGATGCTCGCCTACCTGCAGCAGACGCCGCAGGTGCGCGACGTCGTCGTCTCCGGCGGCGACGTGGCGAACATGCCGTGGAAGAACCTCGAGGGCTTCCTCGACAAGCTGCTCGAGATCGACAACATCCGCGACATCCGTCTCGCCACCAAGGCGCTCATGGGCCTTCCGCAGCACTGGCTGCAGCCCGACGTCGTCGAGGGAGTCGGCCGCGTCGCGAAGAAGGCGCACGACCGTGGCGTGTCGCTCGCGATCCACACCCACGTCAACAACGCGCAGTCGGTGACGCCGCTGGTCGCCGAGGCGGCCCGCACCATGCTCGAGGTCGGCGTCCGCGACGTGCGCAACCAGGGGGTGCTGATGCGGGGCGTCAACGACACCCCCGAGCAGCTCCTCGACCTCTGCTTCGCCCTCGCCGACGACGCGATGATCACGCCGTACTACTTCTACATGTGCGACATGATCCCGTTCGCCGAGCACTGGCGGCTGTCGCTGGCCGAGGCCCAGCGCCTGCAGCACTCGATCATGGGTTACCTGCCCGGGTTCTCGACGCCGCGCATCGTGTGCGACGTGCCGTTCGTCGGCAAGCGCTGGGTCCACCAGGTCGACGAGTACGACACCGAGAAGGGCATGTCGTTCTGGCGCAAGAACTACCGGACCTCCATCGAGGGTGCGGACACCGAGGCGCTGTCTCGGGACTACGTCTACTACGACCCGATCTACACCCTGCCCGAGTCCGGCCAGCAGTGGTGGCTCGAGCAGGGCGGCCACGAGGCGGCGCACGAGGCTGCGGTGGTCGCCGCAGCCGCGAGCCGCGAGGCCTCGCTGGTCTGACCCCGCCCTCCGCAACACGGCAGTTGCTGGCACGAAACGGCAGTTCCAAAGCCACGTTTCACGTCAGCAACTGCCGTTCTGCGTGGACGCCCGCGGGGTGGGCGCGGCCGGTGTGACGTGGCCGACGTGAGACGTCGGTGTGCGTCGCGCAGGCGGTTCGCTAGGTTGCTCCCGTGACTGCCATCGCCCTCCCCCGCAAGCGTGTCCTGGCCGACGCCATCGCCGTGTCCGGCAAGGCGTCGCTCGTCCGTGACGCCGTCCTCGTCCTCGCCGGCACCGGGCTGGTCGCCCTGTCCGCGCAGGCCTCGATCCCGCTGCCCTGGACCCCGGTCCCGCTCAGCCTGCAGACCTTCGCGGTCCTGCTCACCGGTGCCTCGCTCGGCCTCGTCCGCGGCGGCCTGAGCGTGCTGCTCTACCTCGCCGCCGGCATGGCTGGTGTCGGCTGGTTCGCCGAGGGCCGGTCGGGGTGGCAGTTCGCCTCCTTCGGCTACCTCGTCGGCTTCGTGGTGGCCGCGGCCCTCGTCGGCAAGCTCGCCGAGCGGGGCGGTGACCGCACGGTCCTGCGCACCGCGGGGACCATGCTGCTCGGCAACGCCGTCATCTACGTCCTCGGTGTCGGCTGGCTCATGAGCTTCGCGCACGTCGGCCTGGCCAAGGGCCTGGCGCTGGGCTTCACCCCCTTTGTCGTCGGCGACCTCATCAAGACGGCCGTCGCCGCGGGTGTGCTGCCGGCGACGTGGTCGCTGGTCCGCCGGTTCGGCCGCGGCTGACCCGTCCCCTCGGTGCCGAGCGTGGCGAAGCGTCGTGAGGCGGCCGGCACCCCGGCCACGACCACGCTGACCCGCCTCGGCGTCGCGTACGACCTGCACCCCTACGAGCACGACCCCGCCGCCCCGTCCTACGGGCTGGAGGCCGCCGAGGCACTCGGCGTCCCGCCCGCGCACGTCTTCAAGACGCTGCTGGTGCAGGGCGAGCGGGGTCTTGCCGTTGGTGTCGTGCCGGTCGACCGGACCCTCGACCTCAAGGCCGTCGCAGCCGCCCTCGGCCTGAAGAAGGTGTCGATGGCCGACCCCGCCGCGGCCGAGCGCTCCACCGGCTACGTCGTCGGCGGGATCTCCCCCGTCGGCCAGAAGCGGCCACTTCCCACGGTGGTCGACGAGTCAGCCGCCTCGCTGGACCGGGTGTACGTCTCCGGCGGTCGCCGCGGGCTCGACCTCTCGCTCGACCCCGCGGACCTGGTGCGGGTCACGGGCGGGTCGTTCGCCCCGATCGCCCGCTGACCCCGCTCCCCCGCTACTCCCAGGGGGTCGACAGGACGACCGTGGTGCGGGTGGCCACGTTGGCCGTGGCGCGGATCCGCGCCAGCAGCTCCTCGAGGTCGCCGGGGGCGCGTACCCGGGCCTTGAGGATGTAGTTCTCGTCGCCGGCCACGGAGTGGCACGCCTCCAGCTCGGGGAAGCCGTGGAGCCGTTCGGGGATGTCGTCCGGTGCCGCCGGGTCCAGCGGCGTGATCGAGATGAATGCCGTGAGGGGCAGGTCGAGCGCGGTGGGGTCGACGACCGCGGCATACCCCTTGATGACGCCGCGCTCCTCGAGCCGGCGCACCCGCTGGTGCACCGCGGACGTGGACAGGCCCATGGCCTTGCCGAGGTCGGTGTAGCTCATCCGCCCGTCGGTGCGCAGCAGGTCGACGATGCGACGGTCGAGGTCTTCCACAGGCACAGCGTAGAGGCGGCCGTGGCAGCATGTCCGGCATGACCACGCCGGGCTCCGTTGGCCGACTGCTGCTGCTCGACTCCGCCTCGCTGTACTTCCGTGCCTTCTTCGGTGTGCCCGACCAGCGCAAGGACCCCGGCCAGCCCCCCACCAACGCGATCCGCGGCTTCCTGGACATGCTCGCCTCACTGGTGACCCAGTTCGAGCCGACGCACCTCGTCGCCTGCTGGGACAACGACTGGCGCCCCCAGTTCCGGGTCGACGCGATCCCCACCTACAAGACGCACCGCCTCGCCGACGGCGGGATCGAGGAGGAGCAGGTCCCCGACGACCTCTCCCCCCAGGTGCCGGTCATCGTCGACGCGCTGGCCGCGCTCGGGATCGCGCGGCTCGGCGCCGACGGGTACGAGGCGGACGACGTCATCGGCACGCTCACCGCCCGGCACAAGGGCTCGATGGCCGTCGACGTCGTGACGGGCGACCGCGACCTGTTCCAGCTCGTCGACGACGCCGCCGGCGTCCGGGTCGTCTACACCGCCCGGGGCGGGGTGCGCGACCCCGACCTCGTCGACCAGGCGTTCCTCCTTGCCAAGTACGCCATCCCCGACGGCCCGTCGTACGCCGACATGGCCGTCCTGCGCGGCGACACCAGCGACGGGCTGCCCGGGGTGGCCGGGATCGGAGAGAAGACCGCCGCCAAGCTCATCACCACCTACGGCTCGCTGGTGGCGCTGCGCGAGGCCATCGATGCGGGTGATCCCGCCCTCAAGGGGGCTCAGCGGGCGCGCCTGGAGGCGGGCGCGGCATACCTCGACGTGGCCCCGAAGGTGGTCCAGGTGGCGCCGGACGCCCCCGTCCCCCACGTCGACACGAGCCTTCCGAGCGAGGTGGCGGACCCGGCCCTGCTGAGCCGGGTCGCCAGCGAGTACGGCGTGACGAGCTCGGTCAACCGGGTGCTGTCAGCCCTCCGCCTGGGCTGACCGCGGCGCCGGTGCCGTGCGGCCACCGCTGTCCGGCGACTCCGAGCGTCGGCGCGCCAGCAGGTCGGCGGCACTTGCCACGAGGGCGAGGACTGCGAGACCGGTCGCGACGAGCAGCGCGCGAGAGGCGGCGGAGGCAGGGCTCCCGTCACTGACGAGGGTGAAGAACACCGTGCCGACGAGGGCGATGCCGGCGGCGGTGCCGATCCGCTGCCCGGTCTGCAGCACGCCCCCGGCGGTACCGGCCTGTTCCACCGGCACCTCGGCCAGCGTGAGCGTGACGTTCGGCGAGATGACCATGCCGCTGCCGAGCCCGGCGAGCAGGAGCGGCCCGGCGAGGTACCAGCCGGTATCGGTACGGGCGTGGTCGAGCACGACCGCCGCCCCCACGAGGCCGGCGACCACGAGCGCCAGGCCCACCGTCACCAAGGAGCGCCCGAAGCGTCCGACGAGGCGACCCCCGACGAAGGACGTGACCGCAGACCCCAGCGCGAACGGGGTCACCGCCAAGCCCGCCAGCAGCGCCGAGTAGTGCAGGGCGCGCTGGAAGAAGATCGTCAGGACGAAGAAGATGCCGGTGAACGCCGAGAAGTACACCAGGGCCACGGCCGCGCCCGAGGAGTAGCCGGGGAGGCCGAACAGGCGCAGGTCGACCAGCGGCGTGCGGCCACGACGGGCATACGCCCGCTCCCACAGGACGAACGCGACGAGGAAGACCGCCCCGACCGCGGCCCACCAGGCCGGCACGCTGCGGCCACCCGACTGGCCGTGGCCGGTCTCGACGAGCGGCAGCAGCAGCGCGAGGACACCGGCCCCGAGCAGCACCGTCCCGAGCGGGTCGAGGTCCTCCCGCCTGCGCTCGCGGGCCGTTGCTGCGGGCAACCAGCGCATCGCCAGGACCACGGCCGCCACGACGACGGGCAGGTTGACGAAGAAGACCCAGCGCCAGCCGGTGTCCGGACCGACCGCGGAGATGATGAGGCCACCGGTGACCGGTCCCACCGCGGTCGACAGGCCGATGGTCGCGCCGAGCATCCCGAACGCCCGCCCGCGCTCGGCCCCGCGGAACAGCTCCTGGATGAGCCCGGACACCTGCGGGTTGAGCATGCCGCCGCCGACCCCCTGCAGGAGCCGGGCCGCCACGAGCACCGCACTCCCGGTGGCGAGGCCGCACAGCAGGCTGCCGATGCCGAAGACGACGACACCGGCGACGAACATGCGCCGGCGACCCGTTGCGTCACCGATGCGGCCCGACGGCACGAGGGCCAGCCCGAAGGCGAGGGCGTAGCCGGAGACGACCCACTGGAGGTCACTCGTCGGGGCGTGCAGGCCGCGCTCGATCGACGGGAGCGCCACGTTGACGATGCTCACGTCGAGCAGCGTCATGAAGCCTGCGACCAGGCAGACGGCCAGGGCGCGCCAGCGGCGGGGATCGGGTGCGGGGTGGCTCACCGTCCCACCCTCCGTCGCCCCCACGGACCCGGCAACCCGGGGAGCCCGGGGAGCCCGCCGGGTCGAGGTCAGCCGCGGAACGTGTCCGCAGCGGCCTGGATGCGCCCGACGTACGACCGCCACCAGTCCGCGCTGCCCTGGTCGTCGCGGTCGCGGCCCGCCTGCCCGTCCAGCGTCTCGCGCAGGATCTCGGCGTGGCCCGCGTGCTGGGCGGTCTCGGCCACGACCCGCACGACGAGGTGGCCGAACGTCGTGTGCCGGTTCTCCGGACGCCACCACTCCACCTCGGCGGGGGCGTCGAGCGGCACCTCGGCCAGCGCGGCGTCGGCCAGCACCCAGGCCTGCCGGTACAGGCCCTCGACGTACTCGCGCGACTGGTCGGCCGTCGCCCAGAGGTCTGCGGACTCCCAGACCGAGCCGTCCTCGTTCCAGGGCAGCACCGGGGCCGGCCGCCCCACCGACTCGACCAGGTAGGCGAGCTCCACCCCGGCGAGGTGCTTGACCAGGCCGAGCAGGTTGGTGCCGCTCGGGACCAGCGGCCGCCGGATGTCGTACTCCCCCAGCCCGTCGAGCGCCCGCATGACGGCGCCGCGTCCCTGCTGCAGGTAGTGGTGCAGGTCCGCGGCAGACCCGGTCAGGGGCGGGGCCTCGCTCATGCGGCGAACCTATCCCGGCCCGCAGACAGCCGGGTCCCTGGACACGGGTGCGCCACACGAGTCCGCCACCACGAGGGCATCCTGGTCGAGGGCGTGCTAGTCGAGGCGGTCGGCGGCCACGACGCCGCGCATGACGGCGTCGACGGCCTTGCGGGACGTCGTGCGCAGCTGCGGTTCGGGCGCGGCGTCACCGATCTGGCCGAGGAGGTCGACGACCTGCTTGCACCGGCGCACGAAGTCGCCCGCCGCCATGTCCGAGCCGCGCAGCACCTCCTCGAGCCGGCGGCCGCTGGCCCAGCGGTGCATCATCCAGGCCATCCCGGCGTCGGGGTCGCCGGTCAGCGGCAGGCCGAGGTCGCGCTCCCGGTCCTCGAGCTCGGACCACAGCCGGGTCATCTCCCGCACCGCCTCGGCGACCTCGTCGGTGGGCATGCGCGGGCTGACGTCGGTCTCGTCGCGCCGCGGCTCGTGGATGAGCGCCGACACGACCGCCGCGAGCCCGGCCGGGTCGAGCCGCTTCCACACCCCGAGGCGCAGGCACTCCGCCGCGAGCAGGTCCTTCTCGGTGTACAGCCGGCGCAGGTGCTCGCCCTGGTCGGTGACCGCGGAGCCGTCGTCGGACAGGTAGCCCATCTCGGAGAGCAGGGTGCAGATGCGGTCGAACGTCCGGGCGACGGAGTTGGTGCGTCCCTCGACCTTGCGCTGCAGACCGACCGTCTCGCGCTTGAGCCGCCACCACCGCTCGGCCCAGCGGGCGTGGTCCTCCCGGTCGGGGCACTGGTGGCAGGGGTGGGCGCGCAGCTGCCGCCGCAGGTCGGCGATCCGCTCGTCCTCGGTGACCCCGTGCCCGGCACCTCCTGCGGCGCCCCGCTTCGGCGGCGGGTCGTGCGGCACGGCGATGCGCAGGGTCGTGGCGAGGTCGCGACGGGCCTTGGGGCTCTTGGCGTTGAAGTGCGGTGGCACCTTGGCGGTCGTGACGGCCTCGACGGGGACGGGTACGTCGGTGAGGGTGAGGCGCACCAGGTGCTTGTCCTCGGTGACGACCGACGGGAGCGTCGTCTCGCCGCGGTGGGTGCGCGCCGGTTCGACGACGACGGCCCACCCGGCCCTGCGACCGGCCGGGATCTTGATGACGTCGCCGATGCGCAGGGACTCCAGCGAGATCGCGGCCGCCGCCCGTCTGCTCGCCGAGCGTGCCTTGGCCCCCTCCTTCTCGACCTGTGCGATCTCGCGTCGCAGCGCGGCGTACTCGGAGAAGTCGCCGAGGTGGCACTGCATGGCCTCGGCGTACCCCTCGAGCCCCTCCTCGTTGCGGCGGACCGAGCGGGCGATGCCGACGACGGCACGGTCGGCCTGGAACTGCGCGAAGGAGGTCTCAAGGATCTCCCGTGCGGTCTCCCGGCCGACCTGGGCCACGAGGTTGACCGCCATGTTGTACGTCGGCCGGAACGACGAGCGCAGCGGGTAGGTGCGGGTGGAGGCGAGCCCGGCGACGGCCATGGGGTCCATCCCGCGGTTCCACTGCACGAGCGCGTGGCCCTCGACGTCGATGCCGCGCCGGCCGGCCCGGCCGGTGAGCTGGGTGTACTCGGCCGGGGTCACGTCGGCGTGCGTCTCGCCGTTGAACTTGACCAGCTTCTCGATGACGACCGTCCGGGCCGGCATGTTGATGCCCAGCGCCAGCGTCTCGGTCGCGAAGACCATCTTGGTGCGCCCGGCGGTGAAGAGCTCCTCGACGATCTCCCGGAACGTCGGCAGCATGCCCGCGTGGTGGGCGGCGAAGCCCCGGGTGAGGCCGTCGACGAAGTCCCAGTAGCCGAGCACGCCGAGGTCCTCGTCCGCCAGGGAGGACACACGCTCCTCGACGACCCTGCGGATGCGCTCGCCCTCGGCCTCGGGGATGAGCCGCACGCCGTCGCGCAGCAGCTGCCCGACGGCTGCCTCGCAGCCCACCCGGCTGAAGATGAACGTGATCGCCGGCAGCAGGCCGTCGCGCTCGAGCCGGCGCACCACCTCCGAGCGGGTCGCTCCCCCGCCGGGGCGACCACCCGAGCCGCCCATGACCCGGGCCGCCCCTCCGGCGCCCCCGTCGTTGCCGCCGGGGCCGCCGGGCGCACGGCGCCCGCCGCCCCGGCCGTAGCGATCCCCGCCGCGCCCGTACCGGTCCCCGCCGCGGCCCCGTCCCCCGCGACCCCCCGAGTCCCAGCCGCTGCGCTGCTCGGTGGTGCGGATGGCCTGCAGCAGCTCGGGGTTGACCCTCGTCGCGCCGTCACCGGTGGCCGGTGCGGACGCCTCGTCGACGAACAGGTCGTACATGCCCTGCCCGACCATCATGTGCTGCCACAGCGGGACCGGCCGGTGCTCGGCGACGATGACGTCGACGCCACCGCGGACCTCGGACAGCCAGGCGCCGAACTCCTCGGCGTTGCTGACCGTCGCCGACAGCGACACGACCTGCACGTCCTGCGGCAGGTGGATGATGACCTCCTCCCACACGGCGCCGCGGAACCGGTCTGCGAGGTAGTGCACCTCGTCCATGACCACGAACCCGAGCCCGCGCAGGGTGGTCGACCCCGCGTACATCATGTTGCGCAGGACCTCGGTGGTCATGACCACGACGGGCGCCTCGCCGTTGACGGACGAGTCGCCGGTGAGCAGCCCGACGTTCTTGGCCCCGTGCTGACGGACCAGGTCGTTGTACTTCTGGTTCGACAGCGCCTTGATCGGGGTCGTGTAGAACGCCTTGCGCCCCGTCGCCAGCGCCAGGTGCACCGCGAACTCCCCGACGATCGTCTTGCCGGCGCCGGTGGGTGCCGCGACGAGGACGCCTCGGCCGGTCTCGACGGCGGCGCAGGCCTCCTCCTGGAACGGGTCTAGGGGAAAGTCCAGCGTGTCCGCGAAGGCGGTGAGCTGCGGCCCTCGACGGGCCGCTCGCTGGACCGACGCGGCATACCTCTCGGCGGGGGTGGCCATGGGGCGAGACTACGTGGCGGGTGGCGTCAGCACCGTCAGGGCACCCGGCACGGTCTCCAGGGTGAGCGGCAGCGGGGCGAACCGCTCGCCGTCGGCGTATGCCACGATGCCGTCGGCCTCGAGCGTCACCTCGCGCCCGCGCAGCACCTCGACGGCCGGGTGGCCGAGGTGGCGGCCGGAGAAGACCTTGGGGAACACCTTGAGGAACTCCAGGGTGCTGATCTCGTGCAGGATGACGACGTCGGCCAGGCCGTCGTCGAACCGCGCGTCGGGCGCGACGCGCATCCCGCCCCCGTAGGACGGGCCGTTGGCGACGACGACGAGCATCGCCCGCGTCTCCTGTCGCACGCCGTCGACGGTGACGGCGTACGGGATCGCGTGGAAGAGCGGCAGCTCGCGCAGGATGGCGAGGTTGTAGCGCATCTGGCCCTTGGGCCACGGCCAGGTGTTCGCGCGCTCGTTGACGAGGGAGTCGAACCCGGCACCGAGCACCCCGGCGTACCACCGGTGCACACCGTGGACGTCGACGTGGCGCACCGCGTCGATGCTGCGCGGGACGCCGGTCGTCACCAGGTCGGCCGCCCGCACGGGGTCGTGCACGGGCAGGCCGAGCCCGCGCGCGACGTCGTTCCCCGTTCCCGCGGCGATGACGGCCAGGGGCGTCTTGGTCTCCGCCGCGAGGTTCACCCCGAGGTGGACCATGCCGTCACCGCCGACGACCGCCAGCACGTCCAGGCCCTGCGCGATGGCGCCGAGCGCGCGGTCGCGCGCCGCGGCATACGTCTCGTCGGAGAGGTCGAGGACCTCGTGGCCGGCCGCCCGCAGGCGGTGGGCGACCTCGAGGCCCAGGCTCATGCCCCGGTTCTTGCCGGAGGTCGGGTTGACGACCAGGCCGACCCGCCTGGCGCCCGCGGGGAGGGGTGCCACGCGCGGAGGCTACAGGCTCGAGGCCTCGTCGTCGGCCACGTCCGCCCACTCGGGCCGGGCCCGGCGACGGCTGCGCTCGATCAGCTTGGCGACGCCGATCGCGGCGAAGTAGAGGACGACGAGCGGGCCGGCCATGAGGAACATCGTGAACGCGTCGGGCGTCGGCGTCAGGATCGCCGAGAGCACGAAGATGCCGAAGACGGCCGGGCGCCAGGCCTTCACCATCGCCGAGGAGGGCAGCACCCCGATGGCGCTGAGTGCGACGAGGAAGACCGGCATGAGGAACGCGCCGCCGAAGGCGAGGATGAAGCGGGTGACGAACGAGAAGTAGTCCGACACCTGCTGGATGTTCGAGGCTCCCGACGGCGTGAAGCCGTACAGCACGGCCAGCACCTTCGGCAGCACCCAGTACGCCAGGGCGCAGCCGCCGAGGAACAGCGGCACGGTGGCGGCGATGAAGGCCAGCGAGACCCGCCGTTCCTTCTTGGTGAGGCCCGGGACGATGAACGCCCACAGCTGGTACAGCCACACCGGGCTCGCGCAGATGACGCCGGCGAAGATCGAGATGCTCAGCTGCTGGGAGAACGCCGCGGTGGCGTTGCCGAAGTTGAGGCTGATCGCGCTGCCCGGGTGCGCGTTCTTGTAGTCGTTGAACGGCGCGGCGAGGCGGCCGTAGATCTCCGGGTAGTAGATCCAGCCCAGGACCGACAGGACCAGGACGGCGACCGCCGCGATGACGACGCGCCGGCGCAGCTCGCGCAGGTGGTCCCCCAGTGACATCCGCCCGTCGGGGTTTCGGGCACGGCGGAACGCCATCGTGGGCAGGGTGGGCGTGTCGGTCGAGGTCAGGCTGCGCCGGAGGAGTTGTCCGTGCGGGGCGAGTTGTCCTCACGCACCGGGGTGGTCCCGGCGGCGTCGGTCTCGGTGCCGGGCACGGTCTCGCCCTTGACGGTGTCGCGGCTCGCGGCGCTCTTGCCGTTCTTGCCGTCGTTCTTCATCTCGTCCACCTCGGACTTGAAGATGCGCATCGACCGCCCGATCGAGCGCGCGGCGTCCGGGAGCCGCCGGAAGCCGAAGAGAACGATGAGCAACACGATCAGGATGATCAGGTGCCATCCCTCGAACAGTCCGCGTCCCATGGTGGTTCGTTCCCTTCAGCCGGGTGCCCGGCGTGGTGTGGTGCTGTGTCGGGGCCAGTCTAGGCGGCGCGCGACCCTCGGTGGCGCGCAGTCCACGTGGCGCGTCGCGGGTGTCGGCGCCTCAGTCCAGGTGACGTGCCCAGGCCGGGCGGCGGGCCGCCTGTCGGGCCCGCCTCTCCTGCCTCAACGAGGCACGGGTGCGCTCGCGTTCCCGGCGCAGCAGGCGCGGGTCGCCGAGCAGGTCGGGCGTGGGCGGTGCCGACCGGTCGCCGAGCCGGTCCGCGGCCGCCTCGAGCGCGGACAGGGTCTCGGTGGCCCGGGTGAGCTCGGCGGTGAGCTCCTTGAACTGTCCCCAGACGCCCCAGGCCCGCGAGGCGAGGTACACCAGCGCCACGACCACGAGCAGCGCCCAGATGAGCACCCACCACCACATGCCTTCGACCCTACCGGTCCGTGGCGGGGCTGTCGGGCCGCGGGCCGTCCGTGGGGCCCGGCTCCTGCTCCACCCCGTATGCCGCGAGCGCCTCGCGGGCGCCCTGCGCCACCGCGGTCGCGACCTCGGCCGGGGCGACGACCGTGCCACCGCCACCCAGGCGCCACAGCAGCCGCCGCAGCCAGAGGGTGTCGGCGGTGCGCAGGGTGACCGTCTGCGACCCGTCCGCGGCGTCCTGCACCGACTCCACGGGGTAGTAGTCGCTGACCCAGCGGGCGCCGGGCTCCAGCCGCAGGGTCACCAGCGTGTCGTCGGGGCGCGGGGTGAAGGCCCCGGCGTCGAGGTCGCGCAGCTGCGCGTCCGGCGGCGGCGTGCCGTCGACGTCGAGCACCTGCAGCGCCGTGATGCGGTCCATCCGGAAGGTGCGGGTGTCCTGGGCGCGGTGGCACCAGCCCTCGAGGTACCAGCGCGAGTCCAGGTTGACCACCCGCATGGGGTCGACGTCGCGCTCGGTCGACTCGTCCCGGCTCGGCACGAGGTAGGTCAGGTGCACGCGTCGGTGCTGCTCCACGGCGCGGCGCGCGTCGGCGAGCAGCTGGGCCTCCACGCCCTCGTCGATCGCGACCTGGACCCGGGCGGCGGCCTCGCTGCTCGCCCCGGTCGCCTCCTCCAGCTTGGCCATGGCGCGCTCGATCGCGTCCCGCTCCCCCAGCCCGGGCACGCTGGCGAGGGCGCGCAGCCCCACCATCAGCGTGAGGGCCTCGTCGCGTCCGAGGCGCAGCGGCCGGGCGATGGTGTCGGCGTTGCTGACGAAGACGCGACCGCCCTCCCACTCGGCGTCGATGAGCTCGTCGGGCATCTGGCCGTAGCCGCACAGGTAGAGCAGCCGCAGGTCGGTCTCGAGCTGCTCGGGGGTGATGCCGAGGTCGGTGGCGGCCTGCTCGACGTCGATGCCCTGGCGGTTGACCAGCCACGGGACCATCGTGAGGAGGCGGCCGAGCCGGTCGGTGGCGGTCTCCTGTGGCGGGCGGGGGGTGCGGGCACTCATGCGGCACCCCCGTGGGCCGCGAGGGCACCCCGCAGCCGGGCGACGACGAGGTCGCGCACCTCCGGGGGCTCCTGCACGACGACGTCGGCGCCGTACCCGCTGACCTCGTCGGCCAGGGCGTCGTCGTCGGTGAACGGCACCTCCAGGAGGGTCCACTCCCCCGCGTCGGTGGTGCTCGTGGCCCGACGGCGCAGCGTGTGCCCGCGGCCCGCGCGCACCCGCACCCGGGCGGTCCGCGGCCGCTGCTCCCCCACGGTGGTGCGGATCATCTCCTGCGCGCGGTGGTCTGCCGGCACGGTGTACGGCTCGGCCCGGCGCACCTCGGTCACCGCGCCGTCGATCCGCGACAGCCGGAACACCCGGGGTGCCTCCCGGTCGAGGTCGAAGCCGGTGAGGTACCACCGGCCGTGCCACGAGGCGAGGCCCCAGGGCTGCACGCGCCGCTCCTGCACCTCGCCGGCCCCGCCGGTCTGGTAGCCGAACCGGATGGTGCGCTGCCCCACGACGGCGTTCTTCACGGCCTCGAAGGCGGGCTCGCGGGTGCCGAGGCGCGGCTCGATGCCGACGAGCGAGTCGCCGTCGCGCTCGATCCCGGACGCCTTGAGCTTGCGCAGCGCCTGGGCCGCCGGGCCGGCGAGCGAAGCGTGCGCCCACGTGCGGCTGGCCAGGCCGAGCACGGCCAGCTCGTCGGGCTCGAACGCCACGTCCGGCAGGGCGTACTCACGCTGGTCGATGCGGTAGCCCACCTCGTCGTCCCAGAGACCGCCGATGTCCTCGGTGACCAGCGGGATGCCGAGCTCGCGCAGCTCGTCCTTGTCGCGCTCGAACATGCGGTCGAACGCCTCGTCGGTCTTGGCGTCGCCGTACTGCGGCACGACGTCGCGGATCCGCGACTTGGGCAGCGGGCGCCGGGTGTACAGCAGGCAGAGGACGAGGTTGAGCAGCCGCTCGGTCTTCGCCGCAGGGCCGGTGGGTGAGCTCACCGGCCCGACGCTACCGGAGTGCCCGCCTGCTGCCGGTGGCTACTCTGCGTGTCGTGATGCAGTGGCGCGAGGGTGTCGTCGAGCAGGTCCGCGACCGCTGGCCCGGGGCGGTGGAGTATGCCGTCCGGCTGGCCGGCCCCGCGGGCGGGGTCGTGCGGGCCCTCGCGTACACGGAGGTCGTCGGCGAGCCGGAGGTCGGCGACCGCGTGCTGCTCAACGCCTCGGCCCTGCTGCGCGGTCTCGGCACCGGCGGTCTGGCGTTCGTCGTCGCGGCCCCCGACCGGCTCCCGGCCGACCCGCCCGCGCAGGACGGCCACATCGTCAAGGCCCGCTACACCCCGCAGCAGCAGATGTTCATGGCGGTCGACGAGCAGGACAGCCCCCACCACGCCACCCTCACGTCCGGCCCGGCGGTCGACGTGGAGCTCGACGGCATGCCGGTCGTCGTCGCCGACCTGCACTCGGCCCTGCCCGCGGTCCTGGCGGGGATCCGGGCCGAGCGCCCGGACGCCGTCGTCGCCTACGTCATGACCGACGGCGGGGCCCTGCCGGTCGCGTTCTCCCGCACGGTCGCCGCGCTGCGCGAGGCGGGCTGGCTGGCCGGCACCGTGACCGTGGGCCAGGCCTACGGCGGCGACCACGAGGCGGTGACCCTGCACAGCGGGCTGCTGGCGGCCCGCCACGTCCTCGACGCGGACGTCGTCGTCGTGACGCAGGGGCCCGGCAACGTCGGCACCGGCACCCGGTGGGGCTACACCGGGGTCGCGGCCGGGGAGGCGCTCAACGCCGTGTCCACCCTGCACGGCCGGGGCGTCGCCGCGCTGCGCGTCTCGGACGCCGACCCGCGCGAACGCCACCGCGGCATCTCCCACCACAGCACCACGGCATACGGGCGCATCTGCCTGGTGCCCGCGGACGTGGTGGCCATCGACCCCTCCGACGACTTCGAGGCACTCGTGCTGCGGCAGGCCCAGGAGCTCGTCGCGGAGGCCTCCGGCACCGCGGTGGTGGTGCAGGTCGAGGGCGAGGGCCTCGACGAGTCGCTGGCGACCTCTCCCGTCAGGCTCTCCACCATGGGGCGCGGGGTCGAGGAGGACCGTGCCGCCTTCCGGTACAGCGCAGCAGCCGGGCGGTGGGCCGCCCGGCTGCTGTCGGAGTAGCTGCGCGGCTCAGCGACCGCGTGGGGAGAACGCGCTCAGCGCACGTCGACGAGGTCGACGACGAAGATCAGCGTCTCGCCCGGCTTGATGACGGCGCCCGCGCCGCGGTCGCCGTAGCCGAGGTGCGGCGGGATGACCAGCTTGCGCCGGCCGCCGACCTTCATGCCGACGATGCCCTGGTCCCAGCCCTGGATGACGCGGCCGGCGCCGAGCGGGAAGTCCAGCGGCGCCCCACGGTTCCAGGACGCGTCGAACTCCTCGCCGGTGGAGTGGGCGACGCCGACGTAGTGCGCCAGGACGGTGTCGCCGGCCTTGGCCTCGCGGCCGTCGCCCTCCTCGATGTCCTCGATCACGAGGTCGCTGGGCGCCTCGTCACCGGGGAAGTCGATCTCCGGCTTGGTGGTGTTGGGGTCGAAGCCCATGTGGCTCTCCTGTTCGGGGGTTCGGGTGGGTGCGGCCGGAGACGTGCGGGTCAGTAGGCCGCGAGGATGTCGACGACGAAGACGAGCGTGTCGGTGCCCTTGATGCCGGCCTGCGGCTGGCCGGCCGCGCCGTACCCGTCCGCCGGGGGCACGAGCAGCAGCAGCCGGCTGCCGACCGTGGATCCCACGATCGTGGAGTCCCAGCCCTTGATGACCTGCTGCTTGCCGATGACCGTCTCGAAGTACTTCTGCGGCGTCTTGGCCGAGGAGTCGAAGACCTTGCCGGTCGACAGGACCGCTCCGGTGTACGCGACGCGGACCGTCTGCCCGGACTCGACCTTCGGGCCGGTGCCCTCGATGAGCGGCTGGCGGATGGTCTTGGCCGGGGCCTTGGCGTTCTTCGGCATCGTGATGGTCGCCTGCTGGCCGGGCTCGACCTTGACGGTCGGCAGGCCGGCGGCCGGCTTGACGGCCTTGCCCTCGGCGGAGGCCAGCGGCTTGGTCGCCGACTGCACGTCCATGAGGAAGACGACCGTGTCCTTGGCGCCGACCTTGAGCTCGGTGTTGCCCTGGGTGCCGAAGGCGTCCTTGGGCGGCATGGCGACGAGGATGCGCGAGCCGACCTTCTGGTTGGCCAGGCCCTTCTTGAGACCGGGCAGCAGGTCGTTCGCGCCCAGGTTCAGGCCGAGGTTCTGCTTGCCGTAGTTGGAGTCGAGGACCGAGGAGTCCTTGCCGTTGAGCAGGACGTACTTGATGCTCACGATCTCGTCGTTGGCTACGACGGGGCCGTCACCGGGCTTGACCACCCGGGTCGTGGTCTCCGCGACGCTGAGCGGCTGCGGCTGGACCTTGACGGTGGGGGCGGTGGTGTCGCTGCCACCGGTGACGGTGATCTTGTCGAGGGGCGAGCCCTTGCCGTCGCTGCCGCTGCCGCAGGCGGTGAGGGTCAGGGCCGCCGCGAGGACGGCAGCGCCGAGGGCATGGATACGTCGTGGGTGCACGGTGGGGGCTTTCGATCGGGGTCGGACCAGCGCCCACCATAACCACGGGGGCTGTGTGTTCCCGAAACGGGCTCAGCCGCGCATGCCCTCGATGAGCCGCTCGACGCGGGCGTCGACCGCCGCGAACGGGTCCTTGCACAGCACGGTGCGCTGGGCCTGGTCGTTGAGCTTGAGGTGCACCCAGTCCACCGTGAAGTCGCGCCGGTGCTCCTGGGCGGCCCTGATGAAGTCGCCGCGCAGCTTGGCCCGGGTCGTCTGCGGCGGCGTCGTCTTGGCCTCGAACACCTCGGGGTCGGTGCAGACGCGGGCGGCGCGGCCGTGCTTCTGCAGCAGGTAGAACAGGCCCCGCTGCCGGTTGACGTCGTGGTACGCCAGGTCGAGCTGGGCGATGCGGGGGTGCTCCATCGGCAGGTCGTGCTTGGCCATGTACCCGGTGATGAGCTTGTGCTTGATCACCCAGTCGATCTCGGTGTCGACCAGCGACAGGTCCTGGGTCTCCACGGCCCGCAGGGTGCGCTCCCACAGGTCGAGGACCTGCTTGTGGATCGGGTCCTGCAGCCCCTCGCGGTCGGCGAAGGCCGTCGCGCGCTCGAGGTACTCCCCCTGGATCTGCAGCGCCGACAGCTCGCGGCCGTTGGACAGCCGGACCGTCTTGCGGCCGGTCATGTCGTGGCTCATCTCACGGATGGCCCGGATCGGGTTCTCCAGCGTGAGGTCGCGCACGACGACCCCGGCCTCGATCATCCGCAGGACGAGGTCGGCCGAGCCGACCTTGAGCATCGTGGTCGTCTCGCTCATGTTCGAGTCGCCGACGATGACGTGCAGCCGGCGGTAGCGCTCGGCGTCGGCGTGCGGCTCGTCACGGGTGTTGATGATCGGCCGGCTGCGCGTGGTGGCGGAGGAGACGCCCTCCCAGATGTGGTCGGCGCGCTGGCTGACGCAGTAGGTCGCGCCCTTGCTCGTCGTGACGACCTTGCCGGCCCCGCAGGTGATCTGGCGGCTGACGAGGAACGGGATGAGCACGTCGGACAGCTGCTGGAACTCGCCGGCACGACCGACGAGGTAGTTCTCGTGGCAGCCGTAGGAGTTGCCGGCCGAGTCGGTGTTGTTCTTGAAGACGTAGATCTCGCCCTCGATGCCCTCCTCGACGAGCCGCTCCTGGGCGTCGGCGACGAGCCCCTCGACGATCCGCTCCCCCGCCTTGTCGTGCACGACGAGCTGGCGCACGTGGTCGCACTCGGGCGTGGCGTACTCGGGGTGCGACCCCACGTCCAGGTAGAGCCGCGACCCGTTGGACAGGAACACGTTCGAGGACCGACCCCAGGACACGACCTTGCGGAAGAGGTAGCGCGCGACCTCGTCCGGCGTGAGCCGCCGCTGGCCCTGGAAGGTGCAGGTGATGCCGTACTCGTTCTCGATCCCGAAGATCCGGCGCTCCATGACGACACTGTAGGCCGCACGCGCGTGCTGCGGGCGGCCGTCCACGCATCGGCGCAGGTCAACGCCCGGTAGGTAAAGGGATGGTCCGAAAGGTCCGGCCCTGGCTGCATCCACGGCCCGGCATGCGACAGACTGACGCCATGCCCGACGCCCCCACGGACGCGGCGAGCCGGCCCCCCGGCCAGACGACCGTCCAGGTCGGTGACCTGACCCGGCACACGCAGTCCATCCTCGAGCGCGCCCAGGCCTACGCCGACGCCATGCGCGCTGAGACCGACGAGGTCCTCGCCACGGCCCGTTCGGAGGCCGAGGAGCTGCGCGCCCGTGCCCGGGAGCTGCTCGAGGACGCGGAGCGACGGCACGCCGACGCCGCCCGGGACCGCGACCAGGCCGGCCGTGCCCTGCAGGAGGCGCAGCAGGAGGCCCAGTCCCTCGTCGCCGACGCCGCCGAGCAGGCCTCGATGCTCACCGAGTCCGCCACCCGCACCAGCGACGAGGCCGTCACCTCGGCCCGTGCCGAGGCCCAGTCCCTCCTCGAGGGGGCCACCGCGCACGCGGAGCAGCTGCGCGCGGCAGCCCAGGCCGACTACGACGCCGCCATGGAGCGGTATGCCGCGCACGAGCAGGAGCGCGACGCGGCCTTCGCCGCCGGGGTGGAGCGGATGGACGCCCACTTCGCGCAGCGCGACGAGGAGCAGCAGGCCGAGCTCGCCGCCCTGCGCGAGGCCGCCGAGCGCGACGTCGCGGAGGTGCGGGCCAGGGCCGAGGCCGAGTCCGAGCGGCTCACGGGTGAGGCGGTGCTGCTGCGCCAGGACGCCGAGCTCGAGGCCGCGGCACTGCTCGAACAGGCCCGCACCGATGCCCGTGAGCGTCTCGAGCGGGCCCACGCCGAGGCCGGCGAGATCATGACCCAGGCCGAGGAGCACCTCAAGTGGGGCCAGGACACGGTCCGCAGGATCCTCGACGAGGGCGAGGCCGAGGTGGCCCGCCAGCGGCGGGAGACCCACCGCGAGCTCGCCGCCCGGATGCGCTCGCGCCGCCAGCTCATCCAGAGCGCGCTGGCGCGTGCGGCGCACCGGGCCCGGTCCGAGCGCGAGGCCGCGCGTGCCGAGGCCGAGCGGCTGCGCGCCCAGGCGGAGGCCGTCATGACCGCTGCACAGGCGCACGCCCAGCGGACCACCACCGCGGCCGAGGAGCACGCCGAGCGGGTGCAGCTCTCCGCGGCCGAGACCGAGCGCGCAGCCGACGAGCGGGCTCGCCGCCGGGTCGAGGAGGCCGAGAAGGCCGCCCGTCTCGTGCGTGAGCGCACCGCGGTCGAGATCGAGCGGCTCCAGCGCGAGACGCACGAGAACCACCGCCAGGCCCGCGAGCAGCTCGTCAGCACCACGACGCAGGCTCGGGACGAGGCCGACCGGGTCCGTGCCGAGGCCCGGGCGATGCTCGAGCGCGCACGGGCGGAGGTCGCCGTCCTCGCCGCCCGCCGTGAGGACATCACCAAGCAGCTCGGCCACCTGTCCGGCGTCATCGACGCGCTCGCCGTGCCCGAGCGTCCCTCCGCGGGTGCCGCCGGCAGCCCGCACCCGCAGGAACCCAGTGCCGTCACCGCCACCGACGTGGCTGCCGTGGCCGGCACCGACGAGACCACCCCCGACTCCCCCACCACCGAGAACGAACGGACCGACCATGAGTGACACCACCTCCTTCCGCAGCGTCCTGCGCGGCTACGACCCGGCCCAGGTCGACCAGTGGCGCGCCGAGAACGCCAGCGCGTTGGAGCAGGCCCGGCGGGAGGCCGCCGAGCGCACCGTCGAGGTGAGCGAGCTGCGTGCCTCCCTCGCGGCCGCGCAGGAGGAGCAGGCGCAGATCCGCCGCTCCCTGCAGGAGCTGCAGGCCGAGCAGCGCAAGGCGGCCGCGCCGACCTACACCGACCTCGGCGAGCGCATCGGCGCCATCCTGAGGATGGCCGACGAGGAGGCCGCCGAGATCCGCGCCAACGCCCGGGCCGACGCCGAGACGCTGGCGGGGACCTCCCGCCTGGCCGCCGACCAGGCCCGCACGGACGCCGACCGGTACGCCGAGTCGGTGCGGGCCAAGGCGGACGCCGAGGCGACCCGCGTGGTCGAGCAGGCCAAGCAGCAGGCCGACGCGATCCTCGACGACGCCGACCGCGAGGCCTCTGCCCGTCGCGAGGAGGCGGAGGCCTTCTACGAGCACCAGCGGGCGCGGGCCGCCGCGTCGGCCGCCGACTTCGAGGCCACCCTCGGCCAGCGCCGGGACAAGGCCGCTGCCGAGTTCGCGGCCCAGATGGCCCAGCACGAGCAGGCGCTGACCCAGGCGCAGCAGCGGGCCGAGCAGCTCGGCGCCGAGAGCGAGCGGGCCCACGCCGAGTCCCAGGCCGAGAGCACCCGCCTGCTCGAGAACGCCCGGGCGGAGGCCGAGCAGCTCGTCACCGCCGCCCGCGAGCAGGCCGAGCGCATCCGCCGCGACTCCGAGCGCGAGCTCGCCGCCGCGACCGCGCGCCGCGACAGCATCACCGCCCAGCTCAGCAACGTGCGCCAGATGCTGGCGACGCTGGGCGGCGCCGCCATGGTGGGCGAGCTCGACGAGGCCGTCGCGCCCGCCGCGGACCACCCCGCCGCGGCCGCTGCGTCCGGGCAGGACGAGCCGGCCGCCGCGGGCGACGAGGACGTGGCGGCCGAGCAGCAGCCGACGCAGGACGCCGCCGAGCCGGTCGGGGAGTCCGACGAGGCGGACGCCGACGCGCAGGCCGATGACGACGCGTCCGACGAGGACGAGGTCGACGAGGCCGACGAGGCCGACGCCCGGGACGACGAGTCCGGCGACGACGTGGCTGAGGCGAAGGGCGGGGCGGACCGCCGCGCGACCAGCCGCGCCTGACGCCACCCTCCGACGACGGGAGCGCCCCCACCCGGGGCGCTCCCGTCGCGCGTCAGCCCTCAGCGCAAGCGGTCGACAGGCCGTCGGCCGCCGTGGTTGCGTGGCGCCATGGCGAGGTTCCTGGTGCTGGGCGGGACGGCCTGGCTGGGCCGCGAGGTCGCCGAGGAGGCGGTGCGGGCGGGTCACGAGGTCACCGTGCTCGCACGCGGGGAGTCCGGGCCGCCCCCGGCGGGCGTGCGTGTCGTGCGGGCCGACCGGAGCAGTCCCGGCGCGTACGCCGAGGTCGATGGCGAGTGGGACGTCGTGGTCGACGTCGCGCGCCAGCCGAGCCACGTGCGCGGCGCGGTGGCCGCGCTGGGGCCCCGCACGGGCACGTGGGTGTTCGTCTCGTCCTGCTCGGTCTACGCCGGCCACGACCAGCCGGGGGCCGCCGAGTCCGCGCCGCTCCTACCTCCCAGCGAGACCGACGAGGACGGCTTCGAGACCTACGGCGAGCGCAAGGTGGCCTGCGAGCAGCACGTCCTGGCGGCCCTGCCCGACCGGGCCCTGGTCGCCCGCGCGGGGCTCATCGGCGGACCCGGGGACGTCTCGGACCGCACCGGATACTGGCCCCTGCGGTTCGCCCACCCGGCGACCACGGACGGCTCGGTCCTCGTCCCCGACAGCACGGTGACAACTCAGCTCGTCGACTCCCGGGACCTCGCCGCGTGGCTCGTCCGGTCCGGCGCACAGGGCGCGAACGGCGTGGTCAACGCCTCCGGTCCGACGCTCCCCCTCGCCGAGCACCTCGCCGCCGCACGGCGCGTGGCCGGGCACGAGGGCGAGCTCGTCGCCGTGCCGCAGGAGTGGCTCGCGGAGCACTCCGTGGCGCCCTGGAGCGGCGAGCGGTCGTTGCCGATGTGGCTCCCCGTGCCGGAGTATGCCGGCTTCATGGCGAGGGACACCTCCGCCGCGCAGACCCTCGGGCTGGTCACCCGACCGCTGGAGGACACCCTCGAGGACGTGCTGGAGTGGGAGCTGCGGCAGGGGCCGGGACGGCCGCGCCGGGCCGGCCTGTCCCCCTCCGAGGAGCGGGAGCTGCTGGTCCGGGCGCGAGGCGACGAGGACCTGCCGTGAGCGGCGCACACGCGTGCTGCCGGGAAGTGGGTCTGCGCACCATGTCCGGCGGCACCGCCGGCCCGTAGCGTCGTCGGTCCGACCGACCGACCGTGGCAGGGGGAACGACGTGGACGCGGGGACCTGCCAGGTGCCGGTGGCCGGGGGCGCACTGACGGTGCACCTCCTCACGCAGGCGCCGGCCGGGACCGGGACCGTCCTCGCCCTGCACAGCATCTCCTCGAACGGGCTGGCCTGGCAGCCGCTCGCCACGACCCTCGCCGGCGGCCTGTCCGTGGTGGCGCCGGACATGCGCGGACGGGCAGAGAGCTCCCGGCTGCGCTCCACCGGGCTCGCCGACCACGTCCGCGACGTGCTCGCCGTCATCGAGCACCTCGGCCTCGAGCGACCGGTGCTCGCAGGGCACTCCATGGGTGCGTTCGTCGCCGCCCTGGCTGCGGCGAGCCGCCCGGACGTCGTGGGCGGGGTGCTGCTCGTCGACGGCGGCCTCGCCTACCCGACTCCGGGCAGCTTCGACGTCGACGAGGTCCTCCACGGGATCATCGGCCCGGCCATGGACCGGTTGACCATGACCTTCGAGGACGACCAGGCGTACCTGGAGCACTGGCGGGAGCACCCGACCCTCGGGCCGGCGCTGGCGCGCACGAACGGTGACGCGCTCGCGGCATACCTGCAGCACGACCTGGCCGGCGCACCGGGCGCCATGCGCTCGAGCAGCTCGCTGGAGTGCGTCCGGGCCGACTGGGCCGACATGATGAGCGACCCGGCCACCCTCGCGGCGGTCCACACGCTGCAGTGCCCCGCGGTGCTCGCCTGGGCCGCGCGCGGTCCGCTGGGGCAGGAGCCGGGGCTGTACTCCCCCGCGCGCCTGGCGCAGGCTCACCTGCCGGCAGACGTCCGCACGGTCCGGCTGGACGCCGACCACTACGGCACCCTGCTCGACCCGGGCAGCCTCGACGCGCTCGCGGACGCCCTCCTCGCCCTCGTCGCAGGTCCACGATCCGGACGCGGCATCCACATCCCGATCAGGTAACGGCATGTTTGGTCTCGGCAAACACCGCGTTACCTCTGGGAGGACCCCGACATGGCCACGCTGCGACTGGGCGACGACGCCCCCGACTTCACCGCCCCGACGACCGAGGGCGAGCTGAGCTTCCACGAGTGGAAGGGCGACGGCTGGGCCGTCCTGTTCAGCCACCCGGCCGACTTCACGCCGGTGTGCACGACCGAGCTCGGCCGCGTGGCCCAGCTCAAGGACGAGTGGGCCCGCCGCAACACCAAGGTGCTCGCCGTCTCCGTCGACGCCCTGGAGGACCACGAGGCGTGGAAGGGCGACATCGAGGACGTCGCCGGCACCTCGGTCGACTACCCGATCGTCGCCGACGCCGACCGGAAGGTCGCCGAGCTGTACGACATGATCCACCCCGGCGCGGGCGACACCTCCCCCGTCCGCTCGGTCTTCCTCATCGACCCGGCCGGCAAGGTCCGCCTCTCCCTGACCTACCCCAAGAGCGCCGGCCGCAACTTCGACGAGATCCTGCGGGCCCTCGACGCCCTGCAGGTCAACGACGCGGGACCCTTCTCCACGCCGGTCGACTGGAAGCAGGGCGAGCGGGTCATCGTCGCCCCCACCGTGTCGACGGAGGACGCGCGGGCGCGGTTCGAGGACGTCGAGGAGGTCAAGCCCTACCTGCGCTACGCCGCGGCGCCCACCGCCTGAGGCGGTTCGCCCGGCGAACGGGGCCGGCGCGGCATACGTTGTCCGGCATGAGCCAGAACGACGTGACCACGCTGACCGTCCCCGTCACGGGCGGTGACCTGCCGGCCGACCTCCACCTGCCGCCGAGCGGGCAGGGCCCGGGCATCGTGCTCCTGCAGGAGATCTTCGGCGTCACCGGGTACATCAGCGGGCGCGCCCGCGACCTCGCCTCGCAGGGGTACGTCGTCCTGGTGCCGCACATCTACTGGCGGCTCGGCGACCAGGTCGTCTCGGAGGCGCAGGACGGGCTGCCCGAGGCCATGGGGCTGCTCCAGCGGCTGGACTGGGACGCGGCGGTCGCTGACGCGTCGGCGGCCCTCGCCGCCCTGCGCGAGCGGGACGAGGTGCAGGGGCCGGTCGGCGTCCTCGGCTTCTGCTTCGGCGGTGGGCTGGCGTTCGCGACGGCCGCCGCGACCCTGCCGCAGGGCGCCGGCCCGGACGCCCTCGTCAGCTACTACGGGTCCGCCCTGCCGGACCTGCTCGGCCTCGCGCCCCAGGTCACCTGCCCGAGCCTGCACCACTTCGGCCTCGCCGACGACTACATCCCCCAGGACAAGGTCCGTGAGATCGAGGACGCCGTCACCGCCGATGGGCGCGACGCGACGTTCCTGACGTATGCCGGCGCCGGCCACGCGTTCGACAACCCCTCGCCGCTCTTCCACGACGCCGACGCCTCGGAGCAGGCCTGGGTCGCCACCGGGCAGTGGCTGGCCGAGCACCTGCCCGTCTGAAACCCCACCATCCGGGGCCTCGAGCCGTCCGGGTGCCCGCGACGGGTCCCGGACGGCTCCTGTGTCAGGCGTCGTCCGCCGGCCGCTGGGTCTGGGGGTTGGTGGACTCGTCGCGCACGGTGCCCTCGCCCGTGAGGGTGTCGTGACGGCCGGGCGTGCGGTCGTCCTCGGACGGCGCGTCGTGGGTCGGGTCCTCGGTGCTGAGCAGCGCCTCCAGCAGCGCCCCGCCGATCCGC
Source organism: Phycicoccus sp. M110.8 (assembly GCF_032464895.1). Lineage (NCBI taxonomy): Bacteria > Bacillati > Actinomycetota > Actinomycetes > Micrococcales > Intrasporangiaceae > Phycicoccus > Phycicoccus sp. M110.8. The sequence continues at coordinate 538,205 of NZ_JAWDIC010000004.1, forward strand.
CGGAAGGTGCGGCGGGGGCGTTCGCGGTCGAGCACCGCCACCTCGAGCTGGGCCGCCGTGAGGCCGCGGTCTGCGCCGCCGGACGGGTCCTTGCCGAGCTCGCCGACGGCCAGCGTGAGCGCCTCGCCCAGGCTCATCCCCGGACGCCAGCGGTCCTTCAGGCCGGTCTCGATCGAGTCGGCCGCCCCGCCCATCGCGACGAACCCGTGCTCGTCGGCGACGGAGCCGTCGTACGTCAGCCGGTAGATCTGGTCGTCGGCGTCGCTCTCGCCGACCTCCGCCACGACGATCTCGACCTCGTAGGGCTTGGACTCCTGCGTGAACACCGTTCCGAGGGTCTGCGCGTAGGCGTTGGCCAGGCCGCGGGCGGTGACGTCGGTGCGGTCGTAGGAGTAGCCGCGCAGGTCGGCGTACCGGACGCCGGCCACGCGCAGGTTCTCGAACTCGTTGTACTTGCCGACCGCCGCGAAAGCGATGCGGTCGTAGATCTCGGACACCTTGTGCAGCGCCCGGGACGGGTTCTCCGCGACGAACGCGATCCCCTTGTCGTAGCCCAGGACGACGACCGACCGGCCGCGGGCGATGCCCTTGCGGGCGTAGTCGGCCCGGTCCTTCATCAGCTGCTCGGGCGAGACGTAGAACGGCATGCTGCTCATCGCGCACCTCCCGGGTTGCCCTGGCGTCCGGCGATCACGGACTCGACCACCTCGCGCAGCGCCTCCTCGGCGGCGAACCGCACGCCCTGGAGGTCGACGACGGCCACGGTCGGCCAGATCCGCCGGCCCACGTCCGGGCCGCCGGTGGCGGAGTCGTCGTCGGCCGCGTCGTAGAGCGCCTCGACCACCACGCGCACGGCGTCGTCGGCGGACAGGCCGGGGCGCCACAGCTTCTTCAGTGACCCGCGGGCGAACAGCGAGCCCGACCCGACGCTGTGGTGGTCGTGCTCCTCGTAGCAGCCGCCGGTCACGTCGTAGGAGAAGATCCGGCCCAGGTTCCGGTCGAGGTCGTACCCGGCGAACATCGGGACGACCGCCAGGCCCTGCATGGCCATGCCGAGGTTGGCGCGGATCATCGAGGCGAGCCGGTTGGCCTTGCCCTCGAGCGAGAGCAGCGTGCCCTCGATCTTCTCGTAGTGCTCCAGCTCGACCTGGAAGAGCTTGACCAGCTCGATGGCGAGGCCCGCGGTGCCGGCGATGCCGACTGCGGAGTACTCGTCGGCGGCGAAGACCTTTTCCATGTCGCGGTTGGCGATGAGGTTGCCCATGGTGGCGCGGCGGTCGCCCGCCATGACGACGCCGCCGTCGAAGGTCGCGGTGACGATCGTCGTGCCGTGCGGCGCCTCGAGCGAGCTGCCCGGGGGCAGTGCCCGGCCCGACGGGAGCAGGTGGGGTGCGTGCACCCCGACGAACTCGGTGAAGGAGGACGAGCCCGTGGACAGGTATGCCGCGGGCAGGCGCCCCGCGCCGGTGTCCGTGGTCACTGGCCGCCCTTCTGGACGAACCCGCGGACGAACTCCTCGGCGTTGGACTCGAGCACGCCGTCGATCTCGTCGAGGACGCTGTCGATGTCGGAGTCGAGGTTCTCCTTGCGGGCGCTCGCCTCGGGTGACGCCGGGGTGGGCTCCGGCGCCTCGTCCGGCGCGTCGTCCCGGCGCTGTGGTCGGCTCTGCTCCTGGCTCGGCATCTCCGTGACCTCCCGCTCGTGCTGCTCCGTCGGCGCTGCTGCGCCCCGTGCCTCCAACCTAGTGCGACCCTAACCCGATGCCGAGGCCAACTCGCGCAGGAGGGTGGCGGCGTCCGGACTGCGGTCGAGCAGCGCCCCGACACCGGCCTTGGTGCCGCGCAGCGGCTCGAGCATCGGCACCCGCTGCAGCGAGCTCTGGCCGGGGATGTCGAAGATGACCGAGTCCCACGATGCCGCCGCGATCTGGTCGGAGTACTTCTCCAGGCACTTGCCGCGGAAGTAGGCGCGGGTGTCGGTCGGCGGCTCGTGCACCGCGTGCAGGACCTCGTCGTCCTTCACCAGCTCCTCGAACCGGCCGGCAGCCCGCAGCTTGTGGAAGATGCCCTTGTCCGGGCGCACGTCGGACCACTGGATGTCGACGGCGCGCAGCCGGGGGTCGGACCACTCCAGGCCGTCGCGGTCGATGTACCCCTGGAGCACCTGCAGCTTGCCGACCCAGTCGACCTCGCGCGCGGCCTCACGCGGGTCGCGCTCGAGCCGGTCCAGCACGAGCGCCCACCAGCGCATGACCTCCGCGGTGTCCTCGTCCAGCTCCCCGGCATACCGGCGCTCGAGGTAGCGCTCGGCGAGCTCGTGGTAGCGCCAGAGCAGCTGCACCGCCGTGAGCTTCGTGCCGTCGCGCAGCTCGATGAGCTCGCGGCACGTGGGGTCGTGGCTGACCCGCTGCAGGGTCGAGACGGGCCGCGCGACGGTGAGGTCGACGTCGATCGCGCGGTCCTCGATCATCGCCAGCACCAGCGAGGTGGTGCCGAGCTTGAGCAGGTTGGCCACGTCGCAGTGGTTGGCGTCGCCGATGATGACGTGCAGCCGCCGGTAGAGGTCGGCCACGGCGTGCGGCTCGTCGCGGGTGTTGATGATCGGCCGCTTGAGGGTCGTCTCGAGCCCGACCTCGACCTCGAAGAAGTCGCTGCGCTGGCTGAGCTGGAACCCGGGGTTGCGGGAGTCGACGCCGATCCCCACCCGGCCGGAGCCGGTGAACACCTGCCGCGCGACGAAGAACGGCACGAGGTGGCGGACGATGTCGGTGAAGGGCGTCTCGCGCCGCATGAGGTAGTTCTCGTGCGTGCCGTAGGACTGGCCCTTGCCGTCGGTGTTGTTCTTGTAGAGGTTCACCCCGGGTGGGACGGCCGACAGCCGGCGGACGGCCTCGGCCATGATGAGCTCGCCGGCCCGGTCGAAGGCCACCGCGGCCCGGGGCGAGGTGACCTCGGGCGAGGAGTACTCGGGGTGGGCGTGGTCGACGTAGAGGCGGGCGCCGTTGGTGAGGACGACGTTCGCCAGCGTCGGGTCCTCCTCGTCGGTGAGCTGGCTCGCGTCGGCCAGCGCCCGCGCCATGTCGAAGCCGCGCGCGTCGCGCAGGGGCGCCTCGTCGGCGTAGTCCCAGGAGGCGTGGGCGGCCCGGATGCCCTGCATCGACGCGTACGCGTTGACCACCTGGCCGGACAGGATCATCGGGTTGGCTGCCGGGTCGCCCGGCACGGAGATGCCGTACTCGGTCTCGATCCCCATCACGCGGCGCACGGTCACGGTCACCACCCTAGGTGAGAGACTTCCGCTCCATGCGCCACTCCCCTGCTGCGATGCCGGTGCGGCTCGCGGCGCTGACGGCCCTGCTCGACCACGTCCTGCTGCCACCGGTCGAGCGGCTCACGCCCGACGAGATCGCGCGGCGCCGCGGCCGGACCTACCCGGCGCGCCCGCCGTTCACCTGGGTGACCGGACCGGTGGACCGCTCGGTGGGGATCACCTACGGCACCGCCCCCGCGCGGGACGGCTACGACATCCCGCTGCGCGTCTACCGGCCCCGTGCCGTGCGGGACACCGACACCGACGTCCCCGTCGTCGTCTTCCTCCACGGAGGCGGGTTCGTCGAGGGGAACGTGGTCTCCTACGACCCCCTGTGCACCCACCTCGCCGCGCAGGTGCGGGCCGTCGTCGTCAGCGTCGACTACCGCGTCGCCCCGGAGCACCGGGCCCCGACCGCGGCGCTCGACGCCTACGACGCGACCTCGTGGGTCTCCCTCCGGGGCGCGGTCCTGCGGGCCGACACCTCGCGGATGGCGGTCGTCGGCGACAGTGCCGGCGGGGCGCTGGCGGCCGTGACCGCCCAGCTGATGCGCGACCTGGGCGGTTCCCCGCTGCTCCACCAGGCCCTCATCTATCCCTCGACCGACATGACCCTGGGCTCACCGTCCATCGCCGAGCACGCCCACGCCCCGATGCTCACCCGCGACAGCATCCTGGCCTGTCGCGCCCACTACGCGCCCCGGGAGGCGGACTGGCGTGAACCGCTGGTGTCGCCGCTGTTCGGCCGGCTCGAGGGCCTGCCGCCGGCCCTGGTGCAGACCGCCGACCTCGACCCGATCCGGGACGACGGCGTGAGGTATGCCGCGGCGCTGCGGGCAGCGGGGGTGCCCGTGCGGCACACCAACTACCGGCGGGTGCCGCACGGCTTCGCGTCGATGCCGGGTGCGACCCCTGCCGGGCCCCGCCACCGGGCCGAGCTCGTCGCGGAGCTGCGCGCCCACCTGTACCCGGCGACGGTCCCGGATCGCGGCGACGCGGGCTAGGCTCGACCCGATCCGCCACGGACCGATCCCCCACGGACCCCACCGGGAGACGCATTGCGCGACATCGTGATCTTCAGCGGAAGCGCCCACCGCGCCCTGGCCCACCGCATCTGCGGGGCGCTGGGCGTCGACCTCTCCCCGGTGGAGATCAAGCGGTTCAGCAACGACTGCCTGCAGGCCCAGCTGCTGGCCAACTGCCGCCAGCGTGACGTCTACATCGTCCAGCCGCTGGTGCCGCCCACGCAGGAGCACCTCATGGAGCTGCTGCTCATGGTCGACGCCGCACGGGGCGCCTCCGCGGCGCAGATCACCGCGGTCATCCCGCACTACGCCTACGCGCGCTCGGACAAGAAGGACGCGTCGCGCATCTCCCTCGGCGGCCGACTCGTCGCCGACATGCTCGTCGCCGCCGGCGTCCACCGGGTCCTCACCATGACCCTGCACGCACCCCAGGTCCACGGGTTCTTCTCGGTGCCGGTGGACCACCTCACGGCCATCGGGGTGCTCGCCGACCACTTCCGCGGCACCGACCTCACCGACTCCGTCGTCGTCTCGCCCGACCTCGGGAACGCCAAGACCGCCACCCAGTTCGCCCGGCTGCTCGGCCTGCCCGTCGCCGCCGGGAGCAAGCAGCGGCTGGCGGACGACCGGGTCGTCATCGACTCCATCGTCGGCGACGTGGCCGGCCGCCGGGCGATCGTCCTCGACGACGAGATCGCGACCGGCGGCTCGATCGTGGAGCTGCTCGAGCGGCTCAAGGACCTCGGGTGCACCCGGGCGGACGTCGCGTGCACCCACGGGCTCTTTGCCGGGCGCGCGGTCGAGCGGCTGCGCGAGCACCCAATGGTGGGCGAGGTCGTCACCACCGACACGGTGCCGGCGCCCAGCGGGTGGCCGGAGCTGCGGGTGCGGACCGTGGCCCAGCTCTTCGCCGAGGCCATCAGCCGCATCCACGCGGGCGAGTCGGTGAGCAGCCTGTTCGACGGCGTCGACCCCACGCACGCGCCGCCGCAGGCCACCCTCTTCGACCGGGTGCACTGATGGCCGGTGGCCGCCCGGCTGCGCGCCGGCACCTGACGGGGTGGTCCGCCTGAGGGGCAGGATCGCGGCGTTCGTGGTCGACGCCGCCTTCGTGCTGCTGTTCGCCACCGTCGGCCGGGCCAGCCACCGCGAGGGCCTCACCGTCACGGGGGTTCTCGAGGTCGCGTGGCCCTTCCTCGTCGCCCTCGCCGTGGGCTGGGTGGCGGCGGTGCGGCTGCGCGGCTGGCCGGTCGGCGTGCCCGGTGCCGAGGTGGTGTGGCTGGTCACCGTCGTGCTCGGGCTGGGGCTGCGGGTCCTGTCCGGGGGCGGCTTCGCCTGGTCCTTCGGCCTGGTGACCCTGCTGGTGCTCGGCCTCTTCCTCGTGGGCTGGCGCTGCGCGGTCGCGGTCCTGCGCTTCGGGGGCGAGGGCCTCGCCCGGTGGTCGGCCCGGGCGGCGAACCGCCGCTGAGGCGGTGACCACCGGCCAGGCGGGCGGCCACCGCGGCACGCCCGGGTTTGAGTTTGGTAAGGCTTACCTAATAACGTGCCCTGCGTGAGCTCGTTCCCCACCCCCTCGCACGAGACGACGCGGCCCCGGCCCGCGAGCCGGTTCGCCGCCGCCCTCGCCGAGCACGGCGACCGCTGCGCCGTGTGGACGCCCGAGGGCCCGCTCACGTATGCCGACCTAACCGCTCGCGTCCAGGACGCCGGCTCCGCGCTCGGGACCGGACGGCGCCTCGTGCTGCTCGCGGCGGAGAACTCGCTCGACTTCCTTGTCACCTACCTCGGCGCCCTGGCCTCCGGGCACGTCCCGCTGGTGGTCCCGGGCGACCGCCCCCAGCACCACGCGTCCCTCGTGGAGCGGTACTCCCCCGACGTCGTGGCCTCCCGCGACGGCGCCGGCTGGCAGGTCACCCACCGGAGCGCCGAACCGGCCCATGAGCTGCACCCCGACCTCGCGCTGCTCCTGCCGACCTCCGGCTCCACCGGCTCCCCCAAGCTCGTCCGGCTGTCGCACGAGAACCTCGACAGCAACGCCCTGGCCATCGCCGAGGCGCTGCGCACCCGACCCGGCGACCGGGCGGCCACCACGCTCCCGCTGCACTACTGCTACGGCCTCTCCGTCGCGCACAGCCACCTCGCGGTCGGCGCCTCGCTCGTCCTCACCGACCTGTCCGTGGTCGACCCGTGCTTCTGGCGGCTCGTCGACGACGCCGGTGTCACGACCCTCGCCGGGGTCCCGCACACGTTCGAGCTGCTCGACCGCAGCGGCTTCGCCGAGCGCCACCACCCCAGCCTGCGCGTGGTGACCCAGGCCGGCGGCCGGCTCGCCCCCGACGCGGTGCGACGGTATGCCACGCTGGGGCGCTCGCGCGGCTGGGACCTCTTCGTCATGTACGGCCAGACCGAGGCGACCGCGCGCATGGCGGTCCTGCCGCCGGAGCTGCTCGACTCCCACGCCGAGACCGTCGGGCTCCCCGTCCCAGGCGGACGGTTCCGGCTCGACCCGCTGTCCGAGCTCGAGTGCGGCCTCGGAGAGCTCGTCTACTCCGGCCCCAACGTCATGCTGGGGTACGCCGAGCACCCCGGTGACCTGGCGCGCGGGCGCGACGTCACCGAGCTGCGCACCGGCGACCTCGGGCACCTGCGCGCCGACGGGACGGTCGAGGTCGTCGGGCGGCGCAGCCGCTTCGCCAAGGTCGTCGGCCTGCGGATCGACCTCGACCGGGCCGAGCGCGACCTGGCCGAGGCCGGCGTCCGGGCCCACTGCGTCGACCTCGGCGACGCCGTGGGCGTCGTGGCCGCCGAGCCCGGCTCCGGGGACGCGGTGACGGACACGCTCACCCGCCGGCACGGCATACCCGCCAGCGGGGTCGTCGTGCTCGACGGCGCCGACGTGCTGGTCCTGCCCACGGGCAAGCCCGACTACCCGGGCATGGCAGCGCTCGTCGAGGCCCACCGGGCCCGCGCCCGCGCAGCACGGGCGGAGCACGCAGGCGCCGGCGCCCCGGCCGCCCTCACTCCCCAGGCCGTGGCGGCCCTCTACCGCGACCTGCTCGACGCCCCGGGGGCCGACGAGCGCACGAGCTTCGTCGACCTCGGCGGCGACTCGCTCTCCTACGTCGAGGTGTCGCTGCGCCTCGAGCGGCTCCTCGGCGCGCTCCCGGCCGGGTGGCACCTGCTCTCCCCCGCCGAGCTCGTCGCGGCAGCCCGGCCCTCGCACCCGGGCCGGGACCTGGCGGTGGACGGTGGCCGCCCGACCCCACGCTGGCGACGCGGCTGGCACGCCGTGGAGACGAGCGTCGTGGTGCGGGCGGTCGCGGTCCTGCTCATCCTCGCCAACCACACGCACCTGTCCTTCGTGCCCGGTGGCGCGCACACCCTGCTGGCCCTCGCGGGGTTCAACCTGGCCCGCTTCCAGCTCACCGCCCGACCGCGCGCCGAGCGCGCCAGGGGCATCGTCCGGAGTGCCCTGCGGATCTGGGCACCCAGCGCCCTGTGGATCGCCGTCGTCGCGGTGACCCTCGGCACCTACGACTGGCGCAACGTCCTGCTGCTCAACCAGGTCCTCGGGGACTGGGCCCGCTGGTCGCCGCACTGGCACTACTGGTTCGTCGAGGCCCTGGTCGCCCTGCTGGCGGGCGCGGCGCTCCTGCTGTCGGTGCCGGCCGTCGACCGGTGGGAGCGGCGGTTCCCCTTCGCCTTCCCCATGGCGCTGGTGGGCGTCGGCCTGCTCACGCGGTACGACGTGGTGGTGCCGGACGCCGGGCCATACCGCGGCGCCAACGCCTACGTGCTGATCTGGCTGTTCGCGACGGGCTGGGCGGCCGCGCGCGCCCGCACGGTGCCGCAGCGGCTGCTCGTCTCGGCGGTGCCGCTGCTCACGCTGCCGGGATTCTGGCCGAGCATGCCGATGCGCGGCCCGACCGTCATGCTCGGGGTGCTCGCCCTGGTCTGGCTGCCTGCCGTGCGGCTGCCGGGCTGCCTCGCGCGGGCGGCCTCGGCGGTCGCGGCAGCCTCGCTGTTCGTCTACCTGACGCACTTCGTCGTCTACCCGCACCTCATGGCGTACAGCTCGGTGCTCGCCATGGCGGCCTCGATCGCCGTGGGCATCGCCTACCACCGGGGCTGGACCTGGCTGGAGGCCCGCGGCCGCGGCACCGCATCCCGGGTGCGGACACACGTCGCCCGGGCCCGCAGCGTGCGGACCCGGGCGGGCGTCGGCGGCTAGCGGTCGGCCGCTGGAGCTGGCGGCTAGAGGTACTGGCCGGTGTTGGCGACGTTGTCGATCGACCGACCCGGCTCGGTGCCGCTCTTGCCGGTGACGAGCGTGCGGATGTAGACGATCCGCTCGCCCTTCTTGCCGGAGATGCGGGCCCAGTCGTCGGGGTTGGTCGTGTTGGGCAGGTCCTCGTTCTCCTTGAACTCGTCGACGCAGCTGGCGAGCAGGTGGTCGACCCGGATGCCCTTGGCGCCGACGGTGAGGAAGTCCTTGATGGCCATCTTCTTCGCCCGGTCGACGATGTTCTGGATCATCGCGCCGCTGTTGAAGTCCTTGAAGTACAGGACCTCCTTGTCACCGTTGGCGTAGGTCACCTCGAGGAACCGGTTCTCCTCGATCTCGGAGTACATCCGCTCGACGGTGGCGGTGATCATGGCGTCGACGGTCGCCTGCGGTGACCCGCCGTGCTCGGACAGGTCGTGCTCGTGCAGCGGCAGGTCCGCGGTCAGGTACTTCGTGAAGATGTCGCGGGCGCTCTCGGCGTCGGGGCGCTCGATCTTGATCTTCACGTCGAGCCGGCCGGGACGCAGGATCGCCGGGTCGATCATGTCCTCGCGGTTCGAGGCACCGATGACGATGACGTTCTCGAGCCGCTCCACTCCGTCGATCTCCGACAGCAGCTGCGGGACGATCGTCGTCTCGACGTCGGAGGAGACACCCGAGCCGCGGGTGCGGAACAGGCTGTCCATCTCGTCGAAGAACACCACGACCGGCGTGCCACCGGAGGCCTTCTCCCGGGCCCGCTGGAAGATGAGCCGGATGTGCCGCTCGGTCTCGCCGACGTACTTGTTGAGCAGCTCGGGGCCCTTGATGTTGAGGAAGAAGGACTTGCCGACCGGCTTGCCCTCGCGCTCGGCGACCTTCTTGGCCAGGCTCGACGCGACCGCCTTGGCGATGAGCGTCTTGCCACATCCGGGCGGGCCGTAGAGCAGCACGCCCTTCGGCGGCTTGAGCTGGTGCTCGGTGAACAGGTCGGGGTGCAGGTAGGGCAGCTCGACGGCGTCGCGGATGGCCTCGATCTGGCCGGCCAGGCCCCCGATGTCCTCGTAGTCGATGTCGGGCACCTCCTCGAGCACCAGCTCGGCCACCTCGGCCTTGGGGATGCGCTCGTAGACGAACCCGGACCGCGGCTCGAGCATGAGGGCGTCGCCGACGCGGATCGGCTCGCCCTCGAGGGAGTCGGCGATCCGGCAGACGCGCTCCTCGTCGGCGTGCGCGACGACCAGGACCCGGCCGTCGCCGAGCATCTCCTTGATCATCACGACCTCGCCGGTGCGCTCGTACCCGCACGTGGCGACGACGTTCATGGCCTCGTTGAGGCGCACCTCGCGCCCGGCGGACAGCTCCGCGGGGTCGACGGCCGGGCTCACGGCCACGTGCATCTTGCGGCCCCCGGTGAGGATGTCCACCGTGGCGTCGTCGTAGGACTCCAGGACGACGCCGTATGCCGCGGGCGGCTGCGCGAGCCGGTCCACCTCGGACTTCAGGGTCACGATCTGCTCGCGCGCCTCCTTGAGCGTGCGGACGAGCCGCTCGTTCTGGGAGGAGATGGTGGCGAGGTTCGACTGCAGCTGCAGGACCTTGGTCTCGAGCTCGCGGGATCGTGCCGGCGCGTCGGCGAGCCGCTGGCGCAGGGCAGCGACCTCCTCGGCGAGGAGCTCGGCCTGGCGGCGCTCGTCGGACGGGTCGTGGCGGTGCTGGTCGGTCATGTCGGCTCCCTCGGTGGCGATCGACGTACCCACCGGCCGCAGCAGTGCGACCGATGACCCAACCTAACGCGCTACTGCTCGGTCGTCGTGGAGGTTTGCGTCACAGAACGGCGAAGGCGCCGGATCTTCTTGTCTGATGGGACGCGCTCCCCCAGCTGTTCGGCCGAGAACTCCGCCTCCTGGCCGAATGCCGTGGTGTCACCGGGCGTGGCGCCGGCGTCGCCGTCCTCGCCGTAGGCGCCCTTGGCCGGCCGCCTCTTGCGCAGCGGCGGGGTGACGCCCGGGGCGAGCCGGCGCGTGGTGATGAGGAAGCCGGTGTGTCCGTGCATGCGGTGCTGCGGGCGGACGGCGAGGCCCTCGAGATGCCAGCCCCGAACCAGGGACTCCCAGGCCTCGGGCTCGGTGTAGCCGCCGTGGTCACGGATCGCCTCGGCGACGCGCGAGAGCTGGGTGGCGGTGGCGACGTAGCAGATGAGCACCCCGCCCGGCAGCAGCGCCTGGGAGACGACGTCGAGGCACTCCCACGGCGCGAGCATGTCCAGGACGACGCGGTCCACGGTCCCCGGCTCGACGGTCCGGGGCAGCTCCTCGACGAGGTCGCCGACGGTGACCGTCCACGCGGGGTGGTCCACGCCGAAGAACGCCCGCGCGTTGCCCCTGGCGATGTCGGCGAAGTCCTCGCGCCGCTCGAAGGAGTGCAGGGTGCCGTGCTCGCCGACAGCCCGCAGCAGCGACATCGACAGGGCGCCGGACCCGACGCCCGCCTCGACGACGTGGGCCCCGGGGAACACGTCGGCCATCGTCACGATCTGGCCCGCGTCCTTGGGGTAGACGACCGCGGCGCCGCGCGGCATCGACATGACGTAGTCGGACAGCAGCGGGCGCAGCGCGAGATACTCGACACCCGCGGTGTTGCGGACCACCGACCCGTCGGGGGCGCCGATGAGGTCGTCGTGGGCGAGCCGGCCGCGGTGGGTGTGGAACTCGCGTCCGGGCTCCAGGGTGATCGTGTGCAGCCGCCCCTTCGGGTCGGTCAGCTGGACCCGCTCCCCCACGCCGAACGGCCCGCGGCGCAGGTCGGCACCGACGGCCGTCGAGGTGGAGGTGGTGGTGTCCTGCGGCCCGGTGGTCATGGGCCGGGAGTCTAGTTGCGCTCCGCGGCCGCGTTGATCCGGTCGACGCTCGTGACACCCCAGGCCCGGCCGCCGCTGGTGAGGACGACGGTCCCGGAGCCGGTCTGCTGCATCGCGGCGACGACCACGTCCACCCCGTCCTGAGGTCCGGCGTCGACGACGTTGGCATCCGGCACCCGGAAGACGGCGGCGCTGACCGGCGCCTGCCGGTCGAGGTCGTGGTGCAGGGCCAGGTCCATGGCACCGAAGACCAGGCAGGGCACGCCGCGCTCGTCCGTCGTCAGCACGATGTCGGGGTGGTCCAGGGCCATGCCGACGGTGCTGTCGGGGGCCAGCACCACGGCGCGCTCGGCGACGTCCTGCACCCTCAGCCGGCCGAGCTTGCCCAGCGCGGTGCCGCGGCGCACGGACTCGCTCGCCCCGGCCCACAGCACCGAGGCGATCACGAGCACCCAGATCGAGCCGAACCCGATGCCCTGCCCCAGCGCGACCGGCCGGACGAAGAACCACAGGACGACGAGCACCGTGACGACCCGGCCGGACCAGCCCGCGACCACGGCACCCTTGTTGCGGTCCCCCGTCGCCTTCCAGACCAGGCACTCCACCACCTGGCCGCCGTCGAGGGGCATGCCGGGGAGGAGGTTGAGCACCGCGAGGCTGCCGTTGATGATGACCATGCCGGTGACGAGCCGGTGGCTGAGGTCGCCGGTCACGAGGGGCGCCACGGCATACGCCAGGAGCGCCAGGGCGGCGTTGGCCAGCGGGCCGGCCGCGGCGACGGCCGCCATCCTGCCGGGGGTCGAGCGCACCGCCTCCATGGAGGTGTGACCGCCCCACACGTTGGCCACGATGCGCAGGACCGGCATGCCGAAGGCGCGGGCCGTCACGGCGTGGGCGGCCTCGTGGGCGAGGACGCAGACGAGCAGCAGCAGGGCCTGCAGCACCCCGACCCCGATGCCGAACAGCGGCCGGGTCGTCAGCACCGGACCGGCCACGATCGCGATGATCACCACCGCGATGAGGAACCAGCTGGGCGCGAGGTAGACGGGGATCCCGGCGACGCGGGCGATCCGCACGCCGTGCCCGGACTCCTCGGCCTCACGGGCGGCGGGGGCGCTCATGCGGGAACCCTACGTGAAGGCGGTGGACGCCCCGGGCGGGGCATGGGCGATACTTGGCGGGTGCCTGGAACCGTGACACATCGCCCCGACGTATCCGACGAGCTGGGGGCTGCCCTGCGCGAGCGGATCCTCGTGATGGACGGCGCCATGGGCACCATGATCCAGCGGGAGGGGCTGGCCGAGGAGGACTACCGCGGAGAGAGGTTCGCCGACTGGGCCGACGACCTCAAGGGCAACAACGACCTGCTGTCCATCACCCAGCCGGGCGTCATCCGTGGCATCCACGACGCCTACCTCGAGGCCGGCGCCGACCTGGTCGAGACGAACACCTTCAACGCCCAGCGCATCTCCCTGGCCGACTACGGCATGTCCGACCTCGCCTACGAGATGAACGTCGCGGCCGCCCGCCTGGCCCGCGAGGCGTGCGACGCCATGACCGCGCGCACGCCCGACCGCCCGCGCTGGGTGCTCGGCGCCCTCGGCCCCACGAACCGCACCGCGTCGATCTCCCCGGACGTCAACGACCCGGGCACGCGCAACGTCAGCTACGACGAGCTCGTCGAGGCGTACCTCGAGCAGGCGCGCGGCCTCGTCGACGGCGGCGCGGACGTCCTCATCGTCGAGACGATCTTCGACACCCTCAACGCCAAGGCCGCGATCTACGCGCTGGAGACCCTCTTCGAGGAGCACGACCGCCGCTGGCCGGTCATCATCTCCGGCACCATCACCGACGCCTCGGGCCGCACCCTCTCGGGCCAGGTCACCGAGGCCTTCTGGCACAGCGTGCGCCACGCCCGCCCCATCGCGGTCGGGCTCAACTGCGCCCTCGGTGCGGCCGAGATGCGCCCGTATGCCGCGGAGCTGGCGCGCGTCGCCGACACCTTCGTGTCGTGCTACCCGAACGCCGGCCTGCCCAACCACTTCGGCGAGTACGACGAGACCCCGGACGCCATGGCGGCGGTCGTCGGCGAGTTCGCGCAGGCGGGGCTGGTCAACCTGCTCGGCGGGTGCTGCGGCACGACCCCCGACCACATCAAGGCGATCGCCGAGGCCGCCGCGGGCGAGAAGCCGCGGGTGCCCTCGGAGGTCTCGCCTGCGCTGCGCCTCTCGGGCCTGGAGCCGCTGACCGTCACCGAGGAGTCGCTCTTCGTCAACGTCGGCGAGCGGACGAACATCACCGGCTCGGCACGGTTCCGCAAGCTCATCCAGGCCGAGGACTACCCCACCGCGCTCAACGTCGCCCGGCAGCAGGTCGAGGCCGGCGCGCAGGTCATCGACGTCAACATGGACGAGGGGATGATCGACGGCGTCGCGGCGATGGACCGCTTCCTCAAGCTCGTCGCGTCCGAGCCGGACATCTCCCGCGTGCCGCTGATGATCGACTCCTCGAAGTGGGAGGTCATCGAGGCCGGCCTCAAGTGTGTGCAGGGCAAGCCGATCGTCAACTCCATCTCGATGAAGGAGGGCGTCGAGAAGTTCGTCGAGCAGGCCCGCCTGTGCCGCAAGTACGGCGCGGCCGTCGTGGTGATGGCCTTCGACGAGGAGGGCCAGGCCGACAACCTCGAGCGGCGCAAGGTCATCTGCCGCCGGGCCTACGACATCCTCACCCAGGAGGTCGGCCTGCCCGCGGAGGACATCATCTTCGACCCCAACATCTTCGCGGTGGCCACGGGTATCGAGGAGCACGCGGCATACGGCACCGACTTCATCGAGGCCACGCGCTGGATCAAGGAGAACCTCCCCGGCGCGCTCGTCTCCGGCGGCGTCTCCAACGTCTCGTTCTCGTTCCGCGGCAACAACCCCGTCCGTGAGGCGATCCACGCGGTCTTCCTCTTCCACGCCATCCGGGCGGGCATGGACATGGGCATCGTCAACGCCGGTGCCCTCGTCGTCTACGACGAGATCGACCCCGAGCTGCGCGAGCGGATCGAGGACGTCGTCCTCAACCGCCGCCCGGACTCCACCGAGCGCCTGCTCGAGATCGCCGACCGGTTCAACAGCAGCGGCGAGGCCGCCGAGGAGAAGACCGAGGAGTGGCGCTCACTCCCCGTCGAGGAGCGGATCACGCACGCGCTCGTCAAGGGCATCGACGACCACGTCGAGGCCGACACCGAGGAGCTGCGCGCCCTCATCGAGGAGCGCGGCGGCCGGCCGATCGAGGTCATCGAGGGCCCGCTCATGGACGGCATGAACGTCGTGGGCGACCTGTTCGGCAGCGGCAAGATGTTCCTGCCACAGGTGGTGAAGTCGGCCCGCGTCATGAAGAAGGCCGTGGCGTACCTCGTGCCGTACATCGAGGCCGAGAAGTCCGACGCCCCCAAGCGCGCCAAGGGCAAGGTGGTCATGGCCACCGTCAAGGGCGACGTCCACGACATCGGCAAGAACATCGTCGGCGTGGTGCTGCAGTGCAACAACTACGACGTCGTCGACCTCGGCGTCATGGTGCCGGCGCAGAAGATCCTCGACGCGGCCAGGGCGGAGAACGCGGACGTCATCGGCCTCTCCGGCCTGATCACGCCGAGCCTGGACGAGATGGTGAACTTCGCCGCGGAGATGGAGCGGCAGGGCTTCGACCTGCCCCTGCTCATCGGTGGCGCGACCACCTCGCGGGCGCACACCGCCGTCAAGGTCGACCAGCGGTACCACGGCCCGGTCGTGTGGGTGAAGGACGCGTCGCGGTCCGTCCCGGTCGTCGCGCAGCTGCTGTCGGACGAGCAGCGCCCGACGCTGATGGCCCAGGTCGAGGCCGACTACGACTCGCTGCGGGCCCGCCACGCGGCCAAGGCGACCGAGCGCCCGCTGGTCTCCCTCGAGAAGGCGCGGGCGCACGCCACGCCCATCGACTGGACGGCTTACCACCCGCCCGTGCCGCACCTCGTCGCCGCCCAGGAGAAGGAGCTCCTGCGTCGCCAGTCCGGCGCCCGCGGGAAGGTGCCGACGCAGTTCGTGCGGACGTTCCACGACTACCCGCTCGACGAGCTGCGCCGGTACATCGACTGGGGGCCGTTCTTCCTCGCCTGGGAGATGAAGGGGCGCTTCCCGGACATCCTCAACAACCCCGCCACGGGCGAGGCCGCGACCCGGCTCTGGCAGGACGCCCAGGAGATGCTCGACCGCATCGTCGAGGAGCGCTGGCTGCGGGCTGAGGGCGTCATCGGCCTGTTCCCGGCGAACGCGGTCGGCGACGACATCGAGGTCTACACCGACGAGAGCCGCGAGCACGTCGCGACGACGCTGCACACCCTGCGCCAGCAGGGCTCGCACCGTGAAGGCGTGCCCAACCGCGCCATGTCCGACTTCGTCGCGCCGCGGGAGTCGGGCCTGTCCGACCACGTCGGGGCGTTCGCGGTCACGGCCGGGCTCGGGTCGCAGGAGCGGGTCATGCAGCTCAAGGCCGACGGCGACGACTACAGCGCCATCATGCTCGAGGCCCTCGCCGACCGGCTGGCCGAGGCGTTCGCGGAGCGCATGCACGAGCGCGTGCGGCACGACTTCTGGGGCTACGCCCCCGACGAGCACCTGCCGAACGACGACCTGATCGCGGAGAAGTACAGCGGCATCCGCCCGGCGCCCGGCTACCCGGCCTGCCCCGACCACACCGAGAAGGAGGTCCTCTGGGACCTGCTGGGGGTCAAGGAGAAGACCGGGATCGAGCTGACGGAGTCGATGGCCATGTGGCCGGGGGCATCGGTGTCGGGCTGGTACTTCTCGCACCCGGAGTCGCAGTACTTCGTCGTGGGGCGGCTCGGCCGCGACCAGGTCGAGGACTACGCCGGGCGCAAGGGCTGGACCCTCGCCGAGGCCGAGCGCTGGCTCTCCCCCAACCTGGGCTACATCCCCGAGGACTGACCCCCGCCTTCCCCACTTGTTGCCACCTCGTGGTCACCAGGCCGGCTTCTTCGGCCTTCCGTGACGACCTGCTGGCAACAAGTGGGAGGTCTGGGAGTTGGTATGGCGCGGGGTGCCGGGTCGTGTCGGCGCCGGCACCTAGAGTGCGTGGCATGGTTCCCGCCCTGTCCCCGAGCCGAGCGTCGGACTTCAAGCAGTGCCCCCTGCTCTACCGCTTCCGCGCCGTCGACAAGCTGCCCGCCCCGCCCTCGCCTGCCGCGGCCCGGGGCACGCTCGTCCACGCCGTGCTGGAGCGGCTCTTCGACCTGCCTCCGGAGCAGCGGACGCCCACGGCCGCGGCCGAGCTCGTGGGGCCGCAGTGGCAGCAGCTGGTCGAGCAGGAGCCCGAGCTCGCCGAGATGATCGCCGGGGACGAGCAGCGCACGCTCGACTCGTGGTTCGGTGAGGCCAACGCGCTGATCGAGACCTGGTTCACCCTCGAGGACCCGACCCGGCTCGAGCCGGCGGAGCGGGAGCTCTACGTCGAGACCGACGTCGACGGCCTCGTCCTGCGCGGGTACGTCGACCGACTCGACGTGGCGCCCGACGGCGCGATGCGGGTCGTCGACTACAAGACCGGCCGGTCCCCGAGCGAGCTGTTCGAGGGCAAGGCGCTGTTCCAGATGAAGTTCTACGCGCTCGTGCTCTGGCGGCTGCGCGGTGAGATCCCGCGCCTGCTGCAGCTGGTCTACCTCGGCAACGGCGAGGTGGTGCGCTACTCCCCCGACGAGCACGACCTGCTCGGCCTCGAGCGCAACCTCAAGGCGGTCTGGGGCGCCATCGAGCGCGCTGCCACCACCGGGGACTGGCGGCCCAAGACCTCACGGCTGTGCGACTGGTGCGACTTCCGGCAGTTCTGCCCGGCGTGGGGCGGCACCCCGCCACCGCTGCCGCAGGACGCGGCCAGGATCGCGCTCGACCCGGGCGTCTCGGGTCAGGTCGTCCCCGCCGACGACTAGCCCGGAGGACTGCGGGCGTCAGGCCCGGCGGGCGCCGTCGAAGAGGGTGCGCAGGTCGCGCGGGGTGAGCCCGCGCAGGCTCGGCGCCTGCACCGCGCCGGCGATGACCGGCACGGGGACCACATGCGGGACGGCCAGGGTCGGCACGCCGGCGCCCACGGCCGACCGGACACCGGTCGGCGAGTCCTCGATGGCCACGCACTCAGCCGCCTCGACGCCGAGGGCGCGGGCGGCAGCCAGGTACGGCTCCGGGTGGGGCTTGCCGTGCTCGACCTCGTCCCCGGTGATGACGGCCGAGAACGTGCCCTCCGGCAGGGCGCCGACGACGGCGTCGGCCAGCGACCGCCACGACATGGTCACGAGCGCGCTCGGCACGGACTCGGCGGCGAGGGCCTCGAGCAGCTCGAGCGCGCCGGGACGCCACGGCACGTGCTCGCGCACCTGGACGATCACCCGCTCGAGCAGCTGGTCGACGATCTGCACCGGGTCGAGGTCCACGGGGCTGTTGTCCCGGATGAACTGTGCCGACACCATGAGGTCGTTGCCGACCAGCTCGTGGGCGTACTCGTCGCTCCAGACCCCGCCGGCCTCCTCGACGATCGCGTGCTCGGCAGCGATCCAGTACGGCTCGGTGTCGATGAGGGTGCCGTCCATGTCCCAGAAGACGGCGGCGGGCAGGTCGGTCACGTCGGCCGAGTCTACGCAGGCCTGCGCACCGTCCCGACGACGGGACCGTAGGCTGGGAAGACCGGCACCCCGCCGGTGTGCGAAGGAGGAACGGTGATCGAGCTCGAGGACGTGCCGGAGCTGGACAACCCGGTCGTGATCGCAGCCTTCGAGGGGTGGAACGACGCCGGCGAGGCAGCCACGGCAGCCATCGACCACCTCGTCGACGTCTGGGACGCCGAGCCCATCGCGGCCCTCGACCCCGAGGAGTACTACGACTTCCAGGTCAACCGCCCCCGCGTCGTGCTCGACGACGGCCGGCGCCGCATCCACTGGCGGACGACCCGGATCCTCGTGGCCTCGAGCTCGGGCCTGGACCGCGACGTGGTCCTCGTGCAGGGCATCGAGCCGTCGTTCCGCTGGCGCGCCTTCACGATCGAGCTGATGGAGTTCGCCCAGGAGGTCGGGGCGAGCACCGTCATCACCCTCGGCGCCCTGATGGCCGACGTGGCGCACACCCGCCCCATCCCGGTGACGGCGACCTCCGAGGACGAGGACGTCATCCACCGCTTCGACCTCGAGCCGAGCCGGTACGAGGGCCCCACGGGGATCGTGGGCGTCCTCGCCGACGCAGCCACCCAGAGCGGGTTGCAGTCGGTCTCGTGCTGGGCCGCGGTGCCGCACTACGCCGGCCACACCCCCTCGCCCAAGGCCACCCTCGCCCTCATCTCCAAGCTCGAGGAGCTGCTGGACGCCCCCATCCCCCACGGCGACCTCCCCGAGGGCGCACGTGCGTGGGAGCGCGGCGTGAACGAGCTCGCCGAGACCGACGACGAGGTCGCCGAGTACGTCCAGTCCCTGGAGCAGGCCCAGGACACGGCGGACCTGCCCGAGGCCAGCGGCGACGCCATCGCGCGGGAGTTCGAGCGGTACCTGCGACGGCGCGGCCAGGACGGCGGCCCGCAGCCGGGCCCCGGGGGTCCGGCCTAGCCCTTCGTCCGGACCGAGTCCTCGTCCTGTCCGGACCCTCCTCGGTCCGGACCCTCGCCCGGACCAGACCCGGGTGGGACTAGACCCGCACGCCGAGGATCGCGTCGACCGCGCGGGCCAGCACGCCCGGAGCGGCCTCGTCCTCGCCGCCGACCGTGAGGGTGCGGTGGGCCCAGCGGTCCACCACGGCGAGGGCGCCCGGGGTGTCGAGGTCGTCGGCCACCCGGGCGCGCAGCTCCTGCACGGCCCCGTCGGACGACGGCGCCGTGGCGACCGAGAACGCCGCGCGCCACCGGTCCAGACGCTGCTTGGCCTCGGCCAGGCCGGCGTCGGTCCACGACCACTCGGTGCGGTAGTGGTGCGCGAGCAGGGCCAGGCGGATCGCCATCGGGTCGACGCCATCGGCGCGCAGCTTCGAGACGAGCACCAGGTTGCCCCGGGACTTGCTCATCTTCTCGCCGTCGAGGCCCACCATCGCCTGGTGCGCGTACGTGCGGGCGAACGGCCGCTCCCCCGTCAGGACGGTGGCCTGCGTCGCGCTCATCTCGTGGTGCGGGAAGACGAGGTCGGTGCCGCCGCCCTGCACGTCGAACGCCATGCCGAGGTGGTCGAGGGCGATGGACGTGCACTCGATGTGCCATCCCGGCCGGCCGTCGGCCAGCCCCTTCGCGGGCCACGACGGCTCCCCCGGCCGGGCGGCGCGCCACAGCAGGGGGTCGAGGCGGTCGCGCTTGCCCGCGCGATCGGGGTCGCCGCCCCGCTCGGCGAAGACGGCCATCATCTGCTCGCGGGACCAGTTGGAGACCGACCCGAAGCCGGGGTCGCGGCGCAGGTCGAGGTAGATGTCGTCGCCGGCCTCGGAATCCGGCGTGTCCACGGCATACGCCGCACCGGACTCCAGGAGCGCCCGCACCGCCGCGGCCACCGGGACGATGCTCTCGACGACCCCGACGTACTGGTCCGGGGGGATCACGGCCAGCGCCGTCATGTCCTCGCGGAACAGCGCGATCTGGTCGGCCGCCAGCTGCTCCCAGCCGACACCGTCGCGCTGGGCCCGCTCGAGCAGCGGGTCGTCGACGTCGGTGATGTTCTGGACGTACTGCACCCGGTGCCCGGCGTCGCGCAGCGCGCGGCCCAGCACGTCGAAGGTCACGTAGGTCGCGGCGTGGCCCATGTGCGTCGCGTCGTAGGGGGTGATCCCACAGACGTACAGGCGTGCGGTGGGGCCTGGCGTGAGGGCGCGGACGGCCGCGGTCGAGGTGTCGAAGAGCTGGACGGGGCGACCGGTGCCCGGCACGGAGGGGATGGAGGGCGTGGGCCAGGAGATCACGGACGAAGCCTACGGGGGCGGCTCAGAGCGGCGGCCACGGGATGGCCGGCCACTGCCCCGACGGCGTGGGGTATGCCGCGGCCGCCAGCAGGGCGCGGCAGCGCGCCTCCAGGGCCGCCACCTCGGCGGGGGTGAGCAGCACGTCGAGCTCGGCCCGCAGGTCCGACGTGCCGTCGGAGACGGCCGCCAGCACCCGGTCGACGCGGGCCAGCTCCTCGTCGGCGACCGGCTGGCCGGCGAACCCCCACAGCACGGTTCGCAGCTTGCGCTCCTCGTGCAGGCTGACGCCGTGGTCGAAGCCGCGCAGCCCGCCCTCGACCCGGACGAGGTGCGAGCCCTTGCGGTCGGCGTTGTTGATCACCGCGTCGAACACCGCCACCGAGCGGGCGGCGGCCGTGTCCTCGTGCACGACGACGACGGCACGCCCCCGCTCGTCCTCGCCCCGCAGCACCGGCAACCACCCCTCGGGGACGTGACCGACCGGGACGACGTCGACGGGGTGCTCCGGCACCTCCTCGGGGTCGCCGACCCAGCGCTGCACCGAACCGGGACCGTGCGGCCCCTCGCGCAGCACCGTCGCCGGGACGACGTCCCACCCGCCCAGGTCGCTGATGAGCCGGGCCGCCACCTCGCGGGCCGCGAGTGACCCGTCCGGGAAGTCCCACAGCGGTCGCTCGCCCGAGATCGGCTTGTACACCGCGAGTGGGCCCTCGTCGGAGCCGAGGCGCACGAGCAGCGCCAGGTTGGACGCGTCCGCGAGGGCACCGAGCACCACCAGGTCCGCCGTGGTGAGCAGCTCCTCGACGGCCCGCGGTTCGGTCGGCCAGCCGCTCAGCGCTTGTATCCGTTCGCGCGTGGACAGATGTGGCCCTCGGGCTCCAGCGGGCCACCGCAGAAGGGGCACGGCGGGCGGCCGGCGGAGACCACCGACTGGGCCCGGCGGGCGAACGCCCGCGCGTTCGCGGGCGGGAGCACGACGCGGATCTGGCGGGGCTCCTCGGTCAGGACCGACGGGTCGAGGCTGGCCTCGGGGTCGTCGGGGTCGCGGTCGAGTGCCTCGATCACGACCACGCCGCGGGCCTCGTCCCAGGCGAGGCTGAGCGTGTTGACCCGGAACTCGTCCTCGATGGGCGTGTCCAGCGGCGCGTTGTCGACCAGGGCGGCAGCGGCGTGGTCGCCCCCCGCTCCCCCGGCGTAGCTGTCCAGCAGGTCGTTGATGCGGTCGGCCAGGACCGACACCTGCTCCTTCTCCAGCGACACGCTCGTGACCCGACGGCCCGAGCTGGCCTGCAGGAAGAAGGTGCGCTGGCCCGGGGGGCCGACGGTGCCGGCCACGAACCGGTCCGGTGGGTCGAACTCGACGAGCGCCATGGAGCGAGCCTAACCGGCGCCCCCACCCACGGCGGCGTCGGCCGGGGGCGGCTCCTGGGTGTGGAAGCGCGAGAGGTCGGGGGCGACGTCGTTGGCGGCGAGCAGGAACGTGTGCCGGCCGCCGTACCGGACCACCGAGACCGACGCCGGGTCGGCCGTGTAGCGCTGGAACCGGCCCAGGCCCGCGCCCGTCGCGTCGGCGAGCAGCGCCTTGACCAGGTCGCCGTGCGTGACCGCCGCCCACACGGCGTTCTCGCCGTGGGCCTCGCGCACCTGCGCGTCGTGCCGCTGCACCGCGCGCACGACGCGGTCGGACATCTCGGCCAGGCTCTCCGCGGCATACCGCTCGTCGTCGGGGAAGCGCGCCGAGGCGGGGTCGTCCTGCACGGTGGACCACAGCGGCTCCTTGGCGAGCTCGCTGAGCCTGCGGCCGGTCCACGCGCCGTAGGCGCACTCCTGCAGGTCGTCCTCGACCACGACGTCGGCGCCCACGGCGGCCGCGATGACCTCGGCCGTCTCCCGGCACCGCTCGAGCGGGCTGCTCACGACGCGGGCGAGCGTGGCACCGGCGAACCGCTCGGCCAGCCTCGCCACCTGCTCACGCCCCCGGTCGCTGAGGTGTATGCCGGGGGTGCGGCCCGCGAGGGTGCCGTCGCCGTTCGACGTCGAGTGGCCGTGGCGGACGAGGATGACGGTGGGCACGCACGAACCATACGTGTGGCTGCGTGCCCGGCGGCCCGCGGCGTGGTGGAGTGGTCCCCGTGATCGTGGACCAGGCCATCTACCGGCGAGGGCGTCGTGAGCCGTGCGGCGACCTCAGCGACGCGCTCGACGCCCTGCGCGCCGACGAGGAAAGCACCGACTTCCTCTGGATCGGGCTCAAGGACCCGACATCGGCGGAGTTCGACCTCGTCAACGAGGAGCTGCAGCTGCACCCGCTCGCGGTCGAGGACGCCGTCAACGGCCACCAGCGGGCCAAGGTCGAGCTGTACGACAACACGATGTTCGTCGTCCTCAAGCCGCTGCGGTACATCGAGGAGACCTCGGACATCGAGACCGGCGAGGTCATGATGTTCGTCGGCGACCGGTTCGTCGTCACCGTGCGGTACGGCGAGGCCGGCCCGCTGAAGTCGGTGCGGGCACGACTCGAGGCGAATCCCGAGATGCTCTCGCACGGGGCCATCGCGGTGCTGCACGCCGTCACGGACGCGGTCGTCGACAACTACCTGGCCATCGACGCCGAGCTCCAGGACGACCTCGAGGAGATCGAGCAGTCGGTCTTCGCGGGGTCCGACACGGTGACCTCGGAGACGATCTACCGGCTCAAGCGCGAGGTGCTGGAGTTCCGGCGCGCGGCGACGCCGCTCGCGGCTCCCCTGCGGATGCTCCACGACGGATCGCGCTCGCCCCTGCCGGACAAGGAGGTCCGGCTGCTGCTTCGCGATGTCGCCGACCACCTGCTGCGGGTCATCGACCACATGGAGTCCTACGACCGGCTGCTCACGGACATCCTCAGCGCGCACCTGGCACAGATCTCGGTGCAGCAGAACAACGACATGCGCAAGATCTCGGCCTGGGTCGCGATGGCCGCGGTGCCGACCATGATCGCCGGCATCTACGGCATGAACTTCGACCACATGCCCGAGCTGCACTGGTACTACGGCTACTTCGGCGCCCTGGGCCTCATGGGAGGTGCGTGCGTCGTGCTCTACCGCATGTTCAAGAAGTCGGGCTGGCTGTAGCGCGACGGGCGGCCCAGCCGGTCAGGTGGCCGACATGACCCCCGTGGCGAGGAGCACGGCGAGCACGATGCCGAGGGGCACCCGGTACCAGACGAAGGCCGTGATCTTGTTGCTGGAGACGAACCGCAGCAGCCACGCGATCGAGGCGTAGGCGACGACGAACGCGACCACGATGCCGACGGCCATCTGGGCCCCGCCGAGCAGCTTGAGGTGATCCTTCTCCTGCACGGCCTCGAACAGGCCGGCCGCGGTCAGGGCCGGGATCGCCATGAAGAAGGACAGGCGCGTCGCCGAGACGCGGTCGATGCCGCGGAACAGGCCTGCGGAGATCGTGGCGCCGGAGCGCGACACCCCGGGGATGAGCGCGAAGCACTGCACGAGACCGATGACGAGGCCGTCCATGAGGGTGACGCCGCCCTCGGTGCGCTCCACGCCCTCGCGCTCGAGCTTGCCGTGCCGCGACTCGGCGAGCCACATGACGACGCTCCACAGGATGAGCGCTGCCGCGACCACCCAGAGGCTGCGCAGCGGTCCGCTGATGAGGTCCTTGGCGAGGAAGCCGACGATCCCCACCGGGATCGAGCCGACGATGACGGCCCAGGCCAGCTGGTAGTCGTGGTCCGTGCGCGCCTCGGCGCTGCCGAGGCCACGGACCCACGCGACCAGCAGCCGCACGATGTCGCGCCAGAAGAAGATCAGGGTGGCCAGGATCGCGCCGAGCTGGATGATCGCGGTGTATGCCGTGATCGCGGGGGCGTCGACCTGCAGCCCCAGCAGCTTCTCGGTGATGGTGAGGTGCCCGGTGGAGGACACCGGCAGGAACTCGGTGAGGCCCTCGACGATGCCGAGGATGATGGCCTGGAGGAAGCTCAGCGTCACTGGTCTGCTTTCGTGGGGGCGGGAACGGCGGAGCCAGTCTCCCCCATGAGCTCGGCCATGGTGCGCACGACCCGCAGGCGGTCCTCCAGGGCGCCGGCGAACGGCGCCACCGACAGCGTGCCCACGCCCGCGTCGGCATACCGCTGGAGCCGGTCGCGGATGCGGTCCGGCGGCCCGATGAGGGTCGTCGCGTCGATGAACTCGAACGGCACGGCCGCCGCGGCGTCGCGGTGCTGCTTGGCCAGGTACAGGTCCTGCACCCTCGCGGCGGCCTCCTCGAAGCCCATGCGGCAGGCGAGCCGGTTGTAGAAGTTCTGCTCGCGCGAGCCCATGCCGCCCACGTACAGCGCGGCATACGGGCGGATCGCGTCGGCCGCCGCCTCGACGTCGTGGGCGATGACGACGGGCACCGACGGGGCGATGTCGAAGCCGGTCAGCGGGTCGGTGCCGTCGGCGCCGTGCCCGGCCCGCCGGCGACCGGTGCGCACGGACTCGACGAGGTCGCCGGAGTGCTCGGGGCTGAAGAAGATCGCGTGCCACCCGTCGGCGACCTCACCGGCCAGCTCGAGGTTCTTCGGCCCGACGGCGGCGAGGTAGAGCGGGATGTGCGGGCGCGGCGGGTGGACCGTCAGCTTGAGCGCCTTGCCGGGCCCGTCGGGCAGCGGCAGCGTGAAGTGCTTCCCCCGGTACGAGACGGTCTCGCGGCGCAGCGCCATCCGCACGATGTCGACGTACTCGCGGGTGCGGCCCAGCGGCGCGTCGAAGCGCACGCCGTGCCAGCCCTCGCTCACCTGCGGGCCGCTCACGCCGAGGCCGAGGCGGAACCGCCCGCCCGACAGCGTGTCGAGGGTGGCGGCCGTCATCGCGGTCATGGCGGGCGTCCGGCCGGGGATCTGCATGACGGCCGCGCCGAGCCCGATGCGCTCGGTCTGCGCGCCGATCCACGCCAGGACGGTGGGGACGTCGGAGCCGTACGCCTCGGCCGCCCACGCGACCGCGTAGCCGAGCCGGTCGGCCTCCTTGGCGACGGCGACGTTGTCGCCGTCGACGCCCATGCCGAAGTAGCCGAGGTTCACGCCGAGTTCCATGGGGCGAGGCTAGCGGCGGGCCGTCCCGACACCGCTGGCGCGGCCAAGTACGGTACCGAGACATGCGCCACAGACGAATGGGCAGCTCCGGGCTGTCGGTCTCCCGCCTCGCCCTCGGGACGATGACGTGGGGGCGGACCACCGACGAGGAGGGCGCGCGCGAGCAGCTGCGCACCTTCCTCGACGCCGGCGGCGACCTCGTCGACACCGCGCACGGGTATGCCGACGGGGCGTCGGAGGAGATCATCGGCCGGCTGCTCGAGGACGAGGTGTCCCGCGAGGACCTGCTCATCTGCACCAAGTCGGGCATCTCGCGCCGCTCCGGGCACCGCGTCGTGGACACCTCGCGGCACAGCCTGCTGAGCCAGCTGGACACCTCGCTGGAGCGGCTCGGCACCGACCACGTCGACTTCTGGCTCGTGCACACCTGGTCGGACGAGGTGCCGCTGAGCGAGACGCTGTCGGCGCTGGAGTGGGCCGTGGGCACGGGCCGCGCCCGCTACGTCGGGGTCTCCAACTACAGCGGCTGGCAGACCACGCGGGCCCTGTCGCTGCTCGAGCAGGCCCGGGTGCCGCTGGTCGCCAACGAGGTCGAGTACTCGCTCGTCAACCGGTCGGCCGAGCCGGACCTGCTGGCCGCCGCGCAGGCGCTCGGCTTCGGCCTCCTGCCGTGGTCACCGCTGGGTCGTGGCGTCCTGACCGGCAAGTACCGCAACGGCATACCGGCCGACTCCCGGGCGGCGTCGCGGGACTTCCCGCGGTTCACGGCGCGCTACCTCGACGACCACAGCGTCCAGGTCGTCGAGGCGCTGGCGATCGCCGCGAAGGGCCTGGACGTCTCCCCCGCCGAGGTCGCGCTGGCCTGGGTGCGCGACCGCCCGGGCGTCGTCGCGCCGGTCGTCGGCGCGCGGACGACGGCCCAGCTGCGGACGTCGCTGGCGTCCGAGGACCTCGTGCTGCCCGAGGAGCTCGTGGCGGCGCTGGACGAGGTGTCCGCCTGACAAAGGCGCCTCAGGGGCGGCTGTCGTCCTTGTGCTCGTCCTCGTCGTCCTCGTCGTCCTCGTCGACGTCCTCGTAGTCCTCGTCGTCGAAGCCGGAGTAGACGCCGTCGCCGTCCTCGTCCGAGTGGTCGTCGAGCTCCTCGTCGTCGTCCTCGTCACCGTCGTAGATGTCGAGCGGCGTCATCTCGCCGTAGGCCTGGAGCAGGGCGTCGTCGTAGGCCGCGAACGCGTCGGCGAGGTCGTCGTAGGCCGCGATGACCGTCGGGTCCTCCTCGCCCCGCTTGGCCGCGGAGGCCTCGAGGTGCCGCTCGAACGCGGTGACGAGGGCGTTCAGCGCGCCACGCGGGTCAGCGGTCATGTGTCGACCGTATCGGGTTCTGGGTCAGAATGGAGGGCGATGGTCGAGTACGAGTACCGCGTGCTGAGCTTCACGCGCAAGGATTCCCGGTCCGAGATCCGTCGCACCCTCGCGGAGCACGCGGAGTACGGCCACTGGGAGCTGCACCGCACCCGGATCTACTTGGGGGGCACGCAGCGGACCTGGTTGCGGCGCAAGATCATCCGCGTCCCGCGGCCCCTCTGACAGGACTCAGTGCCGGCCGCGCGCCGGGACGAGCCTGCTGGCTCGCACGAACAGCGCGCCCAGCGTGAGCAGCCCCAGACCGGTGGCCAGAGTGGGCAGCACGTCGCTGCCCGTGAAGGCGAGCCGACCCAGGGCCGACAGCGCCGACACCTGGTCCGCCTGGGACAGCGAGGAGCCGTGGGTGCCGCCGGTGTGAACGCCCGCGGCGTGCGAGGCCGACCCCGCCGGGCACGGCACCACGAGCTGCTGCAGCGGCAGCCCGGCCGCCGTGAGCTCGCGGATGACGTCGTGGTCAAGCACGACGAGGGTGGTCTGCACGGGGACCACCTGACGGGTCACGCGCACGCAGGCACCGAGCAGACCCTGCACGGCCGCGTCGACGGCGGCGACGTGGTCTCCGGCCGGCACCGCTCCGGCGGGGCACGGCGCGAAGGCCTGCGGGAAGCGCTGCACGAGGGGCGAGGACAGGTCGGCGCCGAGGGCCTTGGCCGAGACCTCGAAGGCGGGCGCTGCGCCGCTCGAGGCGAAGACGCACAGTGACGCGGCCGGGGTGTCGGCTGCAGCGGACGCTCCCGGCTGCGTGGAGCCTGCTGCCGCCGAACCCGAGCGGGTGGAGGCGGAGCCGGACCGTGAGGAGGCGCCGCCGCCCGAGGACGTGCTGGTCGCAGCGGGTCGCGTGCCCGAGCCCGTGCTCGTCGCGGCCGGGGTGCTGCTCCCCGACCCGGTGCTGCTCGTCCCGGTGGGGAGCGGGAGCGCCGGGAGGGACGGGGCGGACGGCAGCGGGACTGGGAGGGTCGGCAGCGCGGCGAGGCCGCCGGTCAGCTGCTGCGTCACGGGCGCCAGGGGGTCCGTCCCGGTCGCCGCCTGGCTCGGAGCCGCCACTGCGGCGAGCCCGCCGCCGGCGACCAGGAGCGCGCCACAGGTGCGCAGGAGGGTGGTGCGGTGGAGTCGCATCGTCGGGGCTCGCTTTCGGCGCAGGTGGTGACGCCGTGACAACGAGGTCGGCCCGCGTTTGGCTACGCGCCGGTAACCGCGACTTTCGCCGGGTGCCGCGCACCCGGCACACGCCTGCTCAGCAGGCGGCGACGAACCGCTGGAGCACGCGGGTCCCGAACTCGAGTGCCGACACCGGCACCCGCTCGTCGATGCCGTGGAACATCGGCGCGAAGTCGAGGTCCGCGGGCAGCTGCAGCGGGGCGAACCCGTAGCCGGTGATGCCCAGCGTGCTCAGCGCCTTGTTGTCCGTGCCACCGGACAGGCAGTACGGCAGGACCTCGGCACCCGGGTCCTCGGCGAGCAGCGCGGCCTTCATGGCGTCGACCAGGGGTCCCTCGAACGGGGAGTCGAGGGCGATGTCACGGTGGACGACCTGGACCTCGACGTGCTCGCCGGCCAGCTGGCGGACGGTCTCGAGCAGGTCGTCGTCGTGACCGGGGAGGAACCGGCAGTCGAGCGAGGCGCTGGCGCTCTGCGGGATGACGTTGTGCTTGTACCCGGCCTCGGTCATCGTGAAGTTCGCGGTGTCCTGCAACGTCCCGCGCACGAACCCCTGCGCGCCGCCGAGGTGCTCGAGCAGCTCGTCGAGGTCCTCGTCCGACCACGCCGTGCCGGTGATGCCGCTGAGCCGGTCGAGCAGCTCGCGCACCGAGGCGACGTACTCGCGGGGCCACTTGTGGGCGGCGATGCGGGCGATGGCCTCGGCGAGCCGCACGACGGCGTTCTCGGGGTTGGGGACCGAGCCGTGGCCGGCCCGGCCGGTGGCCACCAGCCGCAGCCAGAGGATCCCCTTCTCGGCGGTCTGCACGAGGTAGGCGCGGGTGTCGCCACCGTCCTTGGCGGGGACCGTGACGCTGTAGCCGCCGACCTCGCTGACGGCCTCGGTCACGCCCTCGAACAGCTCGGGACGGGTGTCGACGACATGGTGGCTTCCCTTGACCCCGCCGGCCTCCTCGTCTGCGAAGAAGGCGACGACCAGGTCGCGCGGCGGCTTGGCGCCGCGGCGGGCGAGGTCGCGGACGACGGCGAGGATCATCGCGTCCATGTCCTTCATGTCGACGGCGCCCCGACCCCAGACGCAGCCGTCGCGCAGCTCGCCGGAGAACGGGTCGACCTGCCAGTCGGCTGCGTTGGCCGGGACGACGTCGAGGTGGCCGTGGATGCACAGGCCGGGGCGGTCGCGGTCCTCGCCCTCGAGCCGGACGACGACGCTGGTGCGACCCGGGTCGGACTCGACGACCTCGGGCTCGAGGCCGACCTCGCGGAGCAGGCCGACGACGTAGTCGGCCGCCTCCCTCTCCCCCGGCCCGCTGCCGTCCCCGAAGTTGGTCGAGTCGATCCGGATCAGCTCCTGGCAGATGCGGACGACCTCGTCCTCCGGGCGGATGTCCTGCGGGGTCGAGTCGCTCATGTCCCCACCCTAGGGGCGGATTGGGTGACGGGTGGGGCTGGGTGCTATCGTTCCGGACCGCAGCAGGCGCTCCCCCAGAGGGCCTGTTCACACCCTGTCCGGGTGGCGGAATGGCAGACGCGCTAGCTTGAGGTGCTAGTGCCCTTTATCGGGCGTGGGGGTTCAAGTCCCCCTCCGGACACCAACGAAGAAGGGCCCCGACACGCATTCGTCGGGGTCCTTCTTCGCGTATGCGCCGCCGCGCACTTGCGAGGAGCCCGCGAGGGACAAGCGGGCGACGGCTCCCCTCCGGACACCAACGAGGAAGGACCCCGACACGCTTTTCGTCGGGTCGTTTTCGTATGCCGGCGGGGCTGGCGTGTGGGCACACCGCCCTAGGGATGGCGAATACGGTAGACGGTCTGTCCCCCGGCATGCGCCAGGACACCGTCCCTGGAGATGGCGGCCTGGGTGGAGGGACTCACCCCGGTGCCGCCCCGACGGAAGATCGTGACCGCGTCGCCAGAGCGTAGGTACTGGGTCAGCTCGGTCTGCCACCGGGCGTTGGTGGCCCGGGGTCCGCTCGCGCGGTCCGGCCCGTAGGTGCGCCCCGTCACGTCGACCCAGTTGGGGCATCCCGCGGCGAGGCCGCGCGAGAGCGCGTCGAGCTCGATGAGGGCCATGGGCGCGTCCGACATCACGCACCTCGATCCCGCGACAGACCGGGCCAGCGCCTCGGCGCCCGGCAGCGGCCTGAGCGCGGCCGCGCCGGTCGCGAGCACTACCAGGGTGACCGCGGAGACGAGCACCGTCGGCATCCAGTCGGCCACCGTGGTGGCGATTCGCAGGTGTGGTCGGGGAGCCGCGGCGGCTGCCACCGTCACCGCCATGCTCCCGGCCAGGTAGTCGCAGTAGTAGGGGAACCAGGAGGGCGCCGCGAGGAGGACCACCAGCTGCAGGCCCAGCACCACGACGATCCCCCGCGCACCCGTCACCGACCAGGCTCGCAGGACGACGAGGAGAAAGACCGCGGCCGTCAGCACGGTCCCTGCTGCCACCGCGCTGCCCGGCAGGGGCCCGTCGAGCCGGATGAACGTGCCCAGGTCGGCGAGCCGCGGGAGGGGGTTCCTGCTCGGGTGCCGGCCCAGCTGGGCCACGACCACCGAGGACCACATCGGGCCCGGGGCAGCGAGGAAGAATGGCGCGGTGACCACCAGCCCGGCACCGACGACGCCCGAGCCCAGGAGAGCGAGCGCTCGCCGCGGACGAGCCGCCCCACGGGCGCACCAGACCACGACTGCCGCGACCGGCACGACCCACCAGATCTTGACGCAGACCGCCAGCCCCAGCGCAGCACCCGCTGCGGTCCCCAGCCATGCGCCAGGCGCCCGCCGTGCTCGCAGAGCCAGGAGCAGCCCGGTCAGGAAGAACAGGTTCCCCACCGGCTCGAGCTTGGTCAGGTATTCCGCCCCCACCGCCCCGAACCACGTTGCGTAGAAGAGCCCCCCGACCAGAGCCGCGCGGCCGCCGAGCCCGAGGTACCGGCACACCCGCACGACCAGGACCGCGTTGGTAGCCCCTACCAGCGCCATCGAGAGGTTCGCGACCAGGAAGCTCGTCGGGTCGTCCAGAACCCTCGTGAGCGCAGCCCACGGTGCCAGGGCCAGTAGCTCCCCGGGTGGGTGGAGGTAGACGAAGTCGCGGTACGGCATCCGCCCGAAGGTCAGGGCGTCGGACCCCGCGAAGTACACGGCGGCGTCATACCCGAAGTTCGCCCGCAGGGCGCCAGAACTCACCACCACGAGGGCTCGAAAAACCGCGGCGAGGAGGAACACGACGACCTCGACCCGCCCCACGACGGTCAGGATTCTCGCGGGCACACCGACATCGTGCCCCGTCGCGCGGTGGCTCGCCCGTGCCGACGGGTGGTCGATGCTCAGCTCGCCCGCCCGTCCCGAGGGCCGCCCCTGCCTTTCCCGGTGGCCACGCAGAACTCGGCCCACTCCCGCGCCCACGCCCGGTGGCGCTGGCGGTCCAGGCCCTGACGGACCGCGACGCATGCCAGGCCGAGGACCGCGAGCGCGCTCAACCACCCGCTCACGCCCACCAGGGTGCCGATCGCGGCCGACCGGGCGGGTGAGAGCGGCAGCGGCGCCGGCCACCCGGCGGCGTCCAGCCAGACCCGGACATGGGCGCCGGCGCGCAGGCCGTGGTCGGTCGGCACGAGGCCCTCACGGGTCGACCCCCCGGGCAGGTGCCAGCGGGCCGGGGTGCGCGTGGACGCCGCCACCAGCTCCCCGGATGCGTCGACGGCGACCGGAGGGGCGTCCTGCAGCAGGACGGCCGTGACCGAGTGGCCCGCTGCGCGCTGCCGAGCGGCGTCGGCGGCGAGGTTGCGCCCGACCGCGAGCCCGAGCCCGGCCAGGAGCGGGACCAGCAGCACCGCGAGCAGGAGCGACCCGAGGAGGGTGCCGGCCTCGACCCGGTCGCTGCGGCGCACGAGGCTCGCGGAGGGCGCCCACAGCGTCCGCCACTGGGCGGCCACCTGGCGCCCCAGGCGCCGGGTGCCGTCCCCCTGGCGGGGAGTGCGCTGCCGGTGGGATGCCGTCGGCGGCTCTGGTGAGGAAGCAGGGCGTCCGCCCGGCCCGTCGTCGGAGAGCACCTGCCCCACCTCCCTCAGGACGGGCTGACGGTCTGGACCGCCGGCGTGATGAGGCCGTAGTGGCCGTCGTACCGGTGGTAGAGCACGCACCCGCGCCGCCCGGTGGTCGCGTCACGGAAGAAGCAGAACGGCATACCGGTGAGGTTGAGCCGCTCCACCGCCTGTGCGGTGGCCAGGCGCGGTGCCGTGTGGGGGCTCACCGTGACGCCGAGGTGGGCCGCGACGGCGGCACCGTGCGGTGGCCGTCGGGCGTAGGCGAGGCGCAGGCCGGTCGGACCGCCCCGGTAGACCACGCAGTCGATGCCGGTGCAGGCCTCCTCGAAGAGGTGGAAGTCGTAGTCGAGCAGCTCCAGCTCGGCCACCGCCTCCTCCACGGTCCGGCGGGCGATGCTGAACGTCTTGTGCCGCACGACCTCGCGCTCCGCCTCCGGGCGCGGGAACCAGGTGTGCCGGCGGGTCGGCTCGGCGTCGTGCTGCCACTCGTGCGCCGCGTAGGAGGGCTCGTGCCCCCGACGCGCCTCCCAGTGCCGGGCCGCGCGCTGGACCAGGCGGCGCAGGCGGGCGTCGAGCAGGTCGACGGCCTCGTGCGCGCCCTCCGCCTCGACCTGGGCCCGCACCAGGCGGCCGTCGAGGTCGAGGTTGGCCTGGGCCACCACGGGCCGGCTGACGGCCGGGTCGCCGTGCCGGGACAGCCGCACCCAGGCGGAGGTGACGGGGACGTGGGTGTGCCTGCCGATGCGCGCCACCTTGGTCCGCACCAGCTCGGCGAGGTCGGGTTCGTCGACGCCGCTGATCGTCACGCGCACGTCCTGCGGGGTCAGGGACTGGGTCGCCTGCACGGTGTCACCTCCGGGGTCGTGGATCGACTCAACCCCGTTCGTACGCTTGGCAGGAGCGGACGCGCAGGGTCGAACGTCCCTGCCACCGACGGGGGCTCGGACGGAGCCTGACGGCATGAGGCCGTTCCAGACGTCCGTCGACCTGTTCCGCGACCGCACCGACGCCGGCAGGCGACTCGCCGCGCTGGTCACGGACCTGCGCGGTGCGGACCCGGTGGTCCTCGGCCTTCCGCGCGGGGGTGTCCCCGTGGCGGTGGAGGTCGCACGGGCCCTGCACGCCCCGCTCGACGTGGTGGTCGCCCACAAGCTCGGGGCGCCCCTGCAGCCGGAGCTCGCCATGGGCGCCGTCGGGGAGGACGGCGTGCTCGTCGTCGACGACCGCACGGTCCGTGCGTGCCGGGTGACGCAGGAGGAGCTGGCGGCCGCCGAGGTGGCCGAGGAGCGCGAGGTGGCGCGCCGCGCGAACCGCTTCCGCGCAGGACGGGAGCCGGTCCCCCTCGCCGGACGGACCGCCGTCGTCGTGGACGACGGGGTCGCCACCGGCGCCACGGCGCGCGCCGCCTGCCTGGTCGCCCAGGCACGCGGCGCCGCCCTGGTCGTCCTGGCGGTGCCGGTCTGCGCACCCGAGGCCGCGGTCGCCCTGCGGCAGGTGTGCGACTCCGTGCGCTGCCTGGTGCGTCCGCGGCACCTGCGCTCGGTCGGCGAGTGGTACGAGAGCTTCCCGCAGGTCGCGGACGACGAGGTGCTGGCGGTGCTGGGCGGACCGGGTCAGGACGCGCGGTGCGCCGGCAGGAGCGGGTAGTCGGGTCCGCACGGCAGCGCCGGCGGCCGGTGCCTGGTTGCGGGGACGGCCGCCGCCGGGTGCGGGTGCCCGGGTGCGGGAACCTCGGGCCCGTGGTGCCCGGCTCCCTGCGCGGGGCGCACCGCCGCGGGGGCTCCGGCCTCCGGCTGCGCCTCGCCCGTCGACGGGCGGCCGAGCTGCTCGACCAGCGCCTCCACCTCGCGCAGGACCTCGGCGAGGCGTCGGGCGGGCTCGTCCTGGAGCAGCGGCGCCAGCGCGGCGAGGCGGACCCGGATCCCTTCCAGTCGGTCGACCGGGTCCACCCCGGCGCCGGCGCCGGCCGCTGGACGCGCGACCGCCGTGGAGTCGGCCGGTCCGGCAGGTGCGGGGGCCACGAGGTGTCCCGGCCGGCGCGGCCTGGTCGTGGAGGCACCCGCGGCGTGCGAGGGCGGCGTCGTGCGCAGGGTGCTCATGCCCGGTCCTCCAGCTGATGCAGGGCCATGGTGACCGTGGCGAAGG
This sequence comes from Phycicoccus sp. M110.8, assembly GCF_032464895.1. Lineage (NCBI taxonomy): Bacteria > Bacillati > Actinomycetota > Actinomycetes > Micrococcales > Intrasporangiaceae > Phycicoccus > Phycicoccus sp. M110.8. The sequence goes on from NZ_JAWDIC010000004.1 coordinate 572,468, forward strand.
CCCGTGCGTGCGACGGGACGATGCGCTCACGGGTGGCGATCCGCAGCAGGGCCCGGGCGCGTCGCAGCACGCGGTCGTCGTCGACGTCCCGCAGCAGCACCGCCGCAGCGGGGCCGGGCGCCCAGGACGGCTCCATGACGTGCCGCAGCAGGTGGATCACCACACCCTGGGGTGACCTGAGGTCGAGGGCCGCGGCCCGGCCGGCGGCGGGCACGGGGAGGGACGGAAGGGGTTGCCGGGTGGGGAGCACTACGCCTCCAAGGGACCGGTGACACGAAGACCGGACGGGGGGTTCCGCACGGTGAGCCCTGCAGCCCGTGGTGGGCGGGACCCCGGCCGGCCGGCTGGCCGACCGGGACCCCGTCTGCCGGGAGTCGCGACTCCCGGCACCGACGGCACCCCCGGCGCCCCACCCCGGCCAGGGCAGTGACCGCGGCTCCCCGCGGCCCGACACCGGATCCTCCGTCGGTAACGCCCCCGTGACCGGAAGCGCACGACCATTGCGCCGGACTCCCCCGGGACCCCCGTAGGGACCTTGGTCCCGTGTGTTTCCGACCGGTCACCTCCGGTGGGGCGCACACCAGTTCCGTCCCGCGCGGCGGGGTCGGCGGGCGCCCGGGTATGCCGTGTGCCCGCGCTCGCGCGCGGGTGCGTCGCCGCCGGGTGCGTTGCCGCCGGGACGGTGACCCGCCGGGACCTTGGCCCCTGCGGGTCCCGGTCCCGGCTCGGCCACGCTGGACCCGACGAAGGAGGCCGCCATGTCGAGCACCCCCACCGTGCCACCGGGGAGCATCGTGGTCGGGGTCGACGCCGACCACCCTGCGACCGAGGTCTTGGATGCGGCGGTGGAGCTGGCCCGAAGGACCGGCAGACGGGTCCACCTGGTCAACGCGACCGGTCTCGGCGTCGTGCCGTGGACCCCGGACGTGCTCGAGCTCCAGGCCCGGCGCCTGGAGGAGCTCCGGGCCCACCTGCAGGAGCAGGCCCCGCGGGAGGTCACCGCCGAGACGGTCGTCGGCGGCGCGGCATCCGCCCTCGTCGAGGGGAGTCGCGACGCCTACCGCGTGGTGCTGGGTGCCGGTCGGCTCCGCCCCCTCACGGCGGCCGTGCTGGGCGCCACGACCCACCAGGTGGCCGCGCACGCCCGGTGCCCGGTGCTCGTCGTCCCGCGCGGGGCGGTGGCGCAGCCCCGCGGCCTCGTGGTCGTCGGGGTCGACCCCGACCCGCACGCGGAGCCGGCGCTGGACGCGGCCTTCACCGAGGCGTCCGAGCGCGGTGTGCCGCTGGTCGCGGTCCACGCGTGGTGGTGGGAGCCGCCGGACCCGCTCGCCACCGAGCCGGAGTGGGCCGGTGACTGGGGTGAGCTCGCGGACGCCCAGCACGTCGTCCTGGCCGAGATGCTGAGCGGGTGGCAGGAGCGCTACCCGGACGTCGAGGTGCGGCCCCGGCTCGTGCGGGGCCAGGCGGTGCCGGTGCTCTGCGACGAGGCCCGGGAGGCCCAGCTGCTCGTCGTGGGCAGTCGGGGCCGCGGCGGCTTCGCCGGTCTGCTGCTGGGATCGGTGGGTACCCGCCTGCTGCACCTGGCGCCCTGTCCCCTGCTCGTGGTCCCGTCCACGTCCCGGGTCGACGGCGGTGAGCCCGAGAGCCGGTCGCCCGAGAGCTGATCGACCGCGTGACCCGCGTCAGGCCCGGGCGCCGTCCTCACGTGGTTCGTCCTCACGTGGTTCGGGGGGCACGACCACCACCGGGCAGCCCGCGTGCTCGAGCACCGACCGGGTCACCCGACCGAGGGGCAGCCCGGGGAAGGGACCGGTGCCACCCCGGCCGACCACGACCAGGCTCGCGCCCCACGACAGCCCCTCGAGGGCCCGCTCGGCCCGGGTGTCGAGCAGCTCGGTCCGCACCGACACCCCGGGCGCCAGCCGGTGGGCCAGCTCGGCGGCGCGCTGGAGCGAACGCCCGGCCTGGGCCTGGACGTCGCGGACGACAGTGGCCAGCGAACCGGACCGGTCGGGGACGGGCCGGGGCACCCGGCTCAGGCTGCCGGCGTCCTGCGACCAGCCGCAGGCGAGCACCAGGGGCGACGGCGCCCGGGTCGCGATGCCCGCGGCATACGCCACGGTCGTCGCGACCGGCTCCCCGACGCCCACCCCCACCACGACGGGGTCCAGGGTCGGCGCGTCGACCCGGCCCCGCACCACCACCACGGGACAGGCGGCCCGCGAGGCGGTGATGAGGGACGTCGAGGACTCCGAGGCGGGCAGCGCCGTACGACCGCGGCAGCCCACCACGACGAGCTGGGCCGTGTGCGACTGGTCGACGAGCACGCCGCCGGGTTGGCCACTGCGGACCAGGCCACCACGGGTGACGCCGCGGCTGCAGGCCTCGGCCAGCGCCACGGCCTCGGCCAACGCCTCGTGGCCGTCGCCGAGCCTCAGGGGGGCCAGCCGGGTGGCGGTCCGGCGGGTGCCGGGCACGCCCGGGTCGTCCGCGGCGACGACCACCCGCAGACCGGTGCCCCGGGCCGCCGCCTCGTGCGCGGCCCACCGCACGGCTCGGCGGCTGCCGGCCGAGCCGTCGTAACCGACGACGACCGGCGCCCGACCCGCCTCGTGGACGGTGCTCCCGCTGCGCATGCCCTCACCATGACGGCGACCGTCGCCCGCCGCCTAGGTCGTTGGTCCCGGCCGGCGGACCTGTCCCGCAGGGACCTTGTGCCCTCGGCCCCGGCCGCAGGCCCGCCCAGCATGGGCAGGGCAGGCACAGGTCTCGGGAGGCAGAGATGGTCACGGTGTGGGTCGTGTACGAGTCCATGTTCGGGAACACCAGGGCGGTGGCCGGCGCGGTTGCGGAGGGGCTGCGCGACTGGGCCTGGGTCGAGCAGTACCCCGTCGACACCGTGCCGCCCGACCTCATCGGCGTCGACCTGCTCGTGGTGGGCGGCCCGACCCACGCGTTCGGGCTGAGCAGGCCCTCGACCCGCGCCGACGCCCAGCGTCAGCTCGGCGAGGGGGCCCTCGTCACCACCAGGGGCGTGCGGGAGTGGCTGGAGTCGCTCGCCGAGGAGCGGCACACCCCGCCCTTCGCCTTCTTCGACACGCGGGTCAACCGTCCGCGGGTCCCCGGCTCCGCAGCCCGGCGCGCAGCAGCCCTGGTGCGGCGACAGCACCGCAGCGTGGCGACGCGCCCCGTGTCGTTCTGGGTGACCGGCACCCAGGGTCCCCTGGTCGACAGCGAGCTCGACCGGGCCAGGACGTGGGGCCGCTCGCTGAGCACCGTCGTCGGGCCCGGCCTGGGCAGGCCCGTGGGCTGACCGGGGTGTCGCCCACCGCTGCGGTGGGTACGGCCCCGTCATGACGACGCGAGCCCCACTGCCGGACGCCACCCCCACGACCGTCGGCACCGCCCCTCCCCTCGTCCGCACCCTGCAGCGGCTCGAGGCCTGGGACGGTGCCGACTCCCTCTCCGACCTCCTCGACGCGCTCTCCCGTCCGTTGGGTCGCGAGCCCCTGCGCGGACTCCTGCTGGGCCGGGGCTCGGGTCACGCCGTGCACCCCGTGCTCACCGACGTCGCCATCGGGTTCTGGACCTCCTCCGCGAGCCTGGACCTCCTGCGCCGCGGCCGGTCCGCGGACGCCAGCCGCGCCCTCGTGGGGTGGGGGGTGCTCAGCGCCCTGCCGACCGCCGTGACCGGCCTGGCCGAGTGGCGTGGGACGAGCAACCCGGAACGGCGGGTGGGTGCGGTCCACGCAGCCTCGAACGCCGCCGCGACCGCTATGTATGCCGTGTCGTGGGGGCTGCGGCGCAGCGGCCGGCACAAGGCGGGCGTGGCCGCCGGCCTCGCCGCCACGTCGGTCGCGAGCGTCGGGGCCTACCTCGGCGGCCACCTCGCGACGGCGCGCAAGGTGGGGAGCCGCGACGCGGCATACGAGGTCGACGGGGTGGGGCCGCAGCTGAGGCGTCCCGCCGGCTCCTGAGGCGACCGGTGCCGCCCTGACGGCGCCCGACTTCACCCACTGCTCACCCGTTCGGACCATTTCCGGCCCGAGGTCGGACGACCTGCGGCGCGTCCGCGAACCGCGGACGCTCCACGGTCCTAGCGTCGGTGTCCGTGAGCACACGAACTCTGCACCGCGGCCAGGGCCACCACCCTCGTGTCCTGCGCGGCGCGCGGGGATGGATCTGGGTCTGCGACTGCGGCAGCGCGTCGTGCCGCACCCCGGACCGTCCTCCGCTGCCGTGGCGGACCGCCCTCGTCGGCGCCCTGCTGCACTCCGGCACCATCGCCTCCTGACGGCGAACTCCCGACCGGACCGGCCTCCGGCACCGGGAGCCGTCCCGTCCCCCTTTCGGTGGTTGGCAGATCGCCGCGCGTCCTGCATTGTTCGAGGACCACGGCGATCCAGGAGGCAGCTCGATGAAGGTCGGCATTCCCCGCGAGGTCAAGAACAACGAGTACCGCGTGGCCATCACGCCCTCGGGGGTCCATGAGCTCGTGCGGCACGGGCACGAGGTGTACGTCGAGCGGGAGGCCGGGGTCGGCTCCTCGATCCTCGACGAGGACTACGTCGCAGCGGGGGCGACGATCCTCGACACCGCCGACAAGGTCTGGGAGACCGGTGACCTCATCCTCAAGGTGAAGGAGCCGATCGAGCAGGAGTACGCCCGGATGCGCGAGGGGCAGACGCTCTTCACCTACCTCCACCTCGCCGCCGACAAGCCGCTCACCGAGGAGCTGCTGCGCCGCAAGGTCACCGGCATCGCCTACGAGACGGTCGAGCTGCCCGACCGCACGCTCCCCCTCCTGGCACCCATGTCCGAGGTCGCGGGCCGCCTTGCGCCGCAGGTCGGCGCGCACACCCTGATGCGGGCGCAGGGTGGTCGCGGCATCCTCATGGGCGGCGTCAGCGGCGTCTACGCCGCCAAGGTCGTCGTCATCGGCGCCGGTGTGTCGGGGATGAACGCCGCGGCGATCGCGCTCGGCATGCAGGCCGAGGTGCTGCTGCTCGACCGCGACATCGCCAAGCTGCGGCACGCCGACTTCGTCTACCAGGGTCACTGCCAGACCGTCGCGTCGAACACCTACGAGATCGAGCGCGCCATCAGCGACGCCGACCTCGTCATCGGCGCGGTCCTCGTCCCCGGTGCCAAGGCCCCCAAGCTCGTCACCAACGAGCAGGTCTCGCGGATGAAGCCGGGCTCGGTCCTGGTCGACATCTCGATCGACCAGGGCGGCTGCTTCGAGGACTCCCGGCCCACGACGCACGACGACCCGACGTACGAGGTGCACAACTCGGTCTTCTACTGCGTCGCCAACATGCCCGGTGCCGTGCCGCACACGAGCACCTACGCCCTCACCAACGTGACCCTCCCGTATGCCGTGGAGCTGGCCAACCGGGGCTGGCGCGACGCCCTGCGCGTCAACCGCCCGCTGGCGCTCGGCCTCAACACGCACGACGGGGCCGTCACCAACGGGCCGGTCGGTGACGCCCACGGCCTGGAGTCGGTCGAGCTGGAGACGATCCTCGGCAAGGCCTGACCCGGCTTCCCGGCCACACTGCGCAGGGGCGTTCCCCAGCGGCGGCTGCCCGGCGGCTGTCGGCGACCGCGGTTAGCCTCGGCACGTGCTGCTCGCCGACGTCGTCGCTGCCTCCGCCGCCGCTGCCGCAACGCGGTCGCGGCTGGCCAAGACCGCCGCCGTCGCGGACGCCCTGCGCGCGGCCGGTCCCGACGAGGCCGGCACCGTCGCCGCGTACCTCTCCGGCGTCCTGCCCCAGCGCCGGGTCGGCGTCAGCTGGCGTGGCCTGACCGACCTGCCCGAGCCGGCGTCCGAGGCCACCGCGACCGTCGGCGAGGTCGACGAGGCCCTGAGCCGCCTCGCGTCGCTGTCGGGCAGCGGCTCGGCCGCACAGCGCCGCGCGGCGGTGGCCGAACTGTTCGGCCGCCTCACCGCCCCCGAGCAGGAGTACCTCCGGGCGCTCATCACGGGTCAGGTGCGGCAGGGTGCGCTCGACGGGGTCATGCTCCAGGCCATCGCCGCCGCCGCCGAGGTGCCCGAGGCCGCTGTGCGCCGCGCCACGATGCTGGCCGGGTACGCCGCGCCGGTCGCGGTGGCCGCGCTGTCCGGGGGTGTCCCGGCGCTGGAGGAGATCGGCCTCGAGGTGGGGCGCCCGGTGCGGCCAATGCTGGCCGCCTCGGCCCCGGACGTGGACGCCGGGTGGGAGCAGGTGGCGGGCGAGGACGGGCACGCGTTCGTCGACGGCAAGCTCGACGGCATACGGCTGCAGGCGCACAAGGACGGCGACGACGTGCGCCTGTTCACGCGCTCGCTCGACGACATCACCGACCGGCTGCCGGAGGTGGTGGAGGTCGTACGGGCGCTGCCGGCCGGACGCGTCGTCGTCGACGGCGAGGCCATCGCCCTGGACGAGCGGGGCAGGCCGCGGCCCTTCCAGGAGACGGCCTCGCGGACCATGAGCAGCACGAGCGTGGAGACGCTGCGGGCGCAGGTGCCGGTGTCGTCGTACTTCTTCGACCTGCTGCACGTCGACGGCGAGGACCTGCTCGACCTGCCGGCCGCCGAGCGGCTCGAGCGGCTGGCAGCCCTCGTGCCGGCCGGGACGCTGGTGCCTCGGGTGCTGGCGGGGTCTGACGAGGAGGCGCGGGAGTTCTTCACCCGACTCGTCTCCGAGGGCCACGAGGGCGTCGTGCTGAAGTCGACCGACGCCCCCTACGCCGCCGGCCGGCGGGGTGCCGGCTGGGTCAAGGTCAAGCCCCGGCACACCCTGGACCTCGTGGTGCTGGCCGTCGAGTGGGGCAGCGGCCGCCGCAAGGGCTGGCTCTCCAACATCCACCTCGGCGCCCGCGACCCGGAGTCCGGCGGGTTCGTCATGCTCGGCAAGACTCTGCAGGGTCATTACGAACCCGGTTGGACGATGGTTGGGAAAACGTTCAAGGGCATGACTGACGAGACGCTCGCGTGGCAAACGGAGCGCTTCCTCGAACTCCAGACGCATCGCGACGGCCACGTCGTTCACGTCAGGCCGGAGCAGGTCGTCGAGATCGCCTTCGACGGCGTTCAGCGGTCGAGCCGTTACCAGGGTGGCGCCGCTCTCCGCTTCGCTCGAGTTGTCCGCTATCGGGATGACAAGGGACCAGATCAAGCCGACACGATCGACACAGTTCGGTCGTATCTGGGAGGCCAGCGACCCTAGTCATTCGCCCAAGCCGAGCGCTCGAACAGCGCCGGACGGCCCACGGAAGCCTCCGGAAGGCGGCTCGAGACGCTCCCCGCTACTCGGCCCCGGAGAGACGCTAGGGCGTTACACGCTATGCAGGCGCCTGTCTCTTGACCGGACCGCTCGGGCATGGGATTCAACGTCGGCTTCCCCCTGCGAGTCGCCTGAACGCGAACTAGAACACGATGCTGATGATGTCCTCGATAAAAGCAGCGACCTTGGCGGCGCCCGGTCGATACCGGGTCGGGTGGCCACACCGGTTCCGGAGATCCAAACCCTCCTGAAGGGTCTGCCACTCGCCTTTGTCGAGCAGACCGACTTCCCTGAAGGCGAGCAGTTGAGTGACGTCCTTGACCCCAGAGAAGTCCTCGATCTTAGAGACAGGCTTCGATCGCTGGTCGTGCTTCTGAATCGCTTGGTTGACCACAGACGTTCCGTACGCAAGGGCCGCTTGCTGAAGGTGTCGGATCGCTCCAGACCAAAGGAAGACCACAGCGGCGCGCCGTGCGTCAACCTGATAGCAAGTCAGGGCCTCCTCGACGTAGCCCTCTATGACCTCGTCGCCGATGCGTCCCAGCAAGGCGGTCAGACCATCGGCGGCGTTGATCGCTTCCGGCTGTGGCGCGTGGAGTCCCAACAAGTCCGCGACGTGGGTCTCGCCAGACGTTGTGAGCGACCAGCGGTTTGGTCGAGTGCCGGGTTCAACCTTGACCAGCGCCCCAGCCTTCGCGAGAACGTCTGCGACGTTGAACTGCTTTGCCTTCGGGACTCGTGCGCTAATGAGCGACTGCTTCAGCTCCGACGCCATGATCCCCTCGGGCGCGTGCTTCAGATACAGCATCGCGGCGAGGCAGATGTCACGACGCGATCCACCTAGTACCGGGCTGAGAAACTCAAGAAGAGTCGGCTGGGTCACTTCTTCGGCTCCGCGGGCAGTTCGTGCTCGACCCGGTTCTCGCCCCCAATGACCACCTTGATGTCGTCGCGCTTACGACTATCGAGCCAACCCTTGACGCCCGCCTGCTGAGCGGTGTTTGCCAGATCGCTAGGGATGGGCCACTCCATGTGCTTGAAGCAGGTGTACACACGGTCGAGCGTGGCCGGCTGATCGCCTTCCAGAATCCGAGTGAGCCAGTAGACGGAAATAAGCACCTTGTCGAGCACGGTCTTTGGCTGCTTCTCACCGACAAAATCCTTCAGGCTCTTCGAGCCGCCCCGGACCATGTCCAGGTCCTTGTCGAGAGAGAACGACTGCTTCGCCCGAGAACCCCCAGACTTACGTGCTGTGCGCTTCGGGGCGCTCGTGCCCGTGCCGTTCGCGGCCGGAACGGCGGCGGCACGCTCGGTGGTGGTACCCGTGTCCGCCTGACTCTCATGGCTGTCACCGGACTCAAATCCGTCGTCCCCGACCTCGCCGTCGCCCGAGCGCGCCCCCACCTTGAACGCGCCGATCAGCGCTTCCAGCACCTGACTCTGGATAGCCTCGGAAGTGAACTTCTCGACTGCCTCTGCGATCGCCGGCATCCGCTCCAGCAACTGATCGAGTTCCGCCTGCGCCACGTTTCCCCCTAGTGGATAGGTACAGAGGATCTCACAGATTCTGTATTTCTGTACGCACATTTCGCCAGCCCATCCTGGATGAGCGATTGACTAGTTGGCGGGCGCGTCGCACACACGCGGACACCCGATAGCACCAGGAGCCCTACCGGTCGTTCGTGATCTCGGACTCGTAAGACCCCCAAAAGGGATGACCGACGAGATGCTGCCGCTGGCAGACGCAGCGGTTCGCCGAGCTCGCGGTCCACGACACCTCCGGCTACGTCGTGGAGGCCCGGCCCGAGCAGGTCGTCGAGATCGCCCTCGACGGGGGCTCCAGCGCTCCTCGCGCTACCCCGGCGGTGTCGCCCTGCGGTTCGCGCGCGTCCTGCGCTACCGCGACGACAAGACCGCCGAGGAGGCCGACACCATAGGGGCCGTGCAGGGACTACTCCCACGAGCCGATCGTGCCGTCTTCTCCTTGGGGAGGTTGGCCTTGCCGAGGTCGACCAGGCTGTGCCCGGCCGATGGCCAATTCATTCGCGTGGAAGACCTGACGAGCGCGATCGATCCGCCGGGCCTTGACTAGGCTCGTGGGGTGGCGGGTTTTCGATCGGCTCGCGCACGTGATGCCCCTCAACTATCAACCGTGAGATGCGCTTCCACGAACGTCTCAGAGGCTTGGCCGTGAGTGGCGCGAGCGTCATGACAAGAGCCAGGATGCCCACCGTTACGGCCACCACACCGACGCCGGTGACGATGCGACCGATCCACTCTAAGAGGTCGACCCGCTCGTACGCCGCCTCGTACTCCTCCGTGCTCGCGCCGTATCCCGGGACCGCGCTTGCGGCCCAGACCTGCAGCCCGTCGCGAGCGAAGTAGCAAACGAAGGCGACGACCAGAAGGACCAGCGCCCACACAGGGACCGCGTCCGCACGACGGATTCGGCGGGCGCGCCTCCGTACCAGTTCCTCAAAGTCGGGCCGGACAGAGTCCGGCATGCGCTCATACAGCGCCAGAGCCCGCTCTAGCCGGTTCCACGAGCCGCGTCCCGCAAGCCAGCCCGCCGCCGCAGTTACGAGGATTGATAGCAGGGGGATGAGTTCGCGCACTAGGTCCACGAACCGAGAGGTTACTGTCGCCGACCCATAAGGGCGCGAACTGCGTCTGCGTTAAGCGCGTCGTCGCGGAGGACCATCACAGCCCCGTCGTCCAACAAGACCAGTCGCCGTGAGCCAGGAGCCGAGCGCCGCGCCCACAGATTCGCCGCTGACAAGCGTAGGCGCGAGTGGTCATGCCTGGAGCATGGGTCACAAGGTTGCACGCAAGACGTTCAAGGGCATGACCGACGAGATGCTGCAGTGGCAGACCGAGCGCTTCACCGAGCTGGCCACCGACGGCACCGACGGCTGGGTCGTCCCGGTGCGGCCCGAGCAGGTCGTCGAGATCGCGTTCGACGGCATCCAGACCTCCTCGCGCTACCCCGGCGGCATGGCACTGCGGTTCGCCCGGGTGCTGCGCTACCGCGACGACAAGACGGCCGAGGAGGCCGACACCGTCGACACGGTGCGCGCCCTGCGGGCTGATTCGACCGATCCGGCTGATTCGACATTGCATAGGTTCCCTATGTAAAGTGGTTGCCGTGAGCAACCATGACGACCCCGGCAACGACGTGCTGCGAGCCGCAGCGCGGCTGACCCGGTGGGCGTCGCGGTACGCCTCGTTCGACATCCCGGTCGCCCAGGCCCGGCTGCTGTCCCTGCTCGACGAGTGGGGCCCCTGCCGGGTCAGCGAGCTCGCCGAGATCGACCACAGCAGCCAGCCCACGACGACCGCCGGGGTGCACCGCCTCGAGGCGCAGGGCTGGGCACGGCGCGACCCGGACCCCTCCGACGCCCGCGCCACGCTGGTCTCGATCACGCCGGCCGGCCACGAGGCGCTCGCCGACGTGCGCCGGGCCCGGGCCGCGGTCCTCGCCCCGACCCTCGGCGCCCTCGACGAGACCGAGCTCGCCCGGCTGCGCGACGCGGTCACCGTGCTCGAGGACCTGCTGGACCGAGCGGCCACCCCGCACCACTCCCCCGCCCCCACCCGAGAGGAAGCCTGACCCCGTCATGTGGCGTCAACCCAAGACAGTCTGGTCCGTGGCCTTCGCCTGCGTCATCGCGTTCATGGGCATCGGCCTCGTCGACCCCATCCTCAAGCCCATCGCCGACGACCTCGGCGCCAGCGCGTCCCAGGTGTCGCTGCTGTTCACCAGCTACATGGCCGTCATGGGCGTCGCCATGCTCGGCACCGGCTGGGTCTCCAGCCGCGTCGGGGCCAAGCGCACCCTGCTGATCGGCCTGCTCATCATCATCATCGGCGCGGGCCTCGCCGGGGCCCAGGACAGCGTCAACGGCATCGTCGCCTTCCGCGCCGTGTGGGGCCTGGGCAACGCCCTGTTCATCGCGACGGCCCTGGCCACCATCGTCAACGCGGCCCGCGGCTCCGTGGGCCAGGCGATCATCCTCTACGAAGCCGCGCTCGGGGTCGGCATCGCGACCGGCCCCCTCCTCGGCGGCTGGCTCGGCGGCCACTCGTGGCGCTGGCCCTTCTGGGGCGTCTCCGGCCTCATGCTCATCGCCCTCGTCGCGATCCTGGCGACCCTCCCGCCGACCCCCGCCCCGGCGAAGCGCAGCAGCATCAGCGCACCGCTGCGCGCCCTCGGCCACCGCGGCCTGCTCACCGTCGGCATCACCGCCCTGCTCTACAACTTCGGCTTCTTCACCCTCCTGGCCTGGACGCCGTTCCCGCTGGGCATGGGTGCCCACCAGGTCGGCCTCATCTTCTTCGGCTGGGGCGTCCTGCTGGCCTTCACGTCCGTCGTCGTCGCCCCCCGGCTGCAGCGCCGCTTCGGCACGGTGCCCGGCGTGGTCGGCGCCCTGCTCGGCTTCGCCCTCGTGCTGGCCGGCATGGCCCTTGGCACCGAGCACAAGCCGGTGCTGGTCGTCGGCGTCATCCTCGCCGGCGCGTTCCTCGGCGTGAACAACACGCTCATCACCGAGACCGTCATGAAGGTGTCGCCGGTGGAGCGCGGCGTCGCGTCCGCGGCATACAGCTTCGTGCGGTTCGGCGGCGGCGCCGTCGCCCCCTGGCTCGCAGGGAAGATCGGCGAGCGGGCCGCGAACGTCCCGTTCTGGATCGGCGCGGGGGCCGTGGTCCTCGCCGTCCTCGTGCTGCTCACCGCCCTGCCCTACCTCAATGCGGTGGACGCCCAGCCCGGCCACGGGGCCGAGCCGGCGGACAGCCCGCTCGAGGCGGAGGCCGTCACCGTCGGCGACGCCTGAGCCGACCTCCCACATCGGGCACGGCGCCACGCACCCTAGGCTGGCGCCGTGCTCGAGCTCATCACCGCGACGCGGTACGTCACCCCCCTGCGGGAGGGTGGCTCGCTGCCCGGGATCGTCGAGGCCGACGACTTCGGCACCTACGTCCTGAAGTTCCGCGGCGCTGGCCAGGGGCTCAAGGTGCTCGTCGCCGAGGTCCTCGTCGGTGAGCTGGCGCGGGCGCTCGGTATGCGGGTGCCGCGCCTGGCCGTCGTGGACCTGCAGGCACCCATCGCCAAGTACGAGGCCGACGAGGAGGTCCAGGACCTGCTCACGGCCAGCCTCGGGCACAACCTCGGCGTCGACTTCCTCCCCGGCTCCTTCGGCTACGACGGGTCGCGGCCGCCCGCACCCGACACCGCCGCCGACATCCTGTGGCTCGACGCCCTCACGGCCAACGTCGACCGCACCTGGAGCAACCCCAACCTGCTGGTCTGGCACCGCGATCCGTGGCTCATCGACCACGGTGCCGCCCTGTACTTCCACCACGGGTGGCCCAGCCGCGGCGCGGACCCCGCCCGGTTCGCCGCCCAGGCCTACGACGCCGACCAGCACGTCCTGCGCGACGTCGCGTCCGACGTGCGAGCGGCCCACGAGCGCCTCGCCCCCCAGGTGACCGACGCCCTGCTGCGTGACGTGACGGCGGCCGTGCCCGACGAGTGGCTCGAACCGTCGCCCGGGCTCGACGACGCGGAGGCCGTGCGCACGGCATACCGCGAGCACCTGCTCGCCCGCGTCGCCAACCCCGCGGCCTGGCTCCCGGGAGGTGCGGCATGACCACCGGCACGACCCCAGCCACGACCCGTGGCACGGCCCCCGTCGGCTACCAGTACGTCGTCCTGCGCTGCGTCCCCGAGGTGCAGCGCGAGGAGTTCGTCAACGTTGGCGTCGTCGTCTACAGCCAGGCCGCCGACTACCTCGAGGCCGCCTGGCGGCTGGACGAGGACCGCCTCCGGGCATTCGCGCCGACCCTGGACCTCGGCGCCGTCGGGGCGTCGCTCGACACCGTGTGCCGGGTGTGCCGGGGCGAGACCGGGGGCGGGCTGCCGTCCCTCGGCGGCCTCGGGCGCAGGTTCGGCTGGTTGAGCGCCCCGCGCAGCACCGTGGTGCAGCCCGGTCCCGTCCACGGCGGCCTGACGACCGACCCGGCCGGGACCCTGCAGGCGCTGCTGGACCGCCTCGTCGGCTGACCCGGGGCTCCCGGGCAAACCGAGCACAGGGAGCAAAACCACACGACACGGGACCCGTGGGCAACAAAGCCCCAACTCGGACTATAGGGTCGCGCCATGACCGTCCCCACCACTGTCGCCGGGAAGGGCCGGGGCAGGGGCTCGTGGCTGGCGCTGGCCTACCTGCTGCCCGCCCTGGCCGTCTTCGGCGTCTTCATCTTCTGGCCGCTGGTGAAGTCGGTGCTGCTGTCCGTCCAGGGCACCGACATCCTCGGCAACCCCAGCGGCTTCGTCGGATTCGTCAACTACTCCAAGCTCTTCTCGGACGAGGACTTCCTCAAGGTCCTGTGGGTGACCTTCGCCTTCACGGTCCTCACCGTCCTGCCGAGCATCGCGATCGCGCTGTTCCTCGGCCTCCTGCTGCAGAGCCGGATCCGGGGCGTCCGCTTCTTCCGCACCGCCTTCGCGCTGCCGTTCGCGTTCTCGGTCGCGACCGCCTCGGTGATCTTCGGGGTCCTCTACAACCCGGCCAGCGGCGTCCTCAACGGGCTGCTGTCGCACGTCGGCGTCGACAAGGTGCACTGGCTCACCGACCCCGACCTCGCGCTCTGGTCGGTGTCCGCGGCCACGGTGTGGATGCAGGTCGGCTACAACCTGCTCGTCATCTCGGCCGGCCTCGGCGCGCTGCCCGACGACGTCATCGAGGCCGCCCGCCTCGACGGCGCCTCGGGGCTGCGGCTGCAGCGCTCAATCATCATGCCGCTCATCACGCCGCAGCTGTTCTTCCTCGTCGTCGCCGGCACGATCCACTCGCTGCAGAGCTTCGGGCAGATCAAGATCCTCACCGTCGGCGGACCCGAGGGGCGCACCACCACGCTCGTGTACTCGATCTACGAGCAGGCCTTCGCCAACAACAACTCCAACTACGGCTACGCGTCGGCGCAGGCGATGGTGCTGCTCCTCGTCGTGCTGGTCATCACCGCGCTGCAGTTCGGCGTGCTCGAGCGGAAGGTGTTCTACCGATGAGGACCGGCCGCCGGGCCACCGCGTGGCCGACCTACGTCGTCCTGGCGCTGATGATCGTCGTCCTGCTGTTCCCGGTCTACTACGGGCTGGTCGGGTCGGTCATGGGCGAGCGCGACACCAACAGCTTCCCGCCGGCGCTGTGGCCGGTCCACGGGCTGCACCCCGACAACTACGGCAAGGCCCTGGACATCATCCCGCTGGGCAGCCAGTACCTCACCAGCGTGCTGCAGACCATCGGGATCACCCTGGGCCAGCTCGTCACCAGCGTCCTCGCCGCGTACGCGTTCGTGTTCCTGCCGCTGCGCTGGCGCGGGTTCTGGTTCGGGGTGTTCCTGTCGACGATGATGATCCCCTTCGAGTCGATCATCATCCCCAACTACCTGCTCATCTCGAGCCTGGGGCTCAAGGACACCGTCGCCGGCCTGACCCTGCCGTTCCTCGCGACCGGCTTCGGGACCTTCCTCATGCGGCAGTCGTTCCTGTCGTTCCCGACCGAGCTGCGCGACGCAGCGCGCGTCGACGGTGCCGGGCACCTGCGCTTCCTGGTCTCGATCCTCACCCCGCTGAGCCGGCCGAGCCTGGCCGCCCTCGGCATCTGGTCGGCCCTGTCGGCCTGGAACATGTACTTCTGGCCGCTGCTGGCCACGGAGGACCCGCGCCACCAGACCATCCAGATCGGCATCGGCCAGCTGCAGTCGTCCGACAGCGACAGCCCCGGCATGGTGCTCGCGGGCGTGATGCTCGCCCTCTTCCCGACCCTGCTGCTCGTCATCTTCGGGCAGCGCTTCATCGTCCGCGGGCTCACCGCGGGTGCAGTCAAGTAGTGCACCGCCACGTGGTGCACGGTCACGTAGTCAACAAGGAGTGGTCGACGTGTTGAGAAGCAAGACAGCCACGACGCGACCCAGGGGGCTCCGGTATGCCGTGCCCGCTGGCGTGCTCGCGACGTCCCTGGTCCTCGCCGCCTGCGGCGGGGGCGACGGTTCGTCCTCGGACGGCGCCGGAGCCCCGAAGGCGGACGTCCTCAAGGATGCCAAGGGCGTCACGACGGTGTCGTTCTGGCACGCCATGGACGGCAAGAACGCCGAGGTGCTCACCCAGCTGGTCAAGGAGTTCAACGACCAGAACAAGGGCAAGATCGAGGTGAAGGCGACCTACGCCGGCAAGTACGACGACGCGATCACCAAGTACAAGGCCGCGATCCAGAGCAAGTCGACGCCCGACGTCATCCAGATCTACGACATCGGCACCCAGTTCATGATCGACGCCAAGCAGACGGTGCCGATGCAGTCGTTCATCGACCGCGACAAGCTCGACGTCTCCGACCTGCAGCCGAACATCACCGGCTACTACTCGGTCGACAAGAAGCTGAACTCGATGCCGTTCAACACGTCGATGCCGCTGCTCTACATCAACAAGTCGCTGTTCACGAAGGCCGGCCTCGACCCGAACAAGCCGCCGACGAGCCTCGACGAGATCCGCACCGCCGCGGAGAAGCTGTCGAAGAAGAACGGCGGCCCGGCCGACTACGGCTTCGGCGCCGCGATCTACGGCTGGCTGCTCGAGCAGTTCATGGCGACCAGCGGCCAGGAGTACTGCAACAACGGCAACGGCCGCACCGGCCGCGCGACGAGCGTCAACCTCGCCTCTGACACCGACCTCGCGGTCGTCTCGTGGTGGCAGAAGATGGTCAAGGACGGCCTGGCCGCCAACACCGGCCGCGACACCAAGGCTGCCCAGGCGGCGTTCAAGTCGGGCCAGGTCGCGATGAACCTCGAGTCCACCGGCCAGCTCGGCGGCTACAGCCAGGCCGCCAAGGCGGGCGGCTGGGAGCTCGGCGCGACCAACTACCCGCACGTCAAGGCCGGCGAGACCGGCGGCCCGATCATCGGCGGTGCCTCCCTGTGGATCAACGGCGTCAACCACAAGGACGCCAACAAGGAGGCCGCCTGGCAGTTCGTGAAGTTCCTCAGCAGCCCCAAGAGCCAGGCCACCTGGCACACGGGCACCGGGTACTTCCCCAACTCCAAGGGTGCGCTGAACCAGCCGGTCGACGTCGAGTACCGCAAGGCCAACCCGCTGTTCGACGTCGCGGTGCAGCAGCTCGACTCCACCAAGCTGACCACGGCCACCCAGGGCTGCCTGCTCGGGGTCATGCCGCAGGCCCGCAAGGCCTCCGAGGACGGCCTGGAGTCCGCCCTCAACGGCGCCGACCCCAAGGCGGCCATGACCAAGGCCGCGGACGCGGTCGCGGCGCAGGCCAAGACGTACAACGACTCCACGAAGTGACCGGCACCTGACCGGTCGCCCCCCGGGGTGACCGGTCAGGAACCGTCCCGCTGCGGCGGGCGCAGGGCCCACGCGGCCACCGCGCCCGCCGCAGCCACGTTCAGGGAGTCCACTCCCCCGGCCATCGGGATCGTCACGGTGAGGTCGGCGGCCGCGAGCGTGTGGTGCGACAGCCCGTCGCCCTCGGTGCCCAGGACCAGGGCGAGGCGCTCGGGCGGGTTGGCTGCCAGCTCGTCGAGGGACACCGCGTCGTCGGCGAGGGCGAGCGTGGCCACGGTGAAGCCCTGCCCCTGCAGGTCGGCGATGGCAGCCGGCCACGGCTCGATCCGCGTCCACGGCACCTGGAAGACCGTGCCCATCGAGACACGGATCGACCTGCGGTACAACGGGTCCGCGCACCGTGGGGTGACCAGGACGGCGTCCACGCCCAGGGCGGCCGCCGACCTGAACACGGCGCCGACGTTGGTGTGGTCGACCACGTCCTCGAGGACGAGGACCCGGCGCGCGCCCTCCAGCAGGGACTCCAGCGAGGGCAGCACCGGCCGCTGCATGGCAGCCAGGGCGCCGCGGTGCAGGTGGAAGCCGGTCAGCTGCTCGATGACGTCGTGCTCGCCGACGAAGACCGGCACCCCGTCGGCCTCGGCCTGCTCGACGATGTCGGCCAGGTCCGTGAGCCAACGCCTCGCCATGAGGTAGCTGCGCGGGCGGTGCCCGGCGGTCAGCGCCCGCCGGATGACCTTCTCCGACTCCGCGATGTAGAGGCCCCGTTCCGGCTCGGTGCGTCGCCGCAGGGCCACATCGGTCAGGGCGACGTAGTCGGCGAGCCGCTCGTCGTCGGCGCGGGTGATCTCGGTCGGCACGCAGGCAGGCTAGGACACCAGCGCGCGGACGATAACACTGGCGCCCGCCACGAGGCAGAAGACGAGGACGATGCGGCGCAGCCGGTCGCGGTCCAGGCGCGCCCGGGCCGGTGCGGCCGCGGCATACCCGAGGCCGAGGAAGGGCAGCCAGACCAGGCCGGACACGAGCTGGTGGCTGGTGAACTCGCCGGCCAGCGCGAGGCCGCCGATGGCCATCCCCGTCCCCACGAGGAAGAACGCCGCGAGCGTCGAGCGCAGCCGCTCGGGGCGCTCGTGCTGCAGGACCAGCGCGAGGAACGGGCCGCCGATCGAGGCCGCCGTCCCGGACACGCCCGCCACGGCTCCTGCCGCGGCGGCGTTCGGGCGGGTCGCACGCACGTCCAGCCGCGACACCGACGCCGCCACCGTGACCAGGATCAGCACCCCCACCACCACGGAGATGGCCCGGACCGAGAGCGTGGCCACGAGCAGCACACCGAGCGGCGTGAGCAGCAACCGCGCCCCCAGGGCCCAGCCGAGGGGTCGCCAGGCGATGTCGCGCACGCCGTGGGACAGCTGCACCACCGGCAGGGCGAAGCTGGTGACGAGCAGGCTGCCCGGCATCAGCTCGGGCGCGACGAGGACCACGAACGGGGCGGCCACGACGGCCATCCCGAAGCCGATGGAGGACTGCACGAACGCACCTGCGAACAGGGCGATCCCGAGCAGCAGGACCGGCACCCAGTCCATCAGCCGCACCGCCCGGGCGCCGGCCTCACCGCGGGCCCATCAGCTGAACCAGACGATCTTGACGATCCCGACGACGCCGACGAGGACGATGAACGACCGCAGGACGAGGGGCGGCAGCCGGCGCCCCACCCGGGCGCCGATGATCCCTCCGGCGAACGCGCCGACCCCCACGAGCAGCGCGGCGGGCCAGCTGATCCGGTCCCAGGCCACGAGCATGAAGGTGATCGCGGCGACGGCGTTGACGATGGTGGCCAGCACGTTCTTGTAGCCGTTGAGCCGCTGGATCGGGTCGGTCGACAAGGCGCTCATGATGCCCATGAGGATGACGCCCTGGGCCGCGCCGAAGTACCCGCCGTAGACGCCGGCCACGAAGGTGCCACCGACGAGCGCCGCGCCGTGCCACGGCGCGGGGGGTATGCCGGCCTCGTGCCGGGCCAGCGCCCGGGCCTGCAGCCGCGGGCCGAGGACGACCAGCACCAGGCCCAGCAGGATGAGCACCGGCACGATCGCCTGGAACGCCTTGGCCGGCAGGACGAGCAGGAGCACCGCGCCGACCACGCCCCCGACGAACGAGGCGGGAGCGAGGCGGCGCAGCGTGGCACCGGCCCCCCGGAGCTCGTGGCGGTACCCGTGGACGCCGGTGATCCCGCCCGCGACGAGGCCGACGGTGTTGGACACGTTGGCGACCACGGGCGGGTAGCCGAAGAACAGCAGCGTCGGGAAGGTCACGAGCGTGCCGGAGCCGACCACCGTGTTGATGGTGCCGGCAGCCATGCCCGCGAGGAGGATGCCGAGGGCTTCGAAGGCGGACACCGCGCCACCCTAGCCACCACCAGGACGAACCGGACACGGTGTCCCCCATGTGGCCACCCGACAGCGGTGTGCCGCCCGCTCGACGCGAGGTCGAGGGGCGGCACACGGCATACGGACCCGAGCGGGACCCGGGTCAGGGGCGCGGCGGCTCCGTGCCCTCCACCGGCGGCGCGGTCGGGGGGACCGGCGGCGCCGCGGGCATCCCGGTCGCGGGTGCCGGGTCGATGGCGGCGTCGGGGGCGGTGCCCGGCTCACGCTCGGGCACGGCGTCCGCGGGACGGCCGATCGGGGGCTGCACCCGCTGGACCGGCGCCGCGTGCTCGGTCGCCTCCTGCGACGCCCGGCCCGCCTGGCCACGCGCCTCGGCGAGGGCCTGCGCCGGGTCCTCCAGCGCCGTCTCCTGGAACACGTCGGGCTCGTCGCCCGGGTCGACCCACTGCTCGTCGTCGGAGCCGTCGGGGCCGCCCTGGTCGACCTTGCCCAGCGCGCCGCCGATGCCGCGCAGGGCGTCGGTGAGCTCGCTCGGGATGATCCACATCTTGTTGGAGTCGCCGCGGGCGATCTGCGGCAGGACCTGCAGGTACTGGTAGGCCAGCAGCTTCTGGGTCGGCTTGCCCCGGTGGATGGCGTCGAAGACCTGCTGGATCGCGCGCGCCTGGCCCTGGGCCTCGAGGATCCGGGCCTGGGCCGAGCCCTCGGCCCGCAGGATCTGGCTCTGCTTCTCGCCCTCGGCCGTGAGGATGTTCGACTGCTTGACGCCCTCGGCGTTGAGGATCGCCGCACGCCGGTCGCGCTCGGCCTTCATCTGCTTCTCCATCGACTCCTGCACCGAGATGGGCGGGTCGATGGCCTTGAGCTCGACGCGGTTGACGCGGATGCCCCACTTGCCGGTCGCCTCGTCGAGGACGCCGCGCAGCTGGGCGTTGATCTGGTCGCGGCTGGTCAGCGTCTGCTCGAGGTCGAGCGAGCCGATGACGTTGCGCAGCGTGGTGACGGTGAGCTGCTCGATGCCCTGGATGAAGTTGGCGATCTCGTAGACGGCGGACTTGGCGTCGATGACCGAGTAGTAGATGACCGTGTCGATGTTGACGACGAGGTTGTCACTGGTGATCACCGGCTGCGGCGGGAACGAGACGACCTGCTCGCGCAGGTCGATGTTCGCGCGCACCTTGTCCACGAACGGCACGAGGAAGTGGATGCCACCCTCGAGGGTGCGCGAGTAGCGCCCCAGCCGTTCGATGATCAGCGCCGTCTGCTGCGGCACGATCCGGACCGTCCTGATGATGACGATCGCCGCGAAGACGATCAGCAGCACCAGGACGATGAAGCCTGCACTGAAGTCCACTTGTCACTCCCCTGTCTTGTCCGACACGTGCTGGTCGGACACCCGGTCCACGAAGGCGGTCGCCCCCTGGATCGACACCACACGCACCTGCTCACCCGGTGCGATCCGGTCGGCCGCGTCCGCGACCCGCGCGGACCACGTCTCGCCGCCGAGCTTCACCCGCCCCTCGGTGTCGGTCACCGTCTGCAGCACGTATGCCGTGCGGCCGACGAGCCCACGCGCCCCGATGGTGTCCGCCGCGTAGTTCTCGTTGAACTTCCGCTTGAGGTAGGGCCGCACGACCAGCAGGAGCACGACGGCGACGACGATGCCCACGACGATCTGCAGGGCGAAGCCTGCCCCCATCGCAGCGGCGACCGCCGAGGCGAGTGCCCCGGCGGCCAGCATCACGAAGACGAAGTCCACGGTCGCGGCCTCGATCGCCCCCAGCACCAGGGCCACGCCCAGCCACGCGAGCCACGGGCTGTCACCGATCCAGTTCATCCGTCCCCTCCTGACGACCCGGTGCGCTCAGCAAGCGCGCACGCGGAAACCGGCACCTGTACCGGCTCCCAAACCCTAGGACGCTCCGGCCTCTCCGGTCGTTCCCGCGCCGGTGCGCAGCCGCGCGGCATACCGGTCACCCCGCTTCTCGAGCTCCAGCGGCATGCCGAAGGTCTCCGACAGGTTCTGCGCCGTCAGCGTGATCTCGACCGGTCCCTGCGCGACGATCCGGCCCTCGCGCAGGAGCAGCACGTCGGTGAAGTTCGGCGGGATCTCCTCGACGTGGTGGGTCACCAGCACGAGGGCCGGCGCCTCCAGGTCGGCGGCGAGCTCGCCCAGCCGCCGGACCAGGTCCTCGCGACCACCGAGGTCCAGCCCGGCAGCCGGCTCGTCGAGGAGCATGAGCTCGGGGTCGGTCATGAGCGCACGGGCGATCTGGACGCGCTTGCGCTCGCCCTCGGACAGGGTGCCGAAGGTCCGGTCCGCGAGGTGCTCGGCACCCAGCGCACCCAGGAGCTCGGAGGCCCGGACGTGGTCGAGGGTGTCGTAGTCCTCTCGCCAGCGGCCGACGACGCCGTACGAGGCGGTGACGACGACGTTGTGGACCGCCTCATGCGCCGGGATCCGCTCGGCCAGCGCGGCCGACGCGAGGCCGATCCGCGGACGGAGCTCGAACACGTCGACGGCGCCGAGGACCTCCCCGAGGACACCCGCGACGCCGCTGGTCGGGTGCATCCGGCCGGCGGCGAGCTGCAGGAGCGTGGTCTTGCCCGCGCCGTTGGGGCCGAGCACGACCCAGCGCTGGCCCTCCTCGACCTCCCAGGTGATGTCGTCGAGCAGGACGGTCGAACCACGGACGACGCTGACGCCGGCGAACTCCAGGACGTCACTCATGGCTCGCGACCCTATCGGCTTAGCATGGCGAGATGCCCGAGCTACCCGCTTCCGTGCGCCTCGCGTTGTGGACGACGCACGTGTGGTCGGCCGGCGGGCGGCTCGAGGACGCGATGCGCCTGGCCACCCCGGACGTCGACCACGTCGCCGGCGACCTCGACCGGCTCTCGCTGTGGCGCGACCTCGGCGAGCAGGCGCTGCTCGTGGCCCTTCCCGCGGCGGGCGACCTGACGGGGGTTCCGAAGGCACCGGCGGAGGCGCAGGGTGCGGCGGCAGCCGCCGGCGAGTGCGTCTTCGTGCCGGGGATCGGCGGGATGCTGGTCCCGACGGTGTCCACCTACGGTGCGGACACGACGGCTCGCGGAGCCGACACCCCGGGCCGGGCCCGCGACGGTCTGGACACGGGCACGCGGGTCGACTGGACGGCATACGACAGCGCGCCGGTGCCACGGCACCGGGTCGAGGCGCTCGACACCTCCCAGCTCGAGCGCCACCTGCGCGAGGAGCTGCTCACGGCAACCGAGGCGTTCGACGCGGTCGGCGGGCAGCCGTTCGCCGGCTCCGCCGCGCGGGAGCTCGCGGACGCCGCCCTGGGCGGCGCGTGGGGGCTGCCGTCGGGTATGCCGGGCCGCGCGGCGCGCGTCATCGCCCTGGCCGGGACCGTGGGCCAGATCGTCGACGTGGCGCTGGCCGCCGGCGACGGGGCGCTGACCGCCACTGATGCGGGGCGGCGTCATGCGCTGCTCCTGCGGCTCCAGCGCAGTGCCGACCGGACGCTCGCCGACGCGACCAACGCGGCCTGTGCGGTGATCGCCGGGTGGCGTCCCGCCTGAGCGCCGCGCCGCCCAGCCCGCAAGGGGCTGGGTCCGCGTCCTCCCCTACCTCCGCAGCCTGAGGTCGTACTCGAGCAGCACCGGGTGGGGCGGGTAGATCGTCCGGGAGGAGCGCCCGGTGGGCCGCCAGCCCTGCTTCTCCCAGAAGCGTCGCGCGCGCGGGTTCTGCTCGAAGACGGTGAGCCACAGCCGGTCGACGTGCGCCGGGTAGGTGGCGAGCAGCGCGTCGTGCAGGTCGGTCGCCAGGCCGGTGCCCCACGTGCGCATCGCGGTCCCGAAGTGGAGGAGCTCGTCGTGCCGGCGGGCCGCGAAACCGGTGACGCGGCCGAGGTCGTCGGTGCTGACGTAGGCGGCGACGTCCGGGTCGGCCAGCTCGGCCCGCCACCGGTCGAGGACCTCCTCGTGGGGGAACGGGTGCGTCGCCTGCGGAAAGACCTCGGCCAGCGCGACGACCGACCCTTCCGCCTGCACGGCGACGAGCCGCTCGAGGTCGGTGTCGGTGGCCGGGCGGAGGTGCACGCGCCCACTGTGCACCATGGCCCGGCGGGGGCACGACCAGGTCTGCGTCGCTGTTCACGCCCCGCTCGTCGGGGTCACCGCCGGGCTGGATCTGTTGACGGCGAATTCGACTGCACGACAGTCGAATTCGCGGTGGACAACCATGGCACCCCTGTTCGAACAGGTGTACGATCGAGCTATGTCTCCCACCCCGCTCGCGCTGGCCCGCGGTGCCCGGCAGCGCGAGCTGTGGGCGCGCACGGCGCAGGTGGCCGGGCGGCTCAACCGGGCGCA